>JANNTZ010000154.1:0-5336 GCA_031394595.1 Acidobacteriota bacterium
CAACCTGATCTGGCAGGCGACACACGGTTTCCCGACCCTCGAAGGCCTGGAAAACATCCGACGGACCGGCAAGAACATCGCCCTCAACCCGCTCGAATTCTTCGGCCAGCAGATCTTTCTCCTGAACCCGGCGTTGTTCCCCGTCTGGCTGACCGGGTTGGTGTCGCTCATGGCCGGCCGGGGGCGCCGGCTCCGGGTGATCGGATGGACCTACCTTAGTCCTCCTGGTCACGATGATCGTGCTGAAGGCGAAGAACTACTACCTGTCACCGATTTACCCGGTGCTCTTCGCTGCGGGCGCGGTGGCGATCGAGGAGTGGCTGGCGCACTGCGCGCCCGGCGTCCGGAAGGCCTGGCCGAGGGCCGCGGTCCTGTCGTACGCGGCGGTCGCGGGCCTCGCGATGGTCCCCGCGGTGATGCCGATCCTGCCGCCCGGGAACCTGGTCGGATACCAGAGGGCGCTCGGACTCGCGCCGCCGAAGACCGAAGTCGATCACAGCGGCCCGCTGCCACAGTTCCTCGGCGACCAGTTCGGCTGGCCGGAGCTGGTCGCCGAGGTGTCCCGCATCTACCACGCGCTGCCGCCCGACGAGCGGGCCCGCACCGCCATCTTCGCCAACAACTACGGGGAGGCCGGGGCGATCAACCTGCTCGGCCCGGCCCACGGTCTGCCCGCAGCGATCAGCGCCCACCAGACGCACTATTTCTGGGGCCCGGGCGACACCGAGGCCGACACCTTCATCGTCCTGCAAGACGAGCGGGAGGACCTGGAGGAAGTGTTCGAATCGGTGGAGGAGGCCGGCCGGCATTTCCACCCGTGGGGGATGGCGGAGGAGAACCGCCCGATCCACCTCTGCCGCGGCCTGCGCATGCCGCTGCGCGAGATGTGGCCGCGGTTGAAGCACTGGAATTGACCCTCGGGCGCCGGTGGGGGCCTGCGGCAGCAGGCGTGAGAACGCCAGCGGGCGGGCCGGGGGGGGGCAGGCCACTTGCGCTAGAATGCCGCTCCGGACTTTCCCTGTGAGGCTTATCGCGTGATCGGGCGAACGCTTTCTCACTTCCGCATCATCGAGAAAATCGGCGAAGGCGGCATGGGTATCGTCTACCGGGCCGAGGACGAACAACTGCGCCGCCCGGTAGCGCTGAAGGTCCTCCCTCCCGAACTGGTCGGCGACGAGGAACGACGGCTGCGGTTCCTGCGCGAGGCGCGCGCCGCCGCGGCGGTCAGCCATCCCAACATCGCGACCGTGCACGAGATCGGCGAGGCCGACGGTGTCGTGTTCATCGCCATGGAGTTGGTGGAGGGGCGGACGCTGACGGAGGTAATCGGCGGACGGCCGCTGCCGGTCAAGGAGGCGCTGCGGATCGGGATCGAGGTTGCGGAGGGACTGGCGAAAGCGCATGCCGCGCACGTCATCCATCGCGACCTCAAACCGGACAACATCGTCGTGACGCCGGACGGCCGCGTGAAGATCCTCGACTTCGGCCTGGCGAAACTTCTGGACGAGAGGGACGAGCCCGGGAGCGCGCTCAGCCGCCTGCACACGATCTCCGGCGACATGACGCGGGAGGGGAGAATCCTGGGGACGGCGTCCTACATGTCTCCGGAGCAGGCGCGCGGCGAAGTCGTCGACGTCCGCACCGACATCTTCTCGTTCGGGGTCACCCTGTACCAGATGGCGAGCGGCCGGGTGCCGTTCCGTGGACGGACCGTGACCGACACGCTGTCGGCGATCATCCGGGACCCGGCGCCGCCCGTGGTCGAGGCCAACCCCGCCGTGCCGGAGGATCTCGATCGGATCATCCAGCAGTGCATGGAAAAGGACGCCGCCGAGCGTTACCAGCACGCCGACCAGCTGGTCGTCGACCTCCGGCGGCTGAAGAAAAGGATCGAAACAGGGACGATCCAGGCAAGAGGCAGCGGGCCGGTGCAGGCCGCCGTCACCCGAAAACGAACCGGCGCCCGCGTCATCGGCATGGTCGCCGCGGTGGTCGCCCTCGGGGTGGGCGCGGCCGCCTGGCTGGCGCTGCGTGGCCGTCCCGCCGCGGAGATCGGGCAGCCCGCGGCCCCGCGCCTCACGTTCACCCGCATCACCCTCGATTCCGGCGAGGAGCTGTCCCCCAGCCTGTCGTCCGACGGCAAATCGGTCGTGTATTCCAGCCGGGCATCCGGCAACTGGGACATCTACTTTCAAAGAATCGGCGGCGCGCGCGCGATCAACCTGACCGCCGATTCCCCGTCCGACGACACCAAGCCGGCGTTCTCGCCGGACGGCGAGTGGATCGCCTTCCGATCGGAGCGCGAGGGCGGCGGGATTTTCGTCATGGGGGCGACGGGCGAATCGGTCCGGCGGCTGACCGACTCCGGGCATGACCCGGCCTGGTCTCCGGACGGCCGGGAGATCGCCTGGGCCACCGAGGCGGTCGTCAGTCCGTACCAGCGTTCAACCGAAAGCCGGTTGTGGGTCGCTGACGCCTCCTCTGGAGTGAAGCGACAGTGGCCAACGGGGGATGCGGTCCAGCCGGCCTGGTCACCGAACGGGCTTCGGGTCGCCTACTGGGCCAATCTCGATGGTCAGCGGGACCTCTGGACGCTTCCGGTCAAAGGCGGCGATCCCGTGCCGGTCACCAACGACCCGGCGACCGACTGGAGCCCGGTCTGGTCGCCCGATGGCCGTTACATCTATTTCTCCAGCGATCGCGGCGGCAGCATGAACCTCTGGAGAATTCCGATCGATGAAGCCTCCGGTCGCCCTCTCGGCCCGCCTGAACCGGTCACCGCCCCGGCCTCCTTCGCGGGGAACCTCTCCATCGCCCGGGACGGTCGGCGCATGGTCTTCGTGGCCCGCGCCGACACCAGCAATGTCCGGAAAGTATCCTTCGATCCCGTCAGGGGTAGGATCACCGGGCAGCCCGCGACCCTGGCGCAGGGATCGCGGTCGTTCCTGAGCGTGGACGTCTCCGCCGATGGCGAGTGGCTGACCCTCTGGTGCCGGACCGTGCAGGATGACATCTGCGTCATGCGGGCCGATGGGTCGGGGTTCCGACAGTTGACCGACGACCCGCACCGGGACCGCGTTCCACGCTGGGCCCCGGACGGGAGGACAATCTTCTTTTACTCGAACCGGAGCGGCAACTACGACGTCTGGACGGTGGGACGCGATGGTTCGGGACTCACCCAGATCACCGACACTCCCTCGCGCACGGAAATCTATCCGACGTTGTCGCCGGACGGGAAAATGCTGGCTCTGGTGACCGGGGACCCGACGCGCGTGGAAACGCTGGACGCGACGCGACCTTGGGCGGGTCAGCAGGCCGCCGCGTTGCCGGAGTGGTCCGGACTGCTGGCCTCTGAGCAGATCGACCAGGTTGCCTGGTCGCCGGATTCCACGGCGCTCGCCTGTAATGTCAGGACGGAGGATGGGTCCAGCTGGATCCTGCAGTATTCCTTCAAGACCCGATCCTACGAACGGCTCACGGGGCCGGGGTCGCTCGCGCGGTGGCTCAATGACAGCCAGAAGGTCTTTTTCACAGACCGGGCGAGTCTGCGTCTCCTGGATGTCGGGACGAAGAAGTCGAGCGAGATCCTCACTCTCGACGGATCCTCGCTGCTGGGAGAGATCGCCATCGCTTCCGACGGGAAGCAGATCTACATGAACGTCGAGTCGCCCGAGGCCGATCTCTGGATGATGAGCCTCGACTGACGGAGCGTTCCGAGGGGGCGGTGCGCGGCGCGCGCTGCGTCGCTCACGGCGTGAGGGTCGGCTGCTCCTGTGAGGCGTGCTCCTCCTGGTGCGAGGCGATGGCGCCAGGGCCGGAGCCGGCCGAGGCCGCGATCAGGTTGTTCTCCGGGTTGCGGTCGATCAACTTGTTGAATGGGTCGATACCGGCCTTGCGCGGCTCCTCGTCGACGACGACTTCGATGACGTCCTCGGATTTCCCGACGCGGCGCTTCTCGAGGAACAGCAGCTTCCCCTCGCTCGGCCCGCCCTTCTCCTTCGCGCCGAAGACCCCGATGTCCACCCAGTCGTCCACGGGGGTGGGGGTCTCCTTGCCGGATCCGTCAGCCCGGAATTTCGCCGACGCGACCTCCAGACGGACGGCGTACCTGCCATCGTCGCGCTTCGCCCAGGTCGCCTTGGTGGCGCGGTTCTCGTACAGGGTGATGTGGCGGAAGAGATCGTCCAGGATCGCCAGGCGATCCGGCGGGACCGCCTGCTTGATGAAATCGAGAAACTCCACCGAGTAGGTGTAGGGCGGTTCCTGGAAGCCGACCGCCTTGACGTACGCCGCCAGGGCGCGGTTGAGTGGCTCCTCGCCGACGAAATCCCGCAGAGCGTACATGACCAGGCTCCCCTTGCGGTAGTGGATGTACGGCTGGTTTTCGACGAGGAACAGCGGCAGCTCCTCGATCCGCTCGCCGCCGCGTCCCAGCAGATACGAGTCGAGCTCGTACTTCAGGAAGCGCCGCATCTTGTCGCGGCCGTACTCCTTCTCCATGACCATGAGCGCCGAGTACTGCGCCATGGTCTCGGACATCAGCGTCGCTCCCTGCACGTTGCCGCCCATCACCTGGTGCGCCCACCACTGGTGCGCCACTTCGTGGGCGGTGACGTAGAAGACGTAGTCGATCGCGTCGGGGTCCTCGTCGAGGCGGGCGATGAAACCGATGCTCTCGGAGAACGGGATGGTGTTCGGGAACGCCTGCGCCGATCGCTCGTAGCGCGGGAACTCGACGATGCGCACCTGGCGATGCTGGTACGGTCCGAATTGGGTGGTGAAGTAATCCAGCGATTTCTTGACCCCCAGAATCATCCGGTCGACGTTGTACGGGTGGTCCGGGTGGTAATAGATCTCGATCGCCACGTCGTTCCAGCGGTCGCGCTGCACCGCGTAGCGTGCCGAGAGGTACGAGTAGAAGTTGAAGATCGGTGCGTCCATGCTGTAGCGGAAATAGCGGCGTCCGTTCTCCTGCCATTCCTTCTGGAGGTATCCCGGCGAGATGGCGATCTGGTCGGGGCTGGTGCTGACCGTGGTCTCGAAGTGCACCCAGTCGGCCTCGTTCGAGACGTAGTTGCTGAGCCGGGCGTCGGCGTCGTCGATCTTCGGCAGGCGCTGAACCGGCGGCAGGCCACGCTTGCGGCGCTCGTTCGGGTCGGTCAGTTCGAAGTTGTTCGAGTAGCCGAGGTGCGGGAAGTAGTCGTAGTTGTTGAAGAAGGTCCCGTTGAACACCAGGTTGGTGATGGCGCCGTTGTTGACGAAGCCGCGGTTGCGCATCGCCAGGTCGAAGACCACCTCGGTCTCGCCGCCCGGCGGGAGCGGCGCGTCGAGGCGAT
>JANNTZ010000018.1:0-2072 GCA_031394595.1 Acidobacteriota bacterium
TCGGAGTGCAGCGACAGGTGGGTCTTGGCGACGCCGATCGGGTCCTGGAAGCGGTAGAACTCCTCCTCCCCGAGCGGCGCCGTCTCCTCGAACTTGCCGCCGCGGAACACCACCGGCGGCAGGGTGATCTCGTCGAAGATCGTCTGGATCGAATAGGCCCACGCCAGCGAGTCGCCCTGATCGGGCGTGGCGCCGTTGTAGATCCGGATCGACTCGACGGTGTCGAAGGTGTCGGCGACGGCGCGCGCCTGGACGTTGGCAACCCCTGGACACGACCCGAGACCGACCACGGCGGTCACTCCCGCCCGGCGGAACTCCTCGTGCAGCTCGAGCTGCTTGCGGGTGGTGTGGAACAGGCCGCCGAGGTCGACGTAGTGGACCTTGGCCTCCAGGCAGGCCTTCATCACCGGCAGGTTGAAGTTGTATTGCACCGAGTTGATGACGGCGCCGGCCCCCTTCAGCAGCGCCACCAGGGCCGCATGGTCGGTGACGTCGGCGCGCGCCGCGGTCACGCCGGGCCGTCCCGAGCCGGCCACCGCCTTCCTCGCCCCTTCCAAGTCGAGGTCCGCGACGACGATCTCCTTCACCTCGCGGTCATCGGCGAGGTCTTTCAGGATCGCCCGCCCGATGATCCCCGCGCCGCCCAGCACGACGATCCGCACGACACACCCTCCTTGCCCGTGGGGTCCACGGGCTGGATTCTGAAATCAGGATGAGCCGATTATAGACCGTACCCGCCCTGCTCGTAGACCAGGTCGCTGACCTTGCGGAGGTTGGCGTCCTGGTTGTGCGCGACCTGGTAGAGGTTGCGGCGGATGCGACGCCAGGCGGCGTTGCCGAAAGTGCGGGTCAGGAGGATGTCGCGGCGCGCCGCCCCGGCACCGACCTCGGCGATCCGGGTGTTGGCGCGCGACAGGCAGGCGACCAGGGCGTAGAGGTCTCCCGCCGCCTCCGCCAGCCGATCCTGGACGAACTCGGCCTCGACGATCCCCTTGCCGTGGGTCCGCAGCGCCTGCTCGGCGGTCGCGGCGAGGGTCTCGGCATAGTGAGCGGCGCGCCGGGCGGTCTTCTCGAGCGGCTTCGCGATCCCCGGGAACTGCTCGTCGGTGATCGCCTGGCGGATCTTGCGCGCCGCGTAGTCCGACAGGACGCCGATCTGGGAAATCGGATCGCGCAGGGCCCGGCCGACCTTCTTGAGCTCCTCGCCCAGCCACTGCACGCCGGCCAGGGTCACGAACACCCGCAGGATCTCGTTCGTCCCCTCGAAGATCATGTTGATCCGGCAGTCGCGCAGGTAGCGCTCGAACGGGTACTCGCGGATGAAGCCGTTGCCGCCGGCGATCTGCACCGCATGATTGACCACCCGCCAGGCGTTCTCGGAGGAAAAGATCTTCGCCAGCGCCGACTCGATCGAGTAGTCGACACCGCCCCGCGCCGCCAGCCCGGTGGTCAGGTAGACCATGCTCTCGGCGGCGTAGGTGCCGGTGACCATTTCGGCCACCTTGCCGCGGATCATCTCGAACTCCGCGATCGGGTGACCGAACTGACGGCGCTCCTTGGCATACGCCACCGCCCGGTCGATCATCTCGCGCGACGCGCCGACCGCGCCGGCGGCGAGCGACACCCGGCCGTCGTTGAGGATCTCCATCGCGTACTTGAAGCCGCGCCCCGGCTCGCCGAGCAGGTTGTCCTTCGGCACCGGCACGTTCTCGAGGTACAGGTCGGTGGTGGACGATCCCTTGAGGCCGAGCTTGTCCTCCTCCTTGCCGGTCGAGACGCCGGGGAGGTCGCGCGTGACGATGAAGGCGCTGATCTTGTCCTCGCCGTCGATCTCGGTGCGGGCGAACACGGTGAACAGGCCCGCGTACCCTCCGTTGGTGATGAACCGCTTGGCCCCGTCCAGGACCCACACCTGGCGCTGCGCGTCCCACACGGCGCGGGACTTCAGCGCCCCGGCGTCCGAGCCGGCCTCCGGCTCGGTGAGGGCGTAGGCGGCCAGGAGGTCCCCCTTCGCGACGGCCGGCAGCCAGCGCTTCTTCTGCGCGTCGCTGCCGTACAGGACGATCCCCTTG
>JANNTZ010000198.1:0-1523 GCA_031394595.1 Acidobacteriota bacterium
CGACCAGCCGGTTGCTACCAGTCCCACGCAGTGCAAGCGCTCCGCCCATCACGACCGACTCGCCTTTTTCGGGGTAATGTGGCCGTTCGCAGACGATCGCCGTTCCAAAATTTTGGAGGAACCACCGAGTGAACTACGACACTCTAGTGTCCGGGCATCGGAGCGGTCGCCTGCGCGTGGGCCTTGCGGGCGCGGGCGAGTTCGGCCGCTCGTTCCTGTTCCGCTCGGGCCGCGCTCTGGGCCTGGATCTCGTCGCCGTCGCCGATCGCGTCGTGGGCCCCATCCTCCAGGCGAAGGCCGCAGCCGCCGGACTGGTCTGCACTCTGGTGGACGGCGATCAGCCGAGCCTGCTGGTGGCGCTGGTGAGCTGGGCGCGGCTGCTCGAAGCACCGGTGTCGCTCATCAATGCGGTGCACCTGCGGGCGCCCGCTGCACGCCTCACCCCCCACTACGACATGCACGCGCGCGCGAGCGCGGCGTCGAGGCGATCCAAGCGAATGACCGCGGCGCTATCAGCATCCGACCAACGCAAGCTGTTTCACGACAATGCGGCGAGGTTCTACCGCCTGTGATGATCGCGCAAAGCTATCATTCGCGGGTTCGCTGCCTTATCACTTCGCTTATCATCCGGGCAGCAAAGGGGTGACATGAACCAACTGGATTTCAAGGGCAAAACCGCCGTCGTGACCGGCGGCATGCAGGGCATCGGCGCGGCCATCGTCAAGCGGCTGGAGTCCTCCGGCGCCAAGGTGGCGATCTGGGATCTGGAGGGGCCCGGCAAAGTGGATGTCGCGAGCAATGACTCGATTCTGGGTGCATTGAAGAGCACGCTGAATCAGCTCGGCAGGATCGACATCCTGGTCAATAACGCCGGCATTGCCGGGCCCGCCATGCCGGTCGTCGACTACCCGATCGAGCAATGGGAACGGGTCATCCGGATCGACCTCAACGGCCCGTTCCTGTGCTGCCGAGCCGTCGTGCCGCACATGGTGAAGGCAGGCTATGGCCGCATCGTCAACATCGCCTCGATCGCCGGCAAGGAAGGCAACCCGAACGCCGCCGCCTACGCCGCCGCCAAGGGCGGGCTGATCGCGTTCACCAAAGCGCTCGGCAAGGAGCTGGCGCAATCCGGCGTGCTGGTGAACTGCGTGACCCCGGCGGCGGCGCAGACCGCGATCCTCGATCAGGTAACACCGGAATTCGCCAAGTTCATGCTCTCGAAAATCCCGATGGGACGCTTCGTCAAGGTGGAGGAGATCGCCGCGCTCGTTTGCTGGCTGGCAAGCGAAGACTGCTCGTTCAGCACCGGCGGCGTATTCGACATCTCCGGCGGAAGGGCGACCTACTAGATGAAAAAGAATCCGCTCAAGCAGCGTTCCGCGAACTGGTTCGCCCGGCAGGATATCTACGGCTTCATCTACCGCAGCTGGATGAAGAACCGCGGCATCCCGCACGACCAGTTCGACGGGCGGCCGGTGATCGGCATCTGCAATACCTGGTCCGAGCTGGTGCCCTGCAATTCG
>JANNTZ010000209.1:0-4382 GCA_031394595.1 Acidobacteriota bacterium
CGATCGACGGCGATCGTCTGTCCGATCCGGCGCGCGAGATCCCCGCCGTCGCCGGCCAATCCCACCTGATCAAGGTCGGCAAGCGGCACTTCGTCCGCGTCCAGTTCGAGTAGCGGTCGGCCGGATGCCGACCCCGTGGCGCGGGGCCGCGGCTGGATTCAGGACCCATGCGGCGTTCGGGCGGGCGCCGCGGCTTCCTGCTGCAGGGCGCGTTCCTGCTGGATGGCGCGGATTTGCTCCACCGGCAACCCGGTCAGCGTGCGCAGCCGGGCCAGCGGCCAACCGGCGTGGGTGCGGACGAAATCGACCAGTTCCTCGTGCGTCGGGTCGCTGCGGTAGAAGACGCGATCGAGCAGGGTCTCGATCTCCGCAAGCTGTCCCTGCGGGTCCTTCTTCGAGGCCTTGAGTTCCAGGACCAGGCTGGTGCTGTCCTGCGCCGCGAAGGCGGCCATCGTCCGCCCGAGATTCGGGTTCGCCATGCCCGGCTGGGGGATCGCCATGGCACGGGTGCGGATCGACTCCTCCTCGCTCCGGTACACGGTGAGCCCGAGACGGGTCCCCCCTTCGCTGGTCATCCGATCGATGAAGACGTTTTCGAGCTTCCCGAACAGCACCGGGGCGCTTTCGCGCCCGTAACCGACCCCGTCAAGGCCGATCCGGTTCGGGAAGGTTGACTGGGTCGCCACCTTGAGGTCGATCCGCAGCCGGAGTGTCATTCCCTCGTACCGGGACCTGAGGTCCTTGTAAAGGTCGCGGTCGATGGCGCGCGCGGGGGCGGCAGCTACGATCACCCCGATCAGCGCGGCCAGCGCGAAGCAGCCAGGAGCCTGTCCAGGTATCGCGTTACGGCGCGCGGAGGTGAGCATCGGCCTGATTCTAACGCCGGCCGGGGCGGATTCCCTCGGCCCAGCAGATGCTGTACCAGAGAGAGGCATCGGAACGCCGCGTCCAGGCGTGCATGGTGCGCAGTGCCGCGGCCGCCGCTGCGGTGTCGATGAGCCCCCTCTTCACCATCGCCGGCACCGCCGGCCGGATCACGCCGATCAGGTTGCGGGCGAGCGTCGGGAAATCGGGCGCGCCAACGCATGACCCGAAGAAGATCCAGGTGCAGCCGCGCGGACGAGCCCCGGCCCGCCGCAGCAGCCACACCAGACGCCGGCCGACGTACGGATCGTTGCCGAGGTCCTCGAACAGGGCGATGTAGGCGCGCCACAACCGGTCGAAGCCGGTCGGCTCGGGGTGGAGGCGCAGGACGTCGTGATCGTCGTCCTCCAGGACGATGCGCCCGCCGGGCCGGACGGCGCGCACCATGCCTCGGACAACTCGCAGCGGTTCCGGCAGGTGTTCGAGCAGGAAACGGGCATGGGCCACGTCGAAGCGCCCCCGCTCCGCCGGGCGGATCGGGGGATGGTTCGCGTCGCCCTGCCGCCAGTCGATCCGTGCCCCCTCGCGGGTCCGGGCGGCCAGCACGCGCGCAACCGCCAGTTGTGCGCGGCTGCGCTCCACCGCGACCACCCGGCCGCGCGGGCCGGCGGCCCTCGCCATGGCGCGGGCGAACTGGCCGAGCCCGCTTCCCAGCTCGAGGATCCGCTCCCCGCCGCGCAGCGACAGTGCGGCGAGCGAGCGATTGTTCATCAGATCGTTGAGGGCAGCAAGCCGCTGCTGCTCGCTCGGCGTGGTGCCGTGCAGGTAGTGCGATTCAGGGCGCGACAACGATCGTGGTGGCATCGACCCCGGTGTTCCCATTGGTCGGGTCAAAGGCGAAGACCGTCAGCCCGTAAACCCCGGCGGCGGCGAACGTCACCCTGCCCTCGAACAGGCTCGTCTTGCCGGCGTACGTCAGCGCGACCTCGCCGGCCGGCTCGCCGTCCTTCGTGATCAGCGCCTTCACTTCGAACCGCCCGCTGTCCCAGAGCCCGCCGGGCTCCACGGGACAGCCTCAGAGCATCACCAGGTTGGCCCGCACGGTGACCGATGCCGGGATCCCGGCGATGCGCGTGTGAGCCGGTGGATCGAGGACATCGAGGGCCAGCCCGGGCATCACCAGGGTCAGGGCGTCCCCCTGATCGATGTGGCGGCCCGGGATGATCCAGTGGGTCACCGAGGCCCGGACCGTCGCCTGCGGCTGGCCGATCGGACCGGTCGCCACCACCTCGATCCGACGTGGCGCCTCCAGTGCAATGGTGGCGGTAAACGCGGCCGCGTCCGGTGTCGCCAGCGGCGCGCCGCGCTTCCAGTCCTGTTTCATGATCTTCTGCGTGTCGCCGGTCCCGCCACGGGTGATCCCCTGGGTGAGCAGCTCGCCGCTGTCGGCGTCCCGGATCGTGATCCGCACGCCGCCCATCGTCGTGCCGATGAACTTCGCGTCCTTGCTCAGCACCCGGACCGTCAGCCGCGTCGGTACCGGTTCTGCCCGGGCCGGAAGGGACACCGGTTCCGCCGCCGCCGGCAGAAACACCATGGCGGCGACGAACGCCGCCGTCAGGGTTCGGAACAACCGCGAGGTCCTCATGGTTTCGTTCCTCCTTCCAGGGGGCCGGGCGTGACCGCCGGGCCCGATCAGCGCGGCCGCTTCATCCCCGCCGTGCAGGCCACCAGGTCGCGGTCGACACCGACGGCCGCCGCGATCTCGAACAACAACGCCATCTCCTTCTGGTCCACGCGACCGTCGGCGCGGGCGATGACACAGAGGTCGCGGACCACCTGCGCCCGCCGGAGCGGCGGGACCGCGCGGTTCGTCGCCGCGATCCGGTCCGGCAGATCGGCGCGCAGGATTTCGGGCTTGAGCACCGGCGGGATCGATCCGGGACCCAGCAGACCCTCGAGCGTCTCGATCGCCTGGGCGTCAATCGTTCCGGAGACCGAGGCGATGAGCACCGCCCCCGCGAGAAGCAACCGGCGCATGGTCTCCGCCATTTCGGATTTCTCGTGCAGGTAGCTCGGTTCCATCAGCACCATCAGCTCCTGAACCTGGGCCTCGAGGTCGGCGCGCGGCAAACCACCGGGCGTGGCGATCTCGGACCGGGCGCACAACTCCGCAGCCCGCAGACGTAGCGGGCTGAAGGGATGGGTGGCGAACCAGTCGCTGCGCGCCGGTTCGTCGGCCCGGGCCATCCGGCCGACCTCGTCGCGCAGATCGCCCGCCTGCGCCAGGAACTGCTCGATGATGATCCGCACGCGCCCGCCGCGCAGCCCGGAGGCCAGCTTGAACAGACCGCGCGCCGTCGCCTCCAGACCGCCGACGCAGACCAGCCCGGCGCGGTCGCAGGAGATTTCCGCGTAGCGCTGCCACGCGAACAGCCGCAGCGCCAGACCCGGTCCGGGCAATGCCTTGCCCCCGAGGAGCGCGCCGACTGGCAGGCGGTGGTGTTCGAACAGGTGGTGCCCCAGTTCGTGGCCGACCACGAACCGGAGTTCGTCCGGTTCGAACGCCTCCAGCAGACCGGACGACAGCAGGATGAACACCAGCCCGCGCTCGGGTCGCACGGCGGCGGCATTGAAGACCGGGGAGGGGAAGACGTAGGTCTCGAGCGGCGCTTCGAGCCCGAGAGTGGATCGGCAGGAGTCAAGGATGGCGTGAATGTCCGGCGCCATCTCGGGGGTCAGTCGCAGCGCAGTGCCGAGGAGCTGCCGCCGGGCGCCGACCTCCTCGGCTTCCCGATCGACCCGCTCGATCGCCCCGATCACGTCCCGATCGGCCATCAGGCGGCCGAAGAGGTCCTTGTCGCCCTGGGCCCGAAGATCGTCGCGTCTCACGAAGGGCAGCATAGCACCCCGTCGCTCAGACGGCGGCTGCCGCCGGCGCCGGTCGCCGCCGGGCCACCAGGTGGTAGAGGACCGGGACGGTGAACCGGCTCAGCAGGGTGGCCGCCACCTCTCCCATCATCAAGGAGATCGCCAGTCCCTGGAAGATCGGATCGAAGAGGATGACGAACGATCCGACGACGACGGCAGCGGCCGTCAGGAGCATCGGCCGGAAGCGGACCGCCCCCGCCTCGACCACCGCCTCCTCGACCGGCATCCCCTGACGGACCCGTTGCTCGATGAAGTCGACCAGGATGATCGAGTTGCGGACCATGATGCCGGCGCCGGCGATGAAGCCGATCATCGAGGTGGCGGTGAAGAACGCCCCGAACAGGAAGTGACCGGGAAGGATGCCGATCAGCGACAGCGGAATCGGCGCCATGATCACCAGCGGCACCAGGAACGACTCGAACCAGCCGACCACCAGGATGTAGATCAGCACCAGGACCAGCGCGAAGGCGATCCCCATGTCGAGAAAGACGTCGTGGGTGACCTGCCACTCGCCGTCCCAGACGAGCGCCGAGCGCGTGCCGTCGGCCGGACGTCCGGCGAATAGCACGTCGAGCGGGCGGCCGGCG
>JANNTZ010000228.1:0-2084 GCA_031394595.1 Acidobacteriota bacterium
AGCTCGGTGCGCACGCGTTCATTCCGAAGAGCATCGAGCCCGAGCAACTGGTTCGCGCGCTCGAGGAGCTTCCGGGCCTGGACGCCGAGAAGGAGCTGGGCTGGCTCTGGGACACGGGCAAGGGCTGCTACGTGCGCGCGAGCGAGGCCTTCCCGCGCGGCACCGTGCTCTCGCCCAAGGAGCGCAAGGTCTTCATGCTGCTGCGCCGGGGCCTGCTCGACAAGCAGATCGCCGAGGAGCTGAAGCTCTCCATTCACACGGTGCGCGTGCACATCCGCGGCATCCGGCGAAAGCGCTCGACGCGAAGAAGGGCGGAGCGGGAGATCTAATCGGCAGGCGGGGCGATCGGTGTACGATTCGCATCAATGGAACCTGGCTGAATCCGGATATGGGCAACGTCGCCACGCCGCAAGCGCTCGCCTTTCGCTGGGCCGAGGTCATGAACGACCCCTGCTTGCGGAATCTGCCGTACAAGATCGAGCTCAATGTATGGGGAAAGATCGAGATGAGCCCCGCGACTACGTGGCATGCACGTATTCAAGGGCGAATCACCGTGCAGTTGGAGCGACAACTCCAGGCGGGCGAGGTGCTCGTGGAATGTCCGGTACTCACGGAGATCGGTGTTCGAGTACCCGACGTGGCCTGGGCGTCGAACGATTTCCTGCGGGCCCACGGTGATGCGACCCCGTGTCCGCGTGCACCGGAGCTCTGCATCGAGGTGGTCTTGGCATCCAACACGGAGGTCGAGCTGCAGGAGAAAACGCACGCGTACCTCGCCGCCGGCGCGAACGAGGTCTGGCTGGTCTTCGAGTCCGGCGCCGTGCAGTACTTCGACCGGACTGGACGGAAAACAGTCAGCCAATTCCCCGTCACGCTGACGTTGCCCGAACCCATCAAGCCATAGACTGACGGTCGCGGTGCATTTATCGCCGTCGACGCATTGGCCGTGTTAGCATAGGCCAGATATATGCCAAAACAAGCCACACGCCCCGCGGAGCGCCAGGTTCGCCTGTTCCGCAATGGGCGCAACCAAGCGGTGCGCATTCCGCGCGAGTTCGAGCTGCCGGGACGCAATGCGCTCATGCGAAAGGACGGCGAGCGCCTGGTGATCGAGCCCGCCAGACGGGGATCGCTGCTCGCGCTGGTCGCGACCTGGAAGCCGCTTGCGGTCCGATTCCCGGACGTCGACGAGAAGTTGCGGCTCGCGGAGCGGGTCCCGCTCTGACGTGGCGGCGGCCGGCTACCTCCTCGATACGGACATCCTCTCGGATCTGCTCGTTCGCCCGTCGGGCCCGGTTGCCGCGGCGATTGCGCGGGCGGGCGAAGACGGGGTCTGCACCAGCATCGTGGTCGCCTGCGAGTTGCGCTTCGGCGCGGGCAAACGGCGCTCCGCTGTGCTGACGGCAAGAATCGAAGCGCTGCTTGGGAGCATCGAGGTGCTGCCCCTTGCACCCGGCGCGGATCGCCACTACGCGACTATTCGTGCCCGGCTGGAGCAGCACGGAACCCCGATCGGACCCAACGACATGCTGATCGCGGCGCACGCGCTTGCCCTGAGACGGACGCTTGTCACCGGGAAGGTTCGCGAGTTCCGGCGTGTGCCGAACCTCGA
Source organism: Acidobacteriota bacterium (assembly GCA_031394595.1). Taxonomy (GTDB): domain Bacteria; phylum Acidobacteriota; class Polarisedimenticolia; order Gp22-AA2; family Gp22-AA2; genus JANNTZ01. The sequence continues at coordinate 1,613 of JANNTZ010000228.1, forward strand.
TGTGGAGAACTGGCTGAGCTGACTCACGATCGTGGTCAGGTGACCAGCGGCTTCAGTACCTTCCCCAAGTCCGCAACTCCTGCCGCATGCATGTTCCTGGCAAGCGGGAACGATTGTGTTCCCGCGTGCACCACGGTGAGTGAAGCGAGCCCCAGGTCCTGCATGGCGATGCGCATGGAGGGCGTCAGCGTCGGGGCGGTCGTGCGCTTGATCTCGAAACCCAGCCTTAGCCCGCCGCGCACGATCAGCAGGTCCAGTTCGGCGCCGGTGTGCGTGCGCCAGAAGTGGATTTCATCCGGGCCCGCCCCGAGCTGGTGCACGATCTGTTCGATCACGAACCCCTCCCAGGACGCACCCAGCTTCGGATGCCCTTCGATGTCGCGCTGCGTGTGCAGGTCGAGCAATGAGTGGAGCAGCCCCGAATCGCGGACATAGACCTTCGGCGCCTTGACCTGGCGCTTGCCGATGTTCG
>JANNTZ010000033.1:0-2568 GCA_031394595.1 Acidobacteriota bacterium
GCGACGGCGGCACGCAGGGCGACGGCGCTCTGGCCGGACAGGCAGGCGGCGGCCCACAGGAAATGATGGTTGTGCGGCACGTAGGCGAGCGGGTAGAGCCCTTGCGCCCTGCACTGGGTCACGTACGAGTCATCGGCCTTCGTCGCCGCCATGTTGGCCAGCACCGCGTCGTTGTAACGCCCGACCCGGATGTAGGTGTGGGCCGGCATGTGGACGAGGTGCCCCGCGCCCGGAACGAGCCCGGCGAGCCGGTCGGCGTACGGCTCGGCGCGCCCCGGGGTGTTCGAGGCCTCGGTGGCGTGGATATAGAGGTGCATCGCTCCCGGGTGGTCCGGGGCCCGTGCCAGGGTGGCCTCGAGGACGCGGGCGATCTCGGGGGTCCAGGGATGCGGGTCCCCCTGCCTCGTGTACAGGTTCCACGGGTGCAGGTCCATCAGCGCCTCGGCGAACAGGGCTCCCGCGTCGGAGTCCTCGGGGAACCGCGCCACCACGTCGCGCATCGCGTCGGCGTAGGCGACATCGAGCGGCTTGCGGTCTGCCGGCGGGTCTTCGACGTAGCGCTTCCCGAGTGCTTCGATCAGGGCGCGTTCCCAAGGGTCGAGTTTCGGCGCCAGTGCCGTGGCCTGCTGCAGGGCCTCCCAGGCCGGTGCGACCGCGTCCTTGTCCATCGGCGCGTTGATGTTCGGCCCCAGCACCAGCGCCGCCCCCCACCAGCACATGGCGCACTCCGGATCGAGCCGCACCCCCTCGCGGAACGACCGCTCCGCCTCCTTGTGATTGAAGGCGTACGCCAGCGTCAGCCCCTGGTCGAAGTAGCGCTGGACGAGGTCGCTCTTCGCCGTGACCGCGTGGTGCAGGCTGCCGAGGTCGCCGAACAGCGGCGCCCGGCGTCCGTCCGGCGGCGCCACGGCGCCGCGATCGCAGCCGGCGTGGATGAGGGCCGCGACCACGAATGCCGCAGCCAGCGCCGCCGTGACGATGGATGGCCTGCGATTCCGGTGAGTCATCGATCGGATCTCCATGGATGGTTTCAGGGGTTCACGGTCCCGGCAGGACGGGCGTCTCGGCGCTCATCTTGAGACCGAGAATTCCGGCGACGATCAGGAGGATGCACAGGGCCCGCACCAAGGTCGCGGGCTCGCGGAACAGTATGACGCCCAGGATAGCCGTCCCGACGGCGCCGATCCCGGTCCAGACGGCGTAAGCGGTCCCGATCGGCAGGGTCGCGACGGCGCGCGACAGGAAATAAAAGCTCAGGTAGGCGGTGCCGATCGTCAGGACGCTTGGCCATAACCGCGTGAAGCCATGACTCGACTTCATGGCGATCGCCCAGACGATTTCCAGGATTCCTGCGATCGTAAGAAAGGTCCACGCCATCGGTTCCCCCCTCCGGGCAAGACTCCCGGTTCCGACTCCTACCTGCTGTCGCGGTCACACGCTGTCCAGGACGGCCCGCCGACCCGCTGTCGGTGACTACTCGCTGGTCGTCGGCAGGACTTCTGCTCCCCAGAATCGGTCACGAGCGCACCATCACGAGGTACATCTTGAACGGGGTGACGGCCCGCACCGCGTGCGGCCGGCCGCCCGGCAGGATCAGCGCGTCACCGGCCCGCAGGGTCCGGGGATCGCCGTCGATCCGGATTTCGGCTTCCCCCTCGAGGGCATGGATGAAGGCGTCGTGGGGGACGGTGTGTTCCGCCAACTCCTGCCCGGCGTCGAAGGCGAACAGGATCACCGAGCCGGAACCCCCCTTGAGGACCATCCGGCTGACGATCGAGCCGGGCTGCACCGCCACCAGGTCGCCCGCCGGCCCACCGTGGCGCAACTTGTCGTCGTTCGTCATCGCTCTTGCCGGTCCAACCGGGACTCGATCCGCCGATCGGGGACAAGCCAAAGGAGCGCCACGAGAATATAAATCCCGATTGCGATCCATGAACTGAGGAAAGCGATCGGGATCGCCGCGATGTACAACCCTGCCGACACCTTGCCCTTGATGTCCCTGCCGATCGCCTGGCGCAGCCTGGAGCCAGGCCCCTGGTGCGCGATGATCGCCTCCTGCAAGCCCAGGTAGGCGAGCGCGGACATCAGCAGCGCGCCGCCGTAGAGAGCGGTCGGCAGGGGAGCGAAGTGATTCTCGCCCATCCACCCGGTGACGAAAGGGATCAACGACAGCCAGAAAAGCAGATGCAGGTTGGCCCAGAGGATCCGCCCATTGATTCGATCGACGGCATGCAGCATGTGATGGTGATTGTTCCAGTAAATGCCCAGAAACACGAAGCTCAGGACGTAGGTCAGAAGTGGCGGGACCAGCGACCGAAGTGCCTCCCAGTCGGACCCGTGAGGGACCTTCAGTTCGAGAACCATGACGGTGATCGCGATGGCGATGACCGCATCGCTGAACGCCTCGAGCCGCCCGCGGCTCATGCGCGGCTCGTCTGCAGGGACACGGCTTTCCAGGAGCCCTGCGTGTTGGCGAACGTCAAAGTAAAGAAGGAGGTGAACGGGGCGGGATCGCCACCGGGGTCCGATCCGGGGAACCGACTGCGTTGTCGCGACGTGACGCCGCGC
>JANNTZ010000267.1:0-2940 GCA_031394595.1 Acidobacteriota bacterium
GGCTCGGGCGGCTCAAGGACGAGGGCCGGATCACCCCGGCGCAAATCTCGTTGGGGAAGCGCAACAACGTCTGGGTGGCGCGCGAGTGCGCCCGTCTGGCCCGCGAGATCCTGGGCGCCAACGGCATCATGGACGAGTACCAGGCCGGCCGCCACTTCTGCAACATCGAATCGGTCTACACGTATGAGGGCACGCACGATATCCACACGCTGATCCTCGGGGAGGCCCTGACCGGCCTGCCGGCGTATTCTTGAGCCGCAGGTCCGGTTTCTGCAGCCCGGGTTGTGCCCTCCGCGCCACCTGAGATCGACGGCTTGCGGTGACCCGGGTCAGGTCCTTATATTCAATCCGGCTTGCGCTCTCAGGATCGGTCGTCAACGGGCTGACGATCAGACTCGTGACTGCCGTCCAGAATCTCGGCGCGGGCCGGGAGTCTCTCGGACCTCATGTCGAAGCCCGGTCTGACCGGCACCTTGAAAACCATGGCCCTGCCCGACCTCCTGCAGTGGGTGGCGGCGGGGCGGAAGACCGGCACCCTGCGCCTGCAGGGTGAGTCGTTCCAGGTCAACCTGATCTTCAATGGCGGGGCGATCGTCGGGTCGTCCAGTAACGACCCGCGCGAGTACCTGGGGCAGTTCCTCCTCAGCGAGGGACTGATCACCGAGCAGCAGCTCAAGGATGCGTTCGACCTGCAGGCCCGGACCCGCGTCATGCTGGGTCGCATCCTGGTCAAGAAGGGGCTGCTCTCGGAGGCCAAGGTCTCCGAGGTCTTGCAGCAGAAAACGGAGGAAACGATCTACGCCCTGTTCCTCTGGCCCGACGCCGAGTTCGAGTTCCGCGACCACGAGGCCCCTCCGCCGGACCAGGTGTTCTTCAATCTCAAGGTCGAGGATGTCCTCATCGAAGGGCTGCGCCGTTACGATACGTCCAAGAAGATCCGGCAGACCCTGCCGCACAACAACCTCGTCCTGGCCCGGTCGCATGAGATCACCCCGCCCGAAATCGCGGCGCGCGCCTTCCCGAACCGCATCTACGCCCTGATCGACGAGCGCCGGACGCTCGCGCAGATCATCTTGGAGTCGCACGCTTCCGAGTTCAATGTCCTGCGGCTCGTCCATGCCATGGTGACGCGTGGCTACGTGAGGGTGGCGCCGGAGATCGGCGCCGCCATCCCGGCCCGTCCCGGCGGTGCCCCGGCGGCCCAGGACCCGGGGACCCTCGGCGGCCTGGTGACGGCGGCGAAGGAACTCCTCGAGCGGGGCGATGGCGAAGGGGCGCTGATAGTGCTGGAGAAGGCGAGCAGGCTCGGCGGCCGCAACCCGGAGGTCCACGCCCTGAAGCAGGTCGCCGAGGAGCAGTTCATCGAGCGCGCCTACCGGCACTATCTGCCGGCCCACAAGATCCCGGTCCTCAAGAAACCGCTCGAGTCCCTGGTCGGCGCGGACCTCAGCCCCGAGGAGGTCTACCTGGTCAGCCGTGTCAACGGCACCTGGGACCTGAAATCGATCATCAGCATCAGCCCGCTGCGCGAAGTGGACGCCCTGCGCGCCTTCAAGAAACTGCGCGAGCGCGGCATCGTCGACCTGATCGAGATCCAGGCGAAGACCGCCTGAGCGGGCCTTTCAGGCCTGCAGTTCCGCTGTGGATCGGGGGCCGGACGGCCCGTCGGCCCGGCGGGGGAACCGGCCCGACCTGGGGGACTTCGCCCCCCGGCTGCCGGCCGCCCCGGTTTTCCGCGCCGGCACCGGGAGTGCCGCCCCGCGACCGGTGGCCGCCGGTCGGGGCGTGACGTAGGTGTCGTACGCTTCCGCCTTCAGGTCCTCGCGTTTCTTCCCCAAGACCGCTTTCACGAACAACTCGGCGAGTTGCAGGTTGGTCATGAGCGGGATGCCGTAGTCGATGGCGCGCCGGCGGATGATGTACCCGTCGGTCAGTTCCCGCCGGTCGTATCCCTGCGGGATATTGATGATGAGGTCGAGACGGCCGGGGACGAGGGAGTCGAGCAGCGACGGGCGGCGGCGTTCGGAGATCTTGTAAAGACGGATGTTCGGAACTCCGTTTTCCTGAAGGTAGCGCGACGTGTTGCGGGTCGCGTACAGCGTATAGCCGTGTTCGTGCAGCAGCCGCGCCGAGGGGAGAAAGCGTGTCTTGTCGCGCAGGCTCCCGATGGTCAGGAGCACCCGGCGTTTCTCCGGCAGGCGGAAGCCGGTCGACAGGATCGCCTTCAGGAACGCCTCGTGCAGGTCCGCCCCCAGGCAGGCGACCTCGCCGGTCGAGGCCATCTCGACGCGCAGGGCCGGGTCGGCCCCCTTGATGCGCGAGAACGAGAACTGCGGCGCTTTCACCCCCACATAGTCCAGGTCGAGGGTCGACTCCGGCACCGGATCGACCTGCTCCCCCATCATCGCCCGGGTCGCCAGGTCGACGAAGTCCACGCCGCTGACCTTGGAGATGAAGGGGAACGACCGCGAGGCGCGCAGGTTGCACTCGATCACCATGACGGCGTTGTCCTGCGCCAGGAATTGCACGTTGAACGGCCCGGTGATATTGAGGGCCCGCGCCAGGGCGGCGGTGATCTGCTTGATGCGGCGGATGGTTTCCAGGTAGATCTTCTGGGGCGGCAGGACGACAGTGGCATCGCCCGAGTGCACCCCGGCGTTTTCGATGTGCTCGGTCACCGCCACCGCCAGGATCTTCCCCTGCGCCGCCACGGCGTCCGCCTCCAGCTCCTTCGCCCCTTCGACGAACTTCGACAGGACCACCGGGTGGCGACGTGACACTTCGGCGGCCCCTCGCAGGGCGGCCCGGAGGCCGGCGGTGACCCTCGCAATGCGCAACGCCGCCCCCGACAGGACAAAGGACGGCCGCCCCAGCACCCCGTCCCCGACCCCTAAGGCGAACCGCACCGCGGCCCGCCGCGTCCCTACTACCTCCCCGGCC
>JANNTZ010000038.1:0-7724 GCA_031394595.1 Acidobacteriota bacterium
GCCGTTCTCCTCGCCGCGCACCCGGCATTTGCCTACTGGAGCGTCGGAGCGCTGGAGACTGTCCCCTACGCGCTCTTGATCGTCCTGGCGATCCGCGATCATCTGGATGAACGCGACCGCGGGCAGGGCCATCGGTCGGCCGTCTGGATCGGGATCGCGACGCTGCTCCGTCCGGAGGCGCCGCTGCTGGCGCTGGCGATCGCCATCGATCGCCGGGGCCGGGCCACGGCCTGGCTGGGCATCGTCGCCGCCTTTTTCCTGCCGTTCCTGGCGTTCCGGCGGATCTATTTCGGGGAGTGGCTGCCGATGACCTACTATGCCAAGACCGGCGGCGACTTCATCCGGCAATTCGACGAGGGGTGGAACTACACGCTCCGGTTCCTGGCGCAGGTCGCACCGTCCTTCGGCGAGACGGCGCCGCTCGCGGCCGGCTTTGGAGTGGTGATGATCCTCATCGGCCTGGCCTACGCACTACCACGTCCACGGATGCGATCCGCCGGGCTGGTGGTCCTGACGATCGCGGTCGCCGTTCTGATCGAGGGGGGCGACTGGATGGTCCTGCACCGCTTCTGGGTCCCCGGTCTCGTGGTGCTCCTGCCGCTGCTGGTCGTCGCAGGCCGCGATCTGGCCGTCTGGAATCCACGCCTGCGTGCGGTCGTCATCACCTGTGGGGCGCTGCTGTTCGTCTCGTTCGTGGTCGGCGGGGTCCGGGCGAGAGCGGGGGCCAACGGCCTGGCGGTGAACGGTGCCGGCTACCGGCATGCCCATGAAGCGGTCGGCCGTTTCCTGCGGACGCGCGGGTCACCGGACGACACCGTGGCCTTGATGGACATCGGCATCGTCGGCCACATCAGCGGGCTGCGGGTCTTCGACATCACCGGGTTGACGGAGCCGGCGGTCGCGAAGTCCCCCGGCGGCTTCCTGCGGAAGGACTACCTCGCCGACCTGGTTCTGGACCGCCGGCCGCGTTTCATCGTCCTGGTCAACGGCTTCGCGATCGACGCACGGATCGCCGCGCACCCCCGGTTCCGGAGCGACTACGTCCAGATCTTCGAACGCAACCACCGGTTCAACTGGACGCCACCTGGCGACTACACGCTCCGGGTCTTCGAACGAGCGGGTCGATGATCGCCTTGATGACACGGCGCGCGGCGACATCGGCCAGCGCTTCGCCGGCGTGCTCGAGCGGATAGAGCCGCGACGGGATCTCCGTGAAGCGCGCGGCCCGGGCGGGGTTCGCCATCAGGCGGACGGCGCGATCGAAATGAGAGTAGTCGGATCCCCAGCAACCGCGCACGTCGAGGTGCTTGCGGTTCAGGTCGGCGTGGGGGTTGAATGCCGTGTCGCCGGCATCGGTGTACTGGCCGACGACGACCACCCGCCCGTTGTCGCGGGCGCAGCGCATCGCCTGCACGACGGCGTCCGGGGCACCGGTCGCCTCGATGACGACATCGGCGCCGCGCCCGCCGGTCCGCTTGCGGACCCACTCCGCACGGGCCGCCCCGTCGTGCGACTCGAAGTCGAGTGCGGCGGTGGCGCCGGCCTTGACGGCCGCCCGCAACCGGTCGACCGGCGCCCCGATGGACAGGATCGGATCGGCCCCCTGCATCCCGGCGACGATCGTCGCGGCCAGCCCGACCGGGCCGGTCCCGAGAACCACGACCGAGTCGCCCACCCGGACCCCTGCCCGTTCGATGGCGTGGATCGCGGTCGGCAGGGCGCAGCCGCCCGCCATGAAAGTCGCGGCATCCACCCCCTTGAGCCGCAGGCAGCGGGTCCCCGGCTTCAGATGGATCGCTTCGGCCCACCCGCCGGACGGCCCGTCGACGGTACCGAAGGTGATGCCGTACACGCGACGCTGCGGGCAGCGCGTGGTCGCCTTCGCCACCAGACAGTACCAGCAGGCGTTGCACGTGCCATGGACGTCGAGCCAGGTGACCAGGTCACCCTCCTTGAACGGCCGCCCTTCGATGTCCAGCAGGCGGCCGCGGATCTTCGCCAGCCGCCCGGCCGCCACGTGCCCGGGAACGATCGGGTACGGCACACCCTGCAGGCGGCCGGCCGCGAGGTGGACATCGGTGCCGCAGACCTCACTGAGTTCGACGGCGACGATCGATCCCCCCTCTTCGAGGGGCGGCTCGGGCAGTTCGCGGATCTCGATGGGCGCACGCGGGGCCGGCAGCACAGCGGCGCGAACGGTGCTCACTCGGGTGTCTCCATGACCGGCGGCCGCCGCTCCCCGGCCGGGTTCATCGGCCCGGCGGATGGGTTGATCGAACCGGTGGCCGGGCTTCGCTACCTGAACAACAACCTCATGACGCTGACGGTCAGCCAGGAAAGGAGGGCGCAGATCGGGAAAGTCAGGATCCAGGCGGTTACCAGCTCGACGGTCACGCCCCAGCGCACCGCGCGGATGCCGCGCGCCGCGCCGACACCGACGATTGATGACGTGATGGTGTGCGTCGTGCTGAGCGGGATTCCGAGCCGCGACGCCAGCTCGATGGTGCTGGCGGCGGCGAGCTCCGCCGAGAACCCCTGGTAGGTGGTCAGCTTGGTCAGCCGCATGCCGAGCGTCCTCATGATCCGCCAGCCGCCGCTGAGCGTCCCGACCGCCATGACGCCGGCGCAGACGAAGATCACCCAGACCGGAATCGCGAACTCCGACTGGACTCCGCCGAGCACCAGGGCCATCGCGAACGCCCCCATGAACTTCTGCCCGTCGTTCGATCCATGGCTGAACGCCATGAAAGCCGACGACAGAACCTGGAGACCGCGGAACAGGCCGCGCACCCGGCCCGGCACGGCATTGCGTGAAAGCCGTTGCACGACCTCGATCACCACCCGGCCGCCGAGGAATCCGATGACCGATGAGAAGAACAATCCCCAGAGAACCTTCTTCCACCCGGCCCACAGGAGGACGTCGGGGCCGGCGGTGGCCAGACCGGCGCCCGCCAGACCGCTCACCAAGGCGTGCGTTTCGCTGGTCGGCAGACCGAAGCGGGCCGCGAGTGTCGACCAGAGGATGATGCCGACCATCGCGCCGCCCACCGTCGTCAGGTCCACGGCCTTCGGATCGATGATCCCTTTGCCGATGGTCGAGGCGACGGCGGTGCCGCTGAAGACGCCCAGCAGATTCATGCAGGCCGCCATCACCACCGCCTGGTAGGGTGACAGCGACCGGGTGGAGACGACCGTGGCGATGGCGTTCGGGGCGTCGGTCCAGCCGTTGACGAACTCCGCCCCGAGGATGAGGAGGAGGACGACTCCCAAACCCAGACTGATCTCCGGCAACCGACTTCCTCCCCGAGCGGGTCGTTACGATACTATAGGCGTCGCGCTGCCGGATCTGCGATCTGCGGCAGGTGGACCGCCGAGATTCGATCCGACTGCGGGTTCCGCGACATCGCACGCGACGAGAAACCCCGACGCCAGCGCCGGCCATGCGGCGCCGAGGGACCCGTTGGCCCGCATCATGGGGCCGACCCCGGTGAGCAGGAGATTGCTGAACTGGCCGGCGACGAGGACCGTCCCGGTGAATTCATTGACGACAAAGCCGTGCCGCTCGAGAAGCGCCCGGATCGACGCGCTCGTGAAACGCTGCACGTGAGGCGAATCGGAGAGCGTCGAGGGGGGGTACGGCTCGGCGAAACTGTCGCCCAGAATCCGCTCCTTCAAGCGCCACACCAGGCGGTCGATCCGCAGCCGCGTGACCACGGCGCCACCTTTGGCGCGGTTCCAGAGAAAACTTTCGATCTCGAACCAGCCGTAGCCATTCGGCACCGTGACCAGCAGGCTGCCATCCGGACGCAGCCGGCGGCGGACCGTCCCGAGGGTCAGGTGCAGAAGATCGTCGGGCAGATGCTCGAGGACCTCCGACGCGATCACCGTGTCGAACGATTCCTTCAGCGTGGCGAAGTCGGCGCACGCGAGGCGCGCCGGGTCGAGTCCTTCGCGACGCAGCAGGTCCTGCCCGTAGGCGATGCTCGCCGCGTCCACGTCGACACCGCGGACATTGAATCCGGCGCGCAGGAGCGGCCGCGTGATCATGACACCCGTGCCACAACCCACCTCGATCACCGACTCGCGGCGATCGAGATGATCGGCCAGCCACTGCAGCCGCCGGGCGTGGCCGTAGATGTTCTCCGGGATCATGGCGCGGCAGTCTAGCATTGGAGCACCCATTCGGAAGCCGATGAGCTCGAGGCCGACGGCGCCGTACCGGACGATCGCTCCCGATGAAGCGGGTGGCCTGGTGGCCCGGGGGGAGGTGCGCGTCCTCGACGTCCGGTCGCCGGAAGAATTCTCGACCCTCGGTCACATCCCCGGGGCGATCCTCCTGCCGGTCGAACTGGCCCCCTGCGCCATCGCCACCCTGCCACGCGACGGCCGGCCGCTGCTGGTCCTCTGCGAACACGGTATCCGCAGCGCTCACGCCGCTTCCCTGCTGGGGCGGGCGATCCCGGACACCGAGGTGCTCAACATGGCGGGCGGGATGTCCTGCTGGCGTGGACCGCGTGACCATGCTCCGGGCGAACCGTACGGCGAGACCGGCCCGTCGTCATGGCTGGTCGCCAATGCCGACCTGCTGGCTCAGGGAGGCACCGTTCTCGACGTCGCCTGCGGCGCCGGCCGGCATGCCCTCCTGCTGGCGGCCGTCGGGTTCCAGGTGCGCGCCGTGGATCGTGATGCGGAGAAAATTGCGCTCCTCCGGGACGCCGCTGGCCGGCTGGGGTTGCCGGTGGACGCCGCCGTGGTCGATCTCGAAGCCGGCGCGGTCGATCTCGGGTCGGCGGCGTTCGACCTTGTCCTCGTCGTCCACTACCTGCACCGGCCGCTGTTCCCCGGGCTGACGCGGGCCCTGAAGCCGGGGGGCCTCCTGGTCTACGAGACCTTTACGATCGACCAGGCGGCGCGCGGCCGGCCGACCAACCCCGACTTCCTGCTGCAGCAGGGCGAGCTGCCGCGTCTCGTGGCACCGCTCGAGATCCTGCGTCGGCGCGAAGGGGAGTTCGAGGGGCGGATGGTCGCCGGCGTCGTCGTCCGCCGTGCCTGAGGGGGGCGGGCCCTGAGGCCTGCCCGGCATGGAACGGGTTACTTCTTCTTGCGGGGCGCTTTCGGCGCCGCCGCCTTCTTGGCGCGGGGCTTCGCACGGGACTTTTTCGGTTTGGGCGCCTCGTCGGCCGCTTTCTCCAGCTGGACCAGCGAGGTGACGAACTTGCGGATGCTGTTGTCGTCGAACTCGATGACCGTCTTCCGGGGATCGCAATCGACGACTGTCCCCAGCCCGAAAAGGTTGTGCATGACCCTGTCATTCGGAGCGAATGCCCGGCTGTCCTTCGCCACCAATTATTCCTCCCTGCGCCCGCGCTGACGCGGCGGCGCGCATCATAGCACGCCCGGGCCGCCCCGGGCTGACCGTCCCCCGCGCAGGGGGTGGGGCTGATTCCACAGGCGACAGGGCGGAACTGCCCGGCCGCCGGCTCACTTCGTCCCTATCGTGCAAAACCGGACTGTTCCCCACCAGGAACGGAGTTTGCAGGGATTTCAAAGGATTTATGTGCGTGGCCGGCAACCACCAGGAAGGCCGACGGTCCATCGAGGGGGGACACCGCATGAACAGCCAGGACCTGCTGTCCAGGATGCAGGCCGCCGTCCGTGACGGAGACGACGACGCGGCCCGAAGTCTCGCGGAGGAAGGGATTCGGACCGGGATCGACCCGATCGAGATCCTCGACCGCGGCTACACCGACGCCCTGCGATCGGTGGGCGATCTGTGGGCGAAGGGAGAGGTCTTCCTGCCCGAGATGATGCTCTCGGCGGCGGCGGTGAAGGCGGCCCTCGAGACCCTCAAGCCGCGCCTGCTCGCGACGGCGGCGAAGACCGGCCCCGCCGAGACCGTGGTCCTCGGGACGGTCAAGGGGGACATTCACGACATTGGCTAGAACATCGTCGGGACGCTGCTCGAAGCCTTCGGGTTCCGCGTCGTGGATCTCGGGACCGACGTGGCGGCGGCCCGGTTCGTGGTGGCGGTCCGGGAAACCGGGGCGCGTCTCGTCGGCCTGTCGGCCCTCCTGACCAGCACGATGCTGGAGATGCGCACCGTCCTTCAGGAATTGGAGGCGGCGGGTCTGCGGTCCGGTCTGCGGGTCGCCATCGGCGGTGCGCCGGTGAACCTGGCGTTCACGCGTGACATCGGTGCCGACGGATTCGCTGAGGACGGGGTCGCGGCGCTGCACCTGTTCCAGCGGCTGGCGGTGGCCGAACGGATGGCCACCGGCACCCCCGGGTCGCCCGCGGGCGGGGGGGTGTCCCGTGCGGTTTGAACCTCTCAACGACGAGGAACGCCGGCAGGTCCACGAGACGGCGTTCCGGATCCTCGAGGAAACGGGACTGCGGATCGACCCGGAGAGCCAGGCCGCGGCCCGGCTCCGGGAACTGGTTTTCCGCATCGCCGCCGACGGCCGGATGCTCCTGCCACGGGCCCGGGTCGAAGCGGCACTCGCGCGGGCGCCGCGCGTCGTCCGTCTCGGGGCGCGGGACGCCTCGAGGGTCCTGAATCTGGACGGGAGCCGGACCTACACCACGACCGACGGCTGCGGCAACCGGACGATCGACCTGGAGACCGGGGCGGTGCGGCCCTCCACCCTGGCGGACCTCGCGATGAGCGCGCGGCTGACCGACGCGCTCGACGCCTACCACGTTTACTGGAACATGGTCAGCGCCCAGGACGTGCCGATCGCCGGCCGGGTGGCGCGCGAGTTCCTGGAGGTCAGCCGGAACACGACGAAGCATGTCCAGATGATCGACGTCTGCAAGCCGGAGGAGGCACGCGCGCTGGTCCGGATGGCCGCCGTCCTCGGGGAGACCGACGCCTCCATCGGACCACCGGTCTCGATGCTCATCAGCGTCGTCTCGCCGCTCCGGCTCGATCCACTCGGTCTGGAGTCGGCCCTGGCATTCGCCGCCGCCGGCCTGCCGGTCGTCTGCACCAGCATGCCGATCGCCAGCGTCACCGCGCCGGCAACCGCCGCCGGATCGCTCCTGATGGCGCACACCGAAGTCATGGGGTTCGCCGCCGTGTTGCAGATGCTGGTCCCCGGCTGCCCGGTCATCTACTGCTCCTTCCCCGCCTTTGCCGACGCCCGGAGCGGGATGACCTCCTATCGTGACCCGCGCCGCGCCTGGGCCTGCGCCGCCGCCGCGCAGATGGGCCGGCTCACCGGCCTGCCGGTTTTCGTCAGCACCGAGATCGTCTCGCTCATGATGCGCCCGGACCTGGTCTGTTTCGGTGGGATGCTGGAGACCTCGACGCTCCTGTCGTTCGATCAACTCGTGCTGGACGACGAAACTCACCGCGACTGGCGAATCGCCGCCGCCGCACCATCAATCGACGCGGACAATCTGGCCGCGGAACTCATTCACAAGGTCGGCCCCGGCGGGCATTTCCTGGCGCAGAAACATACGGGTCGTCGCATCCGCGAGTTCATGGTCCACCGGTACATCGATCCGGGCCTGGCGACCGGGTCCGGCGACGCGTCCGGGACGATCCCGATGCCGCGCGAGTCGGCCCGGGAGATGGCCCGGCGCGAGGCGATTCGGTTGATCGAGACCCACAAAGTCACGCCAATCCCTGAACGGGCCGCCCTCCTGCTGGATCGGATCGCCCGGGACCCGGAACGAACCTGAAAAGCATGGGACTAGGAGCCTGTCCGGGTATTGCGTTG
>JANNTZ010000351.1:0-1533 GCA_031394595.1 Acidobacteriota bacterium
GCCAAGGCCGCCGAGGCGGTCAAGCTCGTGAACCTGGTCGGGCACGAGAAGAAGTTCCCGAAGCAGCTCTCGGGTGGCATGAAGATGCGCTGCTCGCTCGCCCGCTCGCTGGTGCTCAACCCCCAGGTCTTCCTCTTCGACGAGCCGTTCGGCGCGCTCGACGAGATCACCCGTGAGTTCCTGAACGACGAGCTGATCCGCCTGTTCCAGATCGAGCAGTTCGCGGCGTTGTTCATCACGCACTCGATCTCCGAGGCCGTGTTCCTGAGCACCCGCGTGCTCGTCATGTCCGCCCGCCCCGGGCGGATCATCGGGAACTACGCGGTGCCGTTCGAGTTCCCTCGCAGCCACGAACTGCGCTACGAGCCAGAGTTCGCCGAACTGTGCGGCCGGATCTCGCACGACCTCAAGGACGCGCACGTATGACGCGCGACTCCAAGCTGGGCAAGATGATTCCGCCGGGCTTCACCTTCGGTCTCTTCATCGGCCTGTGGTACTTCGTCTCGTACGTCATCATGAACGAGCGGCGACGCAACGTTGCGCTGCCGCCGCCCCATCAGGTCGTCGATCGCGCGCTCCTGCTCTGGGAACCGAAGAAGGGCATCCGCCCGATTCTCGAGGCGATGCTGGTCACCGGTCGCGTCGCGTTGATCGGTCTGGCCATCTCCGTGGTGCTCGGGATGTTGACCGCCATCGTGATGAACCTGTCCAAGGGGTTCGAACGGGCGATCTTCCCCTATGCCGTGATCATCCAGACCCTGCCGATCCTCGCCCTGGTGCCGATCATCATCCTCTGGTCGGGCTACGCCTTGAAGAGCCGGGTCATCGTGTGTGTCCTGATCGCAATCTTCCCGGTCATCACCAACACCCTGTTCGGCTTGCAGTCCGCCGACCGTACTCACCACGACCTGTTCACCTTGAACCGCGTCAGCCGCTTCACCCGCCTGTGGAAGATGGAACTGCCCGGCGCGATGCCGGCGATCTTCACCGGCCTGCGGATCGCTGCCGGAGGATCGGTGATCGGCGCCATCGTCGGCGACTTCTTCTTCCGCAAGGGCGACATCGGCATCGGCCGCTTGATCGACAACTACTCCAAGGACCTGCGCGTCGAGGAGACTTTCGTCGCTGCCGGTGTGTCGTCATTGTTCGGCATTCTCATCTTCGTGCTCTTCGGAGCGCTGTCCACTCGCGTGCTGAGAAACTGGCACGAGTCCGCCCACAAGGGCACCTGAAGCAAGTCCAGCAAGTCCCAGTCCAACAACCTCCAGGGGGAGAACACACATGAAGCGAAGCACCAGAGCCGCAGCACTCGGCTTGGTCGTGACCTTCTCGCTCGTGGCCGCAGCATGCGGTTCCGACGAGAAGGCGGCAGAGACCACCACGGCACCCACCGAGGCACCGGCGGAGACCGCCGCACCCGAGGAGACCACGGCACCCGAGGAGACCACCGCTCCGGAGGAGACCACGGCACCCGAGGAGACGACGGCACCCGCCGAGGCAGTCTGCCCCGAGAACATCGTCGTCCAGACCGAC
>JANNTZ010000418.1:0-4187 GCA_031394595.1 Acidobacteriota bacterium
TGCACCAGGGCGACTTTTCCCTCGGCGAACACCGCGGCCAGGCGGCTGATCGGCGTGTCGGGCGGGACGATGGTGTAGTTCTGATCCACGAAGTCGGCGACCGACCGGTTCAGGTTGGCAGGATCCCTGATGAGCGCGTTGAGGAGGTCGACCTCGGAGATCATCCCGATCAGTCGATCGCCCTCGAGGACCGGCAACTGGGAGATGCCGTGGTCCTTCATCAGCCCGACGATCCCCTGCACTCCGTCGCCCGGTGAGGCGGCCACCACCGGCTGCCGGCGCTTGTCGATCAGATCGCCAAGCGTTCCCAGCGCCAGGTCCTCGTCGAGAAACGAGTTTTCCCGCATCCAGTCGTCGTCGTAGAGCTTGGTCAGGTAGCGCGAACCGGAATCGGGCAGGATGATCACGATGGTCCTGCACTCGGGATGTTCGCGCGCGAACTTGATGGCGCCGCAGACGGCGCCGCCCGCCGATCCCCCCGAGAACAGCCCTTCCTTGCGGGTCAGGTCGCGGGCCGTCTGGAAGCACTCCTTGTCGTCGACCTGGTAGCAGTCGTCCACCATATTGAAGTCGAGCGCCGTCGGCAGGAAGTCCTCGCCGAACCCCTCGGCCTTGTAGGTCTTGAGGCTCTTCGGCGCCTTGCCGGTCTTGAAGTAGTCGTAGAGGATCGATCCGACCGGGTCGATCAGCACCATCCGCACCGACGGTTTCTTCGACTTGAGGTAGCGGCCGATGCCGGTGATGGTGCCGCCGGTGCCGGTGGCGGCCACCAAGGCGTCCACCTTGCCCTCGGTCTGCTCCCAGATCTCCGGGCCGGTCCAGCGGACATGCGCCGCGGGGTTGCTCTGGTTGTGATACTGGTTGGCGAAGAAACAGTTGGGAGTCTCGCGGGCGATGCGCTGCGCCACCGAGTAGTACGACCGTGGGTCCTCCGGGGCGACGGCGGTCGGGGTGGTGATCACCCGGGCCCCGAAGGCGCGCAGCGCCTTGATCTTCTCCGACGAGACCTTGTCGGGCATCACGAAGATGGTGCGATAGCCGCGTATCGCCCCGACCATTGCCAGGCCCATGCCGGTGTTGCCGCTGGTGCACTCGACGATGGTGCCGCCCGGTTTCAGAAGACCTTGCTGCTCGGCGTCGTCCACCATCTGGACGGCGATCCGGTCCTTGATGCTGTTGCCCGGATTCAGGTACTCGAGCTTGGCGTAGAAGGTCGCCCCGGTTTCGCGCCCAAGGTGGTTGAGACGGACCATCGGTGTGTGGCCGATCGCCGCAATGACGTTGTCGTAGACGCCGCTCATGGTGCGGTTATTCTATCCGAGTGTCGGCGCCGGCCGGCGCACAGTTCACTCTCCCGCCCTGGTTGGCCGGTCGGTCGGAGGCGCCTTGGGGTCGGGGTCGATTGCCCCCGGCGTCCCCGCTTTCAGATGCTTGTCGTACCAAGCGACCCAGCGCTCCAGGTGGTCGCGGTCGTAGGAAGGGACCGTCATGTCGTGGTTGCCGCTCGGATACAGCACCAGCTGGGTGTCCCGCCCCAGGCTGCGGAGCGCCTGGTACATCTGCTCCGAGTTGAGCGCCGGCATGTTGTAGTCGTCGAGCACGCCCATGAACAGGGTCGGGGTCACGATCCGATCGGCGTGCAGGAACGGGTCGGAGTGCCTGAGATAGATCTCCAGGTTTTTCCATGGCGGCCCGAACTCGACGTCGTACTCGACGATGTACTGGTCGGTGCCGTACTCGGCGAGGACATTGGAGGCGCCGGCGCCGCTGACGGCGGCCTTGAAGCGCTTATCGGCGGCGATCACGGCGTTGGTCAGCATCGAGCCGTAACTCCAGCCGCCGATCGCCAGCCGCTGCGGGTCGGCGATCCCCTTGGCGACCGCCCAGTCCACGCCGGCCAGCACGTCGTCGATCGGCTTGCGGTACCAGTCGGCGAAGATCGCCTTGCAGAAGGCCTCCCCGCGACCGGTGCTGCCGCGTGGGTTCAAGCTCACGACGGCATAGCCATGCGAGGCGAGCTGCTGCCACCGATCCATGAACTCGTGCTGGCGCTGTGACGTCGGCCCGCCGTGGATGTCGAGGACTGTCGGATACTTCGTGCCGGGGCGATAGTCGACCGGCTTCACGAGGAAGCCGTTGACCGTCGTGCCGTCCTTGCTGCGGACGCTGATCTCTTCGATCTCCGGCAGGCGCAGCTGGGCCAGCAGGGAATCGTTCTGTCGCGACAGCGGGCGCAGGCCGCCGCCGGTTTCGAGCACCTGGACCTCGTCCGGCGCCTGCAGCGTGGCGGAGAGTAGGGCGATCCGACCGCCGGGGCCGACATCGTAAGCGTCCACGGTCCGTCCGCGGGGCGTGAGCCGCTCTTCCTTGCCGCCCGCCACCGGGATGCGCGCCAACTGGACGCTGCGGTCGTCCTCCAGGAGGAAGGTGAGGGTCTGGCCGTCGGCGGAGAAGCGCGCCTGGCTGACATTGCGATCGATCTCCTTCGTCAGAAGGCGCGTCGGCCCCCCCTCCACCGGAGTGATCGCGAGGTGATAGGTCGTGTACCAGTAGAGTTCGGGAGGTCCGATCAGGGTGCAGGCGAGGAAGCGGCCGTCGGGGCTCCAGGCCGGCGCATCATCGTGCTCGGCGGGGTCGCAGTCCTTTCCGGGGTCGGTGGTGATTTGCCGGGCGGTGGCGCCGGCGCGGGCATCGATGACGTAGATGTCGAAGTTCTCGTGTCGGTCGGGATCGTCGCCCCGCTTGGTGACGAAGGCGATCTTCGTCCCGTCGGGGGACCATGAAGGCAGATACTCGTCGTACGTTCCCGGTGTGAGAATCCTGGCCTTGCGGGTCGTCAGGTCGAACAGGTACAGGTGCTGGTGCAGGTCGAGCATGTACCCGGTGTAGTCCTCCTTGAACTGGTAGCGGGTGATGACGATCGGCTTCGGGGTCCTGGCCTCGTCGCCGTCCTTGGCGGCGGCCTTGGCCTCCGCCTCGGGGTCGGGATCGGAGGCGATGATCGCCAGCCGCTTGCCGTCCGGAGACCAGGCGTAGTCCTCGACGTCGCCGGGAAAGTCGGTGAGCCGTGCCGCCTCGCCGCCCTGCCGGTCGAGCAGCCAGACCTGGGTGGTCTCTTTCTCGTTGTCGCGGGCCGACAGGAATGCGAGATAGCGACCGTCGGGGCTCCATCGTGGCGTGCTCTCCGAGTCCTCGGTGTGGGTCAGCTGCACGGTGCGGCTGCCGTCCCAGGAGGTCATGTACAGGTCGGCCGTCGTCTTGTCCCTGGCGACGTCCACCCGGCGGACGCTGTAGGCGACCCATTCGCCGTCGGGCGAAATCCGCGGGTCGCCCACGCCGCGCATCTTTTCGAGGTCGTCCAGGCTGAACGGGCGGCGTGTCTCCGGCGCCGGCTGGGTGGCCGGTCCGGCCCCGTTGCCCGCGATCGCGCTTCCCGCCACCGCCAGGACCATCACACCGCATATCACGACATTTCGAGACCACGGTCTCATGATTTTCCCTCTCCCGATAGACGTTCCAGGACTTTGGCCAGGCTCTGGGTCCCTTCGCGACCCTCCCCATGGGCCTGGGCGGACATGAACAGTTGATGGACCACGGCGGTCGTCGGCAGCGCGGCGGCCGCCGGCCCGGCCGCACCGAACACCAGACGCAGGTCCTTCTGGATGAGATCGATCATGAACCCCGGGGCGAAATCCCGTCCCACGATGCGTGGCCCGAGGTTCTGCAACTGCCACGACTGCGCCGCGCCCGCCTCGACGGCCCGGATCATCACCGCGGGGTCGAGGCCGTTGCGGCGGGCAAACACCAGCGCCTCGCAGACCCCCGCCAGGGTGACCCCGACCAGGATCTGGTTGCTCAGTTTCGCCACCTGGCCGGCGCCGACCGGCCCGCAGTGGGTGATCGCCTTCCCCATGGTCGCGAGGATCGGGCGCACCCGTTCCAGGGCCTCGGCTTCGCCGCCCGCCATGATCGCGAGGGTTGCGTTGCGCGCCCCGACGTCGCCTCCCGAGACCGGCGCATCGACCAGCCGGGCGCCGCGTTCGCGCAGCCGGACATCGAGACGCCGTTCCGTCTCCGGGGCGATGGTGCTCATGTCCACGACCACCGAACCGGATCGGATCCCCTCGATCACTCCGCCCGGTCCGGTCACGACCGCCTCGACATCGGGGGAGTCGCTGACCATGATG
>JANNTZ010000426.1:0-2344 GCA_031394595.1 Acidobacteriota bacterium
GCGGCACCCACCTGTCCGGGTTCCGCTCGGCCCTGACCCGCACGATCAACAGTTACGCCGCCAGGGTGATCAGCAAGGAGCAGGTCTACCTGTCGGGCGACGATGTGCGCGAGGGGCTGACGGCGGTGGTCAGCGTCAAGCTGTCGCGGCCGCAGTTCGAGGGCCAGACCAAGACCAAGCTGGGGAACAGCGAGGTCAAAGGGATCGTCGAGGCGATGCTGAACGAGAGGCTGTCGGCCTGCTTCGAGGAGAACCCCGGTGTGGCCCGCAGGATCCTCGAGAAGGGGCTCGAGGCGCTGCGGGCACGGGAGGCGGCGCGCAAGGCGAAGGAGCTGACCCGTCGCAAGGGGGCGCTCGATTCGGGCATGCTCCCCGGCAAGCTGGCCGACTGCCAGGAGACCGACCCGTCCAGGTCCGAGATATTCCTGGTCGAGGGGGACTCGGCCGGCGGCTCGGCGAAGCAGGGGCGCGACCGACGCACCCAGGCGATCCTGCCGCTGCGCGGCAAGATCCTGAACGTCGAGAAGGCGCGCTTCGACCGGATGCTGGGGAGCCAGGAGATCCGCACGATCATCATGGCGCTCGGTACCGGCATCGGCGACGAGGATTACGATCACGCGCGCCTGCGCTACCACAAGATCATCATCATGACCGACGCCGACGTGGACGGGTCGCACATCCGCACGCTGCTCCTGACGTTTTTCTACAGGCAGATGCCGCAGGTGATCGAGCGCGGTCACCTGTACATCGCGCAGCCGCCGCTCTACAAGGTCAAGAAGGGCAAGACCGAGACCTACCTGGCCAACGACGAGGACCTCAACAAGTTCCTGATGGCGACCGCGGCGCAGGAGCGGCTGGTGAAGCTGCCGCAGAGCAACGTGGTCCTGGAGGGGCCGTCCCTGCGCAACATCCTCGACAGGCTGGTCCGCTACCGGGTCCATCTGGATCTCCTCAGGAAGCGCGGCTTCGATCCGGCGCTCATCGAGGCGCTCCTGGCCGCCGACGTGGGCGCCGCGAAGACGTTCGAGGACTCCGACGCCCTCGAGGAGGTCCGCCGGGGGGTCGAGAAGGCCGGCTTCAGGACCGGGGACCTCGAGAAGGACGAGGAGCACGGCCGCTTCACCTTCGAGGTGGCGGCGCGGGCCCGCGGGCACGCCGCCGCGGTCGTCGGCTGGGACCTGGTCTCGTCGATCGAGTACCGCACGCTGAAGAGTCTCGAGGGTGACCTGAAGGACCTGCGGCACCCGCCGTTCATCGTCGCCGAGAACGGCGACGAGATGGCGGTGGATTCCCGCCTCGGCCTCCTGAAGCACCTGATGGAGGAAGGGAAGAAGGGCCTGAGCATCCAGCGCTACAAGGGTCTCGGCGAAATGAACCCCGAGCAGCTCTGGGAATCGACCATGGACCCCAACCGCCGGCGCCTCTACCACGTGCGCCTGGAGGACGAGGTCGCGGCCGACAACATCTTCACGCTCCTGATGTCCAACCTGGTCGAGCCCCGCCGCGAGTACATCGAGCACCACGCCCTCGAGGTCCGCAACCTCGACGTCTGAGAACGATGGACGAGACCCAGCCGGCCACTCCCGACCATTCCCACGTCAGCATCGAAACCGAGATGCGGAGGTCCTACCTCGATTACGCGATGAGCGTGATCATCGGCAGGGCCCTGCCCGACGTGCGGGACGGCTTCAAGCCCGTGCACCGCCGCGTGCTGTACGCCATGCACGAGGCGGCGAACCACCACGACAAGCCGTACAAGAAGGCCGCCCGCATCGTCGGAGACGTGATGGGGAAATTCCACCCGCACGGCGACACAGCCATCTACGACGCCATCGTGCGGCTGGCGCAGGACTTCTCGATGCGCTATCCGTTGGTGGACGGGCAGGGGAACTTCGGATCGATCGACGGGGACGCCCCGGCCGCGATGCGCTACACCGAGGTCCGGATGTCGAAGCTGGCGCACGAGATGCTGGCCGACATCGACAAGGAGACCGTCGACTTCGGCCCGAACTACGACGGCCAGCAGCAGGAGCCCCTGGTCCTGCCGAGCCGCTTCCCAAACCTCCTGGTCAACGGCTCGTCAGGCATCGCGGTCGGCATGGCCACCAACATCCCGCCGCACAACATGGGCGAGGTGGTGGACGCCGTCATCGCCCAGATCGAGAACCCGGACATCAGCATCGACGAGCTAATGCAGCACGTCAAGGGCCCCGACTTCCCGACCTCCGGCTACATTCTCGGGAAGGAGGGGATCGTGCAGGCGTACCGGACCGGCCGCGGCATCATCGTGATGCGCGCCCGGGCCACGGTCGAGGAGGGCGGCAAGCGCGGCAAGGACCGCATC
>JANNTZ010000012.1:0-1856 GCA_031394595.1 Acidobacteriota bacterium
GGCATCGGGCGCGGCGACCGTGAAGACGAGCTCACCCTTCGTGACGTTGACCGAAGGGTTCGAGAGGAAGTTCAACCGCATGATGCGGTCGCCCGTGCGTCCTTCGGCGATCCCGCTCTCATTGGTGGTCTCGAGGCGAACCCCGATCCCGAACCCGGGGCTGTCGATCAGCGTGACGGTCGCTTGCTCGCTCGAGGCGTGGGTGATCTTGCCGACGAGCCCGTTCCCGGCGACGACTGGTTGGCCGACCGAGACACCCTTGCTCGTCCCCTTGTTGAGGATCACCGTCCGCTCGAAGTTGTCGGGCGCACCACTGATCACCCGCGCGGCGACACCGGTCGCGTCCTCGATCGTCGGCAGGTCGAGCAGCTTCTGCAGCTCCCCGACCTCGGATCCGACGGCGCGCTCACGCAGCAGCCGACCCTCCAGGGTCGCGAGGCGGCGCTTGAGAACCTCGTTCTGATCCTTGACCGAGCCGTAGCTCGTGACCCCGTCGACGACGTCTCGTACAGGATTGAACACCGAGTCGACGATCGACTGCACCGGTTGCAAGGCGTCGCGCGCCAGGCGTCGAGCCGAGTCGATGCCACCGTTGCCGCGTGAATCGAGGGTGATCAGAACGAGCGCGGCAATCACGACGATCAACAGGACCGGCCGCCGTCGTGTCTCTCGTTGGTCTCGTCGATAGACGACCATGAGCGCCTCCGAGCGCTCGGTCAGTCGTCGGGACCGCTGATGAGCACCTGCCGGAGCACGTCGAACTGCTCGAGGCACTGCCCGGACCCGAGCACCACGGCGAACAAGGCGTTCTTCGCGCGGCGCACCCGCATGCCGGTCTCGGCCTCGATCGCGGCGTCGAGCCCGAGGAGCAGCGAACCACCCCCGGCGAGCATGATGCCGCGCTCCATGATGTCGGCCGCGAGCTCCGGTGGCGTCTTGTCGAGTGTCACCTTGATCGCGTCGATGATCGCGGCGAGCGGCTCCTCGATCGCCTCGCGGATCTCCTGGCTCGAGACCACCACGGTGCGAGGCAGGCCGGTGACGAGGTCTCGGCCCCTGATCTCGGCCTCGAACTCTTCTTCGAGCGGGTAGGCGCTTGCGAGCTTCAGTTTGACCTCTTCGACCGTCCGCTCGCCCAGCGCGAGGGAGTACTCGCGCTTCATGAACGCCATGATCGATTCCTCGAACTCGTCGCCGGCAACGCGGCTCGACTCGCTCGCCACGATGCCACCCATCGAGATGACGGCGACCTCGGTCGTGCCGCCACCGATGTCGACGATCATGTTCCCGGCCGGCTCGTGGATCGGGAGACCGGCCCCGATCGCGGCCGCCATCGGCTCCTCGATCACCAGCACGGGCTTACGCGCGCCGGCGTACTCGGCGGCCTCCTGGACCGCGCGGCGCTCGACGCCGGTGATGCCGGAGGGGATGCAGATGACCATCCGCGGCTTCGCCCACCGGTTGCGCTGGTGGACCCGCTGGATGAAGTAGCGGAGCATCTTCTCGCAGATGTCGAAATCGGCGATCACGCCGTCGCGAAGGGGCCGGATCGCCTCGATGTGGGAGGGTGTGCGGCCGAGCATCCGCTTGGCTTCCGAGCCGACCGCCAGGATCTCGCCACTGCGGGTGTTGATGGCCACGATGGACGGCTCGTCGAGCACGATCCCCTGGCCGCGCACGTACACGACGGTGTTCGCGGTACCGAGGTCGACGGCCATGTCGCGACCGATGACGTTCGAGTACCAGGGCGCGCTCATCGAACGCCTTGCACGGTGGGATCCACGAGGAGCCAAGGGTAGGCCGTGATCTGGGGTGGGTCCAGCCGCGGCTGACCCGTCACATTCCTGACCGTTCGG
>JANNTZ010000039.1:0-29870 GCA_031394595.1 Acidobacteriota bacterium
CGGAACTGTGCCGATGGAAACCCCTGCACCGCTGATCTATGCCATAGCCAGTTTGGATGCCAGCAGACGATCCTGAGCGGGATCCCCTGCAACGATGCCAGCCTCTGCACCCGCGACGATCGCTGCTCGAGCGATGCCACGTGCACGGGGACCCCGCTCTGCAGTGACGGCGATGCCTGCACCACCGACAGGTGCGACTCTGCCACGGGGGCCTGCCAGGGGCAGGAACCAGTGAACTGCGATGATCTCAGCGCCTGCACCGTCGACGCGTGTGACCCGGTGGGGGGCTGCTCCCACGCGATTGACTTCGGGGCCTGTCCTCAGGAGGTCATCGGGATCACCCTGTCCAATTCCAGCCCCTCCGGCCGCGGTTCCGGAAGTCTCCGGTGGAGCTCCGCTCATGAATGGAACCTTGGTGGGTTCAATGTACTGGTCTACAACCAGCAAGGCGCAGCCATCCGGCAGAACGACGTCCTGATCCCGTGCTTTGAATGTGTGACGGGTGAGGGCGCCCTCTACGAGTTCATCGTGCCGAAGCACCGCAGCGGCCGTGGGATCTTCGTGGAGCTCATCGGACGGGATGGCGCCAGCCTCGGGACATTCGGCCCGGCGCAGAAGTCGCCCTAGTCCCCGGGGCGCTACGCTGGCAGGACGCCGCCTGTTCCCCGCTGCGTTGACACCACGGAGGGCCTTTCTGTAGAGTGCCGCCGCTCCAAGGAATCCCGGACGAGACGGCGTTTCTCACGGTGGCGGCACGATGAAGATCGGATCGCTGTTCCGGACCAAGAGCGTCGACCGGATCACCGGCGAGGCCGGTGGCGCGGAGCACGGCCTGAAGCGCACCCTGACCGGGCTCGACCTGACGATGCTCGGGATCGGGGCGGTGATCGGCACCGGCATCTTCGCCACCATCGGGACGGCGGCGGCCGGCAATGCCGACCGGCCGGGGGCCGGCCCGGCGATCATCCTGTCGTTCGTCCTGACGGCGGTGGCCTGCATCTTTTCGGCCCTGTGCTACGCCGAGTTCGCCTCCATGCTGCCGATCTCCGGCAGCGCCTACACCTACTCCTATGCCAGCCTGGGCGAGATGGTCGCCTGGATCATCGGCTGGGACCTGATCATCGAGTACGCGGTCGGCAACATCGCCGTGGCGATCTCCTGGGCGGCGCATTTCAACGACGTCCTGCTGCACGCTTTCGGCTTCAGGATCCCGGCCTGGCTGATCACCGACCTGCGGACCGCCCTGCGGACACCCGAGATCCTGGAGGCGGCTCCGAAGCTCTTCGGCCTGCCGCTGGTGCTCAACCTGCCCGCCGTGCTGATCGTGGCGTTGATCACCTGGATCCTGGTGATCGGGGTCAAGGAAAGCGCCCGCTTCAACAATGTCATGGTCGGGATCAAGATCCTGATCCTGTTACTGTTCGTCTGGGTCGGGTTCCGTTACGTCCGGGTCGAGAACTTCACGCCGTTCTTCCCCACCGGCTGGGCGGGGGTGCAGGCGGGCGCGGCGATCATCTTCTTCTCGTACATCGGCTTCGACGCGGTCTCCACGGCGGCCGAGGAGACGCGCAATCCAAAACGCGACATCCCGATCGGCATCATCGGGTCGCTGATCATCTGCACCCTGATCTACGTCGTGGTGGCTTCGGTGCTGATCGGCATCGTGCCATGGACCAGTCTCGGGATCGCCGACCCGCTGCCGATGGCGCTCGCCTCGATCGGCCAGGGCGGGATGGCGGGGATCGTCTCGCTCGGCGCGGTGGTGGCGATGACCGCGGTGCTGCTGGTGTTCCAGTTCGGCCAGCCACGTATCTTCTTCTCGATGTCACGGGATGGCCTGCTCCCGAAGATCTTCGCGAGGGTCCATCCGCGCTACCGGACGCCCCACGTCACCACCATCTGGACGGGGGTGTTCGTGGCGGGGTTTGCCGCCTTCGCGTCGCTCGACGAGATCATCGAGCTGACCAACATCGGCACGCTGTTCGCGTTCGTCCTGGTCTGCCTGGGGGTGATGGTGCTGCGCCACATCGAACCGCACCGCGCCCGGCCATTCCGCACCCCGTGGATCCCGCTCCTCCCGGTGTGGCTGGTGATCCTGTGGTTCCTGCCACCGATGCTGGCCCGTGAATCAACTTGGGGGAAGCGATTCGAGTTCTCGGCTGTCCTTCTGATCGCCCTCACCGGCGCGGCCTTCTCGGCTGTCGGTCTCTGGAGGAAGCTGCGCGGCGAGAAGGTCCCCGAGCTGGTCAAGACCGAGTTCGCGCTCGCCGGGATCGCCTCCTGCGTCTGGCTGATGGCGGGGCTGCCGGCGATTACCTGGTGGCGGTTCGTCGCCTGGCTGGGGATCGGACTGGTGATCTACACGCTGTACGGCTTCCGCCACAGCCGCCTCAACACCTCGGTGGTGCCGCTGCCGGCGTCGCTGAAGCTGATTACCCCGGCCGCCCTGACGGGGGCGGTGGTGGCGTACCTGACCGTTCCCGCCGGCGATCACCACGGCAACCTGATCGCCGCGATCATCCTCCTCTACGCTCTCTCCATCTACGGGATGTGGGAGATCCAGAGGCGCCGGAAGGCCTGACGCGAGGGACCTGCAGCGGCCGGGGCGGATTCAGCGGGCCGGACGGTAACCCGGGCCGCGCAGGATGCGGCCCGGAAGCCGGTCGGTCGGCTTCCCGTCCCGCACCACCGTCTCCCCGTTCACGAAGACGTGGATCATCCCCTCGGAGAACTGGTGCGGGGCCTCGAAGGTCGCCCGGTCGATGACCCGCGCCGGATCGAACACAACCACGTCGGCGGCGAACCCCTCGCGGATCAGGCCGCGATCGCGCAGCCCGAGCCGCTGGGCGGGGAGCGAGCTCATCTTGCGGATCGCCTCCTCCAGGCGCAGGTCGCCGGCCTCGCGCACGTAGCGGCCGAGGATGCGCGGGAACGAACCGTAGGCGCGCGGGTGGGTCATCCGCGTTCCCAGGACGCCGTCCGGACGGACACCTGAGGCGTCGCAGTTGAACGACACCAAGGGATGCCGCAGCGCCAGCCGCACGTCGTCCTCGGACATGCTGAAGTAGATCGTGTCCACGATGCCGTTTTCCTCGAGGAGCAGGTCGAACAACGCGTCGATCGGGTCGACGCCGCGCAGGACGGCGATCTCCGACAGGCGTTTTCCCTGGTACTTCTTGTTGGCCTCGGTGTTCACTCCGGTGATCAGCACCCCCTCGGCGCCGCCGGTGTTGCGGAACAGGTTCTCGTACCCTTGGGGGTTCTCGATACGGCGTCGCAGGTCGGCCCGTTCCTTTGGGTCACGCAACCGCTTCAGGAGCCCCTGCAGCCCTCCCTCGGAGGCCTCCGGAGGCAGGCTGGCCGCAAGACCGGTGGCGGAGGCAGGGTAGGGGTAGATGTCGGCGGCGATGTCGACGCCGTCGGCACGGGCCGCCTCGATGGCCAGCAACGCCTCCGGCATCCGCCCCCAGTTCGGGACACCGGCCGCCTTCAGGTGCCAGATCTCGACCGGCAGCCCAGCCTCGCGGCCAATCCGGACCGCCTCGGCGATCGCTTCCAGGAGCCCGCCCGCCTCGTTGCGGATGTGGGTGGCATAGATCCCACCGGCACGCGCGGCGACTTTGGCCAAGTCGATCAATTCCTCCGTGGTGGCGAACGCCCCCGGCGGGTAGATCAGCGACGACGACAGGCCGAACGCCCCCTGCGCCATCGCCCGATCGACGTGCCGCCGCATCGCTTCCATCTCTTCCACGGTCGGCGCGCGATTGTCGCCTTTCAGGACTGCCTCGCGGACCTGGGCCGCGCCGACCAGGTGGGCGAAGTTGATCGCGGTCCCCTTCTTCTCGACGCGCCGGAAGTAGGTCGCGTGATCGGTCCAGTCGACCGTGATCCCCATCCAGCCAAGACTGACCTGCAGTTCCGCGGCGGAATAGGGGGACATCGGGCCCACCGAACCGCCCTCGCCGGTCAGTTCCGTCGTGATCCCCTGCATCGTCTTGCCCGGCAGGAAAGGATCGACCAGCACGGTGAACTCGGACTGCCCCAGCATGTCGATGAACCCGGGGGCGACCACCAGCCCGCGGACGTCGATCGTCCGCGTCGCGGTCGCGCCCTCGATCCGGCCGACGGCGGCGATCCGACCGCCCCGGATCGCCAGGTCGCCGGTGAACCAGGGGTTGCCGGTGCCGTCCACGATCCGGCCGCCTCTGAGGATCGTGTCGTACGGCGCGCCGGCGGGCGCCGCCACGCCACTGGTTGCGGCCGGGGCCGCCGCGCCGCGGGCTGCTGCGGGGGTCCCCGGTGCCGTCCAGAGAATCAAAAGCAGCGCCGGCAGCATCACGGTGGTTCGGGTCCGGCGATCACCTGGACTTGGTGGCCGGTCGTGAGGTGGCGCCGCGCGGCCGCTTCCACCTGGCGGTGCGTCACCGCCGCGATCAGGCCGGGCAGGCGTTCGGGGAAGTCGATCCCGAGGCCGTAGAACTCCGCCGCCGCGAGGGTGGCGGCCGCCGCCACGCTGGTCTCCATCTCGCGCGGCACCGAGGCGGACATCGAGGTCTTCGCGTCCCGGACCTCCGCCGGCCGGAACCCGCGCCGCACAACCTGCGCAAGGGTCCGGTCGATCAGGGCAACGGCCCGCTCCACCTTGTCGACCGTGACCCCCGAGCGGACCACGAGTGGACCGGGACCGAGTCCGGGGGCGAATCGTGAAAAAGCGTAGTAGGCGAGACCCGCCTTTTCGCGCACCTCCTGGCCCAGACGGCCGCCGATGCCAAACTCGCCCAGCACGCAGTTGAACACCATCGCGGGGACCAGGCCGGGGTCATTGCGGCGCAGCCCGGGGAAGCCGATCGCGAGGTCCGATTGCGTCTTGCCGGGGATCGGTCGCCGGACGACGATGGCCCGATCGGGACGCGGTGGATCGGGGAAGAATGGTCGCTCGGGGAAGAGCGGTCGCCCGGCGGCGGACGTCGAGGTGGCGGCCGAACGCGCGTCGTTCTCCCAGTCACCGAAGACCCGCGCCGCGATCGTGGTGGCCGCCCCGGCTCCGATGGCACCGGCGAGGGCGAGCACCGCGCCGCGGGGGCGCAGGAGACGCGCCCGGAATCGTTCCAGGTCGGCCCGGCCGATCGCCTCGACGCTGTCGCGCCGGCCCAGGCGCGGTGCGTGGTAGGCGTGCCCCTCCGGGAACAGGGTTCCCTGGAGTGTTTCCTCGGCGACGGCGGCGGTGTCTTGGGCCCGTTCCGCCAGCATCGTCAGCGTCAGTCCGCGGGCGCGCCCGACTTCGTCCTCCGGGAAGGTCGGAGATTCGGTCAGCAGGCGGAGACGTCCGAGGATCTCCTCCAGGTGGTCCGGCAGGCAGCGACACTCGACCTCGAGCGTGTCACGACGCGCGGCGGCCTGGAAGGTTGCGCCGATCCGATCGAACCCGGAGGCGATCTCCTGCGCCGTCAGATCGCCGGCTCCCCGGTCGAGGAGCGTCGCGGCAAACGCGGCGAGCCCCGACCGTCCCGCGGGGTCGAAGGCGGCGCCGGCCTGGAGCACCAGGTGCAAGGCCACCGACCGGGACTTGGGATGAGGGCGGGCGAGGATCACCAGGCCGTTCCCGAGAACGGTCCGCAGGGTCGGAATGGCCGGGGCGGCGTGCACCCTTGCGGAGGTCTTCATCCGTGCGGTCCGCCGGTGGTCCCCGCGGGTGGGGGTGGGGCTCCGTCCGAAGGGATCAGCACTCCCACCGTGCGCCGCGCGGTGTCGAGGCGGACGCGGGCCAGGCGGGCCACGTCCGCGGTTCGAACCGCACCGACCCGCCGCGCCAGGTCGAGCCAGAGGCGATGGGAGGCGATGGTCTCGAAGAAACCGATCTGATGGGCGACGTCGGTGACGCTCTCGCTCTCCATCGCGTCGCGCGCCAGGAATTGGTTTTTGGAGCGTTCGAGATCGGCGGCGTCGATGTCTCCCTTCGCCAGTTGCCCGATCTCCTCCTGGACGGCGGATTCGACGCGCGCCGGGTCGACCCCCTCCTTGAGGGTCGCGAGGATCCGGTACAGGTACGGATGACGCGTCGGGATCATCGACGTGAAGAACTCGCTCGCCAGGTCGCCTTCGACCAGGGCGCGATACAGGCGCGACGACTTGCCCGGTCCGCCGCCACCGCGGGCCCAGGCGTTCACCGAAGGTCCGCCGGCGAGGATGCCATCCAGCACCAGGTACGCAGGGAAGTCGGGATCGGTGGCGGCGGGCGCATGCCACGCGATGTCGAGATAGGTGGCGCCGGAAGGACGGCGGACCCGCACACGCCGCTCGCCCGATTGGTCCGGCTCGACCGTGCGAATCGCCGGCGGAGCCGGGCCGGGACGGAGCCGACCGAACCGGCGCCGGACCAGCGCCAGGGCCTTGGAACTCTCGAAATCGCCGGCGACGACCAGGATGGCGTTGTTCGGGATGTAGTAGGTCCGGTAGTGCCGGTACAGGTCGTCCCGGGTGATCGCCTGGAGGTCCGACAGGTAGCCGATCGTCGGCCAGCGGTACGGATGGGCCTGCAGGGCGGTTGCGGCCACCTCCTTCTCCAGGTAGGTGCGGGGATCGTTTTCGCCACCCTGGAGTTCCGAGATCACGACGGTCCGCTCGCGTTCGACCTCGCGGGGAGCGTAAAGGCAACCGGTCATCCGCGACGCCTCGAGGGCGAGCATCTCGTCGAGCGCGGCGGCGGCGACAGTCTCGAAGTAGGTGGTGACATCGAACCAGGTATAGCCGTTCCACATTCCGCCCGCCAGCTCCACGTGGCGCACGATCTGGTCACGCGGAAAGGTCCGCGTCCCCTTGAAGTTCATGTGCTCGGCCCAGTGGGAGATCCCGGTGAGACCGGGGCGCTCGTCACGCGACCCGACCCGGTACCAGCACCAGACCGAAACCAGCGGCACGTGGCGCATCTCGTGCAGCAGCACGGTCAACCCGTTGTCGAGCCGGGCGGTCCGGGGCCGGATCGCGGACTCGGGGCGGCGGCCGCTCACGGGCGCCCCGCGATGGCTGGCGTGCCGGCCCTGCCGGCGGCGCCGCGCCGGATCAACACCAGCATGTGCAGAGTCAACGCGACGTACACGATTCCACCCACCAGAAACGGCGCCCGCAGGTCGCGCGCCGAAAGAAAACCGCTCAGGATCGGACCCATGGCCCCGCCGAGCATCGCCACGCTCGACAGGATGCCATAGCCGGTGGCCCGGACGGCCCCCGGAATGACATCACCGGCCAGAGTGTAGGCCAGGGTGGCGGCGCCGCCGATCGCCAGGCCGAGCAGGATCCGCAGGGCGGCGAAGGGCGCCACCGAGCGGCAGAGGGCCATCGGCAGGATCGAGACGGCACTGGCTCCGAGGCTCCAGAGGAGCAGACGCGCCGGCGGGATCCGTCCGGCGTGGCGACCGAGGAGCCAGGCCGACCCGGCGCCCGCCAGGGCGCCCGCCGACATCAGCACACCCACGATCGCCTCGACCGCCTGTCCCGGGGCGAGATCCCGGATGTACAGAGGCACGCTGAGGAACAACGACCGGTCCACCATGTTCACGAAGAACAGCAGGGGCAATAGCGGAAGGAACAGCGGCAGGGCGAGGATCCGCCGGAACGACCAGCCATCGGTCGGCCCGCTCCCGCCGGCGTGGGATCCGGGGAGGACGGCGCGCACGCCGGCGGAAACCGGCCCTTCCTGCGGCACGACCACCGCGGCCGGATCGTCGGCTGCAGCGGCGGTGTCCTGGTACAGCCCGCGGACAAACAGCAGGGCCGTGACGCACAGTCCGAAGGTGACGAGAAAGGTACTGCGCACCCCGATGCTCTGGGCGAGGACACCTCCGACGAACGGTCCCAGCGCCGTGCTCAGGATCTGCGTCGCCTGCAGGACCCCGACGGCGTGGCCGATCCGATCGCGGGGACAGCCGTGGGTCACCAGGGCGACTGACATCGTTCCGAATCCGGAGAACAGGCCGAGCATGACCCGCAGAGCCAGCAGGTGCCAGACGCTGGTGGCGAAATACATCAGTCCCCAGTGGGCGGCGATGGTGAACAGGACCCGCTGCACCATGATCCGCATGCCGACGCGGTCCGCGAGGCGGCCCCAGAACGGGCCGAGGATCGCCGCCAGGAGCGGGCTGATGGTCAGCAGCAGGCCGGACCACAGGGCGACCGCCGCCGTTCCGTGCACCCCGAGGGACTCGAGATAGAAAGGAAGGAACGGCATCACCAGAGTGAAGGCGAGGAACACCATGGCGGCCGCCACGGTGACGGCAACCTGGTTCCGGCGCCAGGGCTCGCGCGGCAGCCACCACCGAGGGCGGCCGGTCGGAAGATTCGGATCGGCCACGGGACTCCTCGGATCGCGGGGCTCCCCGCGACCCGGGCGGCCGCGGGGCCGGTCATCCTATCACCGCTGGACTACAATGATGCGGCGTCCGGGAGGTCGCATGCCGCCAGACGGGGACCGCCAGTCGCAGGAGCACGGCCACGTGCCGCTCGTCGCGGTGTGGCGTGGCGACACCATCGAATCGGTGCATCACGGCGTCATCGTCGCCACCGACCCGGGCGGCCGGGTGGTCGCCGCAGCGGGCGATCCGGAGACCGTCACCTTCCTGAGATCCGCCGCCAAGCCGTTCCAGGTGATCGCCCTCATCGAATCCGGGGCGGCCGATCGCTTCGGCTTCACCAACCGGCAGATCGCCGTGATGGCCGGATCCCATGCCGGCGAAGCGGTCCATCTCGCGGAGGTCCGCAGCATCCTCGACCGGATCGACATGGATGAGTCGGCGCTGCAGTGCGGCGCCCACGCGCCGTTTCACCGGCCCACGGCCCGGGAACTGCGGCGGCGGGGGGACGAGCCATCGGTCCTGCACAACAACTGCTCCGGCAAGCACGCCGGAATGCTGGCGTTCGCGCGGCACATCGGTGCGCCAGCAGGGGACTACCTGGATCTCGATCACCCCGTGCAGCGGCGGATCCGCGAGGTGATCGAACTGTTCGCGGGGGTGCCGGCGGGGGCGGCGCGACCGGCTACCGACGGCTGTTCGGCCCCGACTTTCGCCCTGCCGCTTCGGCAGCAGGCCCGGATGTTCGCCCGGATGCTCGATCCCGGATCGGCGCCGCCCGATCTTGGCGGGGCGGCGCGACGGATCGTGGAGGCGATGCGTGCCCACCCCGACATGGTCGCCGGCAGCGACCAGCCGTGCACGGCGTTGATGCAGGCGACCCGGGAGACCTTCATCGCCAAGATCGGTGCGGAGGGGGTGTACGGGCTCGGCTGGGCCACCGCGGCCGGTGGGGATCGCGCCGGATCGCCGCGGGCCCCGGGACAGAGGACGGGCGCGGGCCCCTGCGGCCTGGCGGTCAAGATCGCCGATGGAGATGGATCGAGGGCGCGGATCAGCGCCACCCTGGAGGCGCTGGATCAGCTCGAAGTTTTGCCGGCCGCGGCGATCGCGTCCCTGCGCGGGCGGTTCGTCGAAGAACTGCACAATCATCGCGGTCTGCGTGTCGGACACGTCGCCACCGTGTTCAAGCTCCAGCCCTGTGGTGCCGTGGTCCGTGCCACCTCCTGATCCGGCCCGGGCGCCCTCTGATCTCGCGTGCTATAATGCGGAATTCCTGCACGAAGGCCTATTGCGGGCGGGTTCCAGGCGCCGCGGGAGGGAGACCTTGAGCGCTGTGGTCGAAGTGCACGACAATAATTTCCAGGACGAAGTGATCGGATCGAGCGTGCCGGTGCTGCTGGATTTCTCGGCGACGTGGTGCGGCCCCTGCAAGCGTCTCGAGCCGATCCTCCACGAGATCGCCCGCGAGTACGAGGGTCGCCTGAAGGTCGCCCACCTCGACATCGACCAGGCCCAGGCCACGGCGGTCCGCTACGGGGTCATGTCGGTCCCCACCCTCCTGTTCTTCAAGGGAGGCGCGGTCCGCGACCAGCTGGTGGGGTTCACCCCCAAGGAGAGGCTGGTCGAGTCCATCGAACGATTCCTGTGAGACGCTCGATCCAGCCGGCTGTCCTCGCCATTCTGGCCATCGCGCTGGCCACTGCGGTCGCGGGCGAAGCCGCCGCCCAGAAGAAACCGACGGTCGGGCCGTTCCCCGGCCGCCGTGTGGGGGACCTGGCGTTCGATTTCACCTTGAAGGATCTGAACAACAACACGTGGAGTCTGGCGAAGATCCGCGGCCGCAAGGTCGTGCACCTGGTCTTCTGGGCCACCAGGTGCGTGCCCTGTCTGCAGGAGGTCCCGATCCTCAACGAGGCGCGCGAGAAGTTCGCCGGCGAGGGTCTCGAAGTCCTCGGCGTCGTCGTGCCGATCAACCAGCAGCCGGGCCTGGTACGTGCCGTGGCACGCGACTACAAGGTCGCCTACCCGATCCTGTTCGATGCCGAAGGGGACCTGACCGACAAGTACAAGGTCTCCACCATTCCGCAGAACTTCCTGATTGGACGGGATGGCATCATCCGCTACGCCGGCACCGAGCTGCCTTCCCAATACGACGCCCTGGTCCGCCGGCTGCTGGCCGAGACTCCGGCGGCCGCTGCTCCCGCCGATTGACGACGCGGGGGACCGACACTAAGATCAAAGGCGTGAGGAGTTCCGGTTGTCCAGCCTCCCACCGCTGAAGCGCGAACGGGCCATCCTGGTCGGGGTTTGCCGGTCGCGCATCGATCGCAATGTCGTCGACGAGCACCTCGCTGAACTCGCGGAGCTGGCCACGACGGCGGGTGCGCGCGTGGTCGGGACCATCGTGCAGGAACGCGGGGTGGTCAGCCCGCCCACGCTCCTGCGCAGCGGCAAGGTCGAGGAGACAGCCCGTCTGGCGCGGGAGACGCATGCCGACCTCGTCATCTCCGACGAGGACCTGTCGCCCGCCCAGTTCCGCAACCTCGAAGCCGCGATCCCGGCGAAGGTCCTTGATCGGTCCGCGTTAATCCTCGACATCTTCGCGCTGCGGGCCCGCAGCCGCGAAGCGCGCACCCAGGTGGAGCTGGCGCAGCTCCGGTACCTGCTCCCCCGGCTGACGCGGCAGTGGACGCATCTGTCACGGCAGGAGGGTGGAATCGGGCAGCGCGGCGTCGGTGAGACGCAGCTCGAATTGGATCGGCGCCTGATCCGGCGGCGCATCGGCCGGCTTGCCGATGAGCTGCGGGATATCGAGAAGGAACGGGGGGAACGGCGCAAGCACCGGCACGACAAGACGGTTGCGCTGATCGGCTACACCAATGCGGGGAAGTCCACGATCCTGAACCAGCTGACCGGCGCCGGGACGCTGGTCGAGGATCGCCTGTTTGCGACGCTCGATCCCCTGGTCCGTCGCTGCGCGCGGGGCGGGCGCCCGCCATTCCTGGTGATCGACACGGTCGGGTTCATTCGCAAGTTGCCGCATCATCTCGTGGCATCCTTCCGGAGCACCCTGGAGGAGGCGGCCGACGCCGATTTGCTGCTGCACGTCACGGACGCCTCGTCACCGTCGCTCGCGGACCACATGAAGACGGTGCGGGAAACCATCGATGTGCTCGGGCTGTCCGACCGTCCCGAACTCCTGGTGTTCAACAAGATCGATCGGGTCGAGGGGCCGGTGATCGATCGCCTGCGGGACGAGTTCCCCGGCGCGGTGTTCATTTCGGCCCTCGATCCGGCGCAGGTCAATCTGCTGGAACAGCGGGTGCGGTCCCTGCATCGTGACCTCGCCGCTCCGGCGGGCCCGCCCTTCCACCGGGATGCCGCGGCGGGTGGTGGAGGTGCCGCGTGAAGGGCGCCGGCCGGGGGCGCCCCGGTGGCAGGCGCCGGATTCGTGTCGGCGTTGTCTTCGGCGGCCGATCGGTGGAGCACGAGGTTTCCCTGGTTTCAGCCCGCGCCATCATGAAGGCCCTGGATCCGGCGCGCTACGAGGTGGTTCCGATCGGCATCACGCGGCAGGGGCGCTGGGTGACCGGGAAGATCTCCCGCGCCATCCCTCCCGATCCGTCGGTCCACGGACTGGTGCCTCTGCGGGGCCGGGGCACCGGGTCAATCCGCCGTTCGTCACGCGAACGGCGCCGCGCCGATCCGGGGCGTCTCGACGTGGTCTTCCCGATCGTGCACGGCACGGGCGGGGAGGACGGGTCGCTGCAGGGAGTCCTGGACTTGGCGGACCTCCCGTATGTCGGGGCCGGCGTTCTCGGGTCGGCCCTGGGGATGGACAAGGCGACGATGAAGGCGCTGTTCCGCGATGCCGGGCTGCCCATCGTGGATTACCGGGTGTTCCGGCGTCACGAGATCGCCCGCGATCCGGAGGAAGTGGCGGCAGGGGTGGAACAGGCGTTCGGCTACCCCTGTTTCATCAAACCCTCCAATGGCGGCAGCAGCGTCGGCGTCAGCAAGGCCCGTGACCGGCAGGGACTGCTGCGGGGCCTCCGGCTCGCCGCGCGTTACGACCGCAAAATCCTGGTCGAGAGGGCCATCGAGGCCCGCGAGGTCGAGTGCAGCGTGCTGGGGAATGACGACCCGGAGGTCTCCATCGTGGGGGAGATCATCCCGGCCCACGAGTTCTATGACTACAGTGCCAAGTACCTGGACCAGGGGTCGCGTCTGGAAATCCCGGCCCGGATCAGCCCCGACCAGGCCCGGCTGGTGCGCGACTACGCCCTGCGCGCCTTCCGGGCCCTCGATCTGGCCGGGATGGCGCGTGTCGATTTCTTCCTCGACCGGACGACCGAGGCGGTGTTCGTCAATGAAGTCAACACCATCCCCGGCTTCACGCCGATCAGCATGTACCCGAAACTCTGGGAGGCAAGCGGGCTGTCGTTCCCGGGGCTGGTGGACCGTCTGATCGCGCTGGCGCGGGATAGGCATGCCGAACGGAAAACGCTCATCACGAAGTACACGCCGTCCTCGGACGGCCCGCGTCCGGCAACCCGGCTGGCGGGCCCAAAGCGTCGGAGGCGCCGACGAGCTTGACAGGGCGTGCCGGGCCTGACTAATTTGTGGTCGAATGCGCGGCGGGTCCGCGTGCCGCGCCATGTGACGCCATGATCGAAACCAACGTTCTCGTCCTCAACAGGCTCTTCCAGGCAATCCAGGTCACCACGGTCCGCAAGGCCTTCTGCCTCTTCTACAAAGGCCACGTGCGCGCGGTGGCCCCGGACTACTCGACCTATGACTGGGAGGACTGGGTGGATATCCCGCCGCAGTCCGACGAGGACTCGATCGTCACGCCGGGCTACCGGATCCGCATCCCGCGGGTCATTCTGCTGCTCGATTTCGACCGGTTGCCACGGCACGAGGTGCGCTTCACGCGCAAGAACATCTTCTACCGCGATCGCAACCGCTGCCAGTACTGCGGCCACCACTTCCAGACCCGCGACTTGAACCTCGACCACGTCGTGCCATTGTCGCGGGGCGGCAGGTCGACCTGGGAAAACATCGTCTGCTGCTGCGTTGCGTGCAACCAGAGGAAGGGAGGGCACCTCCCTGAGGAGGCCGGCATGCGTCTCATCAAGTCACCTGCCCGCCCCCGCTGGCACCCGCTCGTCCGGATCTCCATCAACTCCGGGCAGTACGAGGCTTGGAAGCATTTTCTCGACGTCGCCTACTGGAACACGGAGCTGCGCGAGGACTGACCCCGCGGCAGGCTTCGGCGGCACCCCGTCCATCCGGGAAGGATCGCATGGCGCACGACCCCAATTCCTATGGCAGCCAGTTCGGTGTCGGCGGGCGCATCACGCCCGGCGTCCGAGCCCTCCTGATCGCGAACGTCGGCGTGTTCGCTCTCCAGGTCGTGGCGCGGATGGCGGGGGGGGCAGGGATCGAGCCGATCTTCGGCCTCACCCCGGCGCAGGTCTTCGGAAGCGGATGGGTCTGGCAGATCGTCACGTACATGTTCCTGCACTCGACCGACTGGCTGGGCCACCTGCTGCTGAACATGCTGATGTTCTGGATGTTCGGCACCGAGATCGAGAGGCGCTGGGGGACCCGCGCCTTCGTCCAGTACTACTTCGTGTGCGGCGTCGGCGCCGGTCTGACGACCTGTGCGTTCTTCTACGACAGCATGACGATCGGGGCCTCCGGCGCCGTCTTCGGCGTCATGCTGGCCTACGGCCTGACCTTCCCGAACCGCCAGATCTTGTTCTGGTTCATCTTCCCGATGCGCGCCATCAGCTTCGTCCTGCTCTGCGCCGGGGTGGAGATGTTCTCGCTGCTCGGTCTGCGGGACGGGGTCGCCCACTGGGCCCACCTGGGCGGGATGCTGTTCGGCTACCTCTACCTCAAGCGGGTGTGGAGGATCGGGGAGTTCGTCCGGGAGCTTCGCTGGAAACTGCGCCGGCGCCGTTTCCGCGTCATGCGGGACGACGAGCACTACCCCTTCCATTAGCCCCGTGGTGGTGCCGAGGTCCGGGCGCCCCCCGCAGGGAGAGGCTGGAGAAAGGCCTCAGTCGCAGGTGGAGTTCAACAGGGCCCTGGAGATCGTGTCGCCGTAGGACTCGGGCGTCGGTGACGGAACGTTGGCGATCGCAATCGCCGACACGCTTCCGTGGGTGAACCGGATCACGCTGGCGGTCCACAGCCCGGGGTTCGGAATCACCAGGATCTGGGAACGGCAGGCCGCGCTACCACCGGCGGTCCAGATCGATGCCTCCATCCCGGTGACGATGGGGACGTCCATTGCACCCGAGGTTGATCCACCCGGGTCCATGAGCATGCCGGAGGAATCGCAGCCGCCATCGAAGCAATCACCGGTGACCACCGGGGCGTCGGTGGCGCTGGCGTCCCCTCCATCATCCACGACGGGCGGCTTTGGAAACGCGTAGTTCGGCAGGGTGCGCGGGTAGGACCTGAGCTGCCCCTCATCCAGATCGAGGGGGGCGTACATGTAGCTGGCACTCTCCCAGGAGACCCAGAACAGGTAGACGCCCTCCCGGCCCAGGGCGATCCGGGGCAGCATGGAGTTCACCGGGCCGTACGTGAGGTAGCGGATGTCGGTCCATCCGTCCTGCTCGTAGCGGGCGTAGGCGATCCGGAGCGAGGTGCCGTCGTAACGGCTCCAGACCAGGCGTGGCCAGCCGCTCTCGGGATCGACCACGAGACGCGGCCACGTGTCCTGGGCCGGATCCTCAGTGCTTTCGACGATTCCGGAGAAGGACCCCTCGATCCCGCTGACCGAATAGGCGATCGAGGTGCCATCGGTCGCGGGGCCAGTGGTCCCGCTGATCATGAAGCGCTGCCGGGATTCCCAGACCGTCAGCAGTTCCCCGTCGGGCAGCATCACCGATTCGGCCGCCAGAGCGGCCGCCGGGACGATGGCACCGGCGATCAGCAGCGCGAACACACGCAGGCCGGCAAGCCAGCCGCGGTGCCCGGTGCGATCCACGGTTCTCATCTCAGAACGGGTTCTTGAGGTTGATGATGCTGCTGACATCGAAGGTCCTCAGAAAGTCCTTGAGCACGGCCAGGTGCGGATACAGCGCCTGGAGCTTGTCGAAGTACTGGTCGCTCTTCTCGTCGTCGCCCATGAGCAGGTAAATCTCGCCGAGCAGATAGTAGCAGTTCTTGATGATGTCCTTGTATTCCTTCTCGGTCGCGGTGGCCAGCGCCTTGAGACCGTACTCCTCGGCGCGCTTCAGCTCCTTGGTCTGCATGTAGGCGAAGCTCAGGTCCTGGTGGCACTCCACGACACAACGGGTGTTGCCGTTGGTCAGGGAGGCCTGCAGGGCCTCGAGGATCATGGCGATCCCCTGGCGATGACGCTTCTTGAGGAGGTGGCAGTACCCCAGGTTTTCCTTGATGTAGTCGAACGGGTACGCAGTCCCCAGCCCGGCTTCCCGGCCGATCGACAAGGCGAATCGGTACTCGGCCATCGCGTCGTCCAGATAGCTCATGTTCATGTAGATGTTGCCGATCAGGTTGCGGCAGGTCGCCTTCCACATCACGTTGCCCAGCTCATCGCAGGCCCGCATCGCGCGCTTGGCGTAGAACAGGGCCTTCTGAAGTTTGCCCTGCCTCCGCAGGGCGCTCGCCAGATTGGAGGATGCGACAAAGATGCTGTTCTGGTCGCTGGTCTGGAGCAGGATCTCGCGGAGCCCTTTCTCGGCCTCCTGGATCATTCCCATGGAGAGCCGGGCGGTGCTCAGGTTGCAGATGGCCCGGCAGACCAGACGCTCGTCACCCAGCAGATCCGCGACCGTGCGGGCCTTCTCGAAGACTTCCGCCGCCTGGAGAAACTCTCCCTGCCGGACGAACTGCGTACCGGCGTCGTTCAGTTCCCCGTAGTGTGACGAAAGGTCGATGCCCATCTGGCCGGTGGCCTCAGTTGCCCTTGGTTGTGTTGCCGCGGTTGATTCTGTCTTCGAGCTGCAACTTGAACCGGACGAACTCCTGGACCTCTTCCTGGGCGTTTGGAGTCAGCCGCTGGAAGTGGCGCAACATATCGTGATCCTGTGACACCCCGCCGGAGTCCTCGTGGAAGAACTCCGCGATGCTCATCTCGAAAATCGACAGGATCCTGAACAGCGTCTCGAGGCTGACCTTGTACTCGCCATTCTCCATGCGGCACAGGTCGGACTGCTGGATGCCGATGCGGTTGGACAGCTCGGCCTGAGTCAGGCTGCGATCCCTCCGGAGTGTCCGGATCCTGGACCCGACGAGCAGGGTCTGCTTCTTGGACTTTGACAGCGTCATCGGAATATTTCCCATGGTTCCCTCGGAAACCCCTGCAAATTCAATGCTTTGAGCCCAATGCTCCGAA
The DNA here is from genome assembly GCA_031394595.1 of Acidobacteriota bacterium. Taxonomy (GTDB): domain Bacteria; phylum Acidobacteriota; class Polarisedimenticolia; order Gp22-AA2; family Gp22-AA2; genus JANNTZ01. The sequence continues at coordinate 16,729 of JANNTZ010000039.1, forward strand.
AGCAAATACTGCTTGACACGTCCGATCACGAACCCTATACTTGCGTAGTCAGCTCACACAGCCCAACGGTTCGCCGCGTCAACATCTTGATGATGACGTCGAGACGCAACGCGCAGATCATCCATTCAGGTTCCTCTTCGGAGCCCTGCAACCTGACCGGGTTCCGGATGTTTCTCGCCAAAAAGAGGAATCCGGATGCCTGCGGGTCCGGCGACCCCGAACGTGCCGTAAATGTATGGCGTTACAAAAGTGTTGTCAAGGGAAAACATGCCGCCTCCCGGGGGTCGGGAGTCAGCAGAAGGGACTGGAGCTGATGGCGAAGGGGCCCTACGAGCGCAGTTCATGCATTTCGAAGTATCTCCAAGAGATCAGCGAATTCCCCCTGCTTACCAAAGAGGAGGAACATGCCATCGCCGAGCGCATGCGCGAAGGCGATCCCGATAATTCCTACCACGACCTGGTCAAATCGAACCTCAGCTTTGTCGTCAAGATCGCCAGCGAATACAAGAACATGGGTCTGCCCTTCGAGGACCTCCTCAACGAGGGGAACATCGGCCTCATCGAGGCGGCACACCACTTCGATCCCGGCCGGGGAACCAAGTTCATCACCTACGCCATCTGGTGGATCCGCAAGTCGATCCTCAAGGCGCTGTCCCAGCACTCGGCGATGGTGCGCATCCCCAACTACCAGCTGAAAAAGGTCCGTAACGTGCGTAACACGGAGCGGATGCTGTCGCGTGAGCTGGGCCGTGAGGCGGATCGCGAGGAGATCTCCCGCGAGCTGCGGGTCACGATCGCCAAGATCGACGAAATCCTGCAGATGAAGATGCGGGAGTTGTCGCTGGACGACAAGGTCGGGAAGGAGAAAGACACGCCGATCTCCGACTACCTGGTCGACGGCCGGTCGGTCAACCCCGAGGACGAGCTCATCAAGAACGAGAGCAACGTGGTCATTCGCCTGGCGCTCAAGAACCTCAGCGACCAGGAGCAGACGGTCATCATCAACCGTTTCGGTCTGGAGGGCGGTCGCGTCTTCACGCTGAAGGAGATTGGCGAGAAGCTGGGCGTGTCGCGCGAGCGTGTCCACCAGATCGAGAACCAGGCGAAGAAGCGGCTGAAGAAGATCATGGCGCGGCAGGTGCGCCTGGCCGCGGCCCGGCCCACCGGCACCGAGGGCGAGATCGCGGGGCCGGAGGATGGCGTGCAGGTCAAACCGACCAGCACGATGTCCCACTAGGAGCCTGTCCAGACCGCACAGCCTTCCCCGTAACCGCGTTGCTGGCCGGCAAACGCTGTGATAATCTCCGCGCGCGTGCCCAGCCGCGCGCGGAGATCGTCGCCCCATGCGTCTGACACCCGACCAGGTCGGCCAGATTTCCGAGCGGATCATTCACGGCCTGCTGAAGGAGGGGCTCATCGTCACCGAGCGCCCCGAGGAAGTGATCGATGCCCTGGTGGCGGAGTTCACCGCGGACCTGACGGCCGAGGATCGGTTGAACGACGAAGTCCACGAAAAGCTGAAGGGATACTCGGACGAGATTGCCCGGGGCATGGTCAATTACCAGGAACTGTTCCGCAAGGCGAAAGCCAAGATGGCGCGCGACCGCAAAATGGTGATCTGATGGCCGCCCGTCTCAATCACGAGCGGTGCGTGCACCTGTCGCACCTTTTCAACAACCTCCTCGACGACGACGACCGCGTCGATTTCCGGGCCGACGGCAACGATGTGCGCCTGATGATCCTGAAAATCCTCGAGGGCGAGGTGTTGCGCGAGGAGCAGATGGAGGAATCGATCCGCCGCCGGATTGCCGTGCAGCGGCGCGATCTTCCCGAGGGGAGCGCGGAGTGGGACCTGCTCTTCCGCAAGTACTACGACGACGAAATGAAGAAGATCCGGCGGGTCCGGCAGTAGACCGCCGCCGGTTCCGCCCCCGCCGGAGTCGCGCTTCGCCCCACACGCCATGAATACCAAGCCCCCCCGCCAGGTGGTCGCCGGCACCGCGGGCCACATCGATCATGGCAAGAGCCGCCTGGTCCAGGCCCTCACCGGCACCGACCCCGATCGATTGAAGGAAGAGAAGGAACGGGGCATCACCATCGACCTCGGGTTCGCCCACCTCCGGCTCGACGACGGCACCCGGATCGGGTTCGTGGACGTGCCGGGACACGAGCGTTTCATCAAGAACATGCTCGCGGGGGTCGGCGGGATCGACCTGGTGCTGCTGGTGATCGCGGCCGACGAATCGATCAAGCCGCAGACCCGGGAACATTTCGACATCTGCCGCCTGCTGCAGATCCCGCGCGGTCTGGTGGTGCTCACCAAAGCCGACCTCGTCGATGCCGAGCTGCTCGATCTGGTGCGACTGGAGGTCCGGGAATTCCTGGCTGGTTCGTTCCTGGAGGGCGCGCCCATCCTGCCCGTCAGCAGCCGCACCGGCCAGGGTCTGGAGGACCTGAAACGCGCCCTCGGCGAGGCGGCGGCGGAGGTGCCGCCCCGTCCCGCCGTCGGCCTCGTGCGCCTGCCGGTGGACAGGGCGTTCAGCGTCAAGGGGTTTGGCACGGTCGTGACCGGTACCCTCGTGTCCGGCACCATCCGCGAAGGGGATGAACTGGCGGTCCTGCCACAAGGGACGGTGACCAGGGTCCGTGGCCTGCAGGTCTTCGGCGAGCCGACCCCCGTGGCCCTCCCGGGGCAGCGCACCGCGGTGAACCTGCACGGAGTGGAGGGTGGCGGAATCGAGCGCGGCTGCGTGCTGACGACTCCCGGGGTGCTGACTCCCACCTATCTCCTGGACGTTTCGATCGACGCGGTGGAATCGGCCCCCGGCCCTCTCAAGGACATGTCGCGCGTGCGGTTCCACCACGGAACGCTCGAGGCCCTGGCCCGGGTCAAGATCCTCGGGGGCGATGCGATCCCGCCCGGTGGGAGCGGCTTCGCGCAGCTGCGCCTCGAACAGCCGGTCGTCGCCCTGCCGGGGGATCGCTGCATCCTGAGGCGGTATTCGCCGCCGCTGACGGTCGCCGGAGCGACCCTTCTCGACAACCAGCCTCCCAAACTCCGGGGGAACAGGCCCCGGGACCTGGAACGCTTCCGCGCCCTCGCCGACGCCGATCCGGCGACGCGTCTGGCGGTGCTGGTGGAGGACGCCGGCGAGACCGGCATGGACCTCGACAGCCTGCGCGCCCGGACCGGTCTCGATTCCGGGACCGGCGCGCGCTGGCTCGAAGAGTCGGTGAAGGCCGGCCGGGTCGTGCCTCTCGCTGTCATCCCGCGCCGGTACCTGGCGACCGCAGTCGACCGTCACCTGCGCGAAGGAGTCCTGAAGGCGCTCGAGGATTTCCACCGGCGCGAGCCGCTCCAGGAGGGGCTGCCGAAGGAGGAGATCCGGACGCGCATCTTCACGCGCAGCCACCCCGACGTATTTCGCGCCCTCCTGGCCGATCTGGCAGCCACGGGCCGGATCCGCACCGACAAGGATCGCGTGGCGCTGGCCTCGCACCACATCGCGCTGTCCACGCGGGACGCGGACCTGATGGATCGAATCGAGGCCCGCTTCGCGACCGCCGGCACCAATCCGCCCGAGCTCGACGACGTCGCCGCGTCCCTCCGGGCGGACCCGGCCCAGGCCGCCCGTCTGTTCCATCTCCTGCTGAGCCGGGGTCGTCTCTTGAAGATCCACGATGGCAAGGTGTTCCACGCGCAGGCCATCGACGACCTCAAGCGCCGGCTGTGGTCGCGCCGGACGCAGAACCCAAGCATCGACGTCGCCGCATTCAAGGATCTCAGTGGCACGAGCCGCAAGAACGCCATCCCTTTGCTCGAATACTTCGACCAGACGCGAATCACGCGACGGGAAGGAAACCTTCGAGTCATCCTCCCGCCGCCGCAGGGGACGTCCGCCACGTGACTCCGCCGGAGTCCTGTCGGGTTTCGTCCCGTCGGGTCGAATTGACACGGGGGAGACCGGGGTCTAAGATGCACTCCGGAGCCTGACCACGATGCCGAACATTGGATTACCCGAGCTGATCCTCATCTTCATCATCCTGCTGCTGATCTTCGGCGGGAAGAAAATCCCCGAGCTGGCGCGTGGACTGGGTGCCGGCATCCGCAACTTCAAGGACGCGCTTCACGGCGGGAGCGGTGGGGAATCGAAGGAGAAGGAGAAGTAGCCGCCCCGGCGGGCCGCCCCGCGCGCGGCCCCGGCACGGGGCGCGGCCCGGGGCCGTCCCCGGATCCCTGACATGGCTTCCCCTTCTCCGGGCTCCTCCCTCGACAACGTCCGCGAAGAGATCGCGATCCAGAAGGCCGCCGTCGCCCGCCTCAAGCGGGACATCCTCGGGGTGGATCGCAACAGTCGCCGCCGCTACATCCGCGACTTTCACGAAGAGTTCTCGACTTACCACGACGTCGCCTCGCTCGACGACCTGAGCGTCGCCTGCTACAAGGCCGACCTGATCTACGTCGGCGACTACCATGCCCTGCCATCGTCCCAGGATTTCGCCGCCCGTCTGATCGACGACATCGCGGCCCGGTCGCGCGAAGTCACCCTGTGCCTCGAGATGGTGTACGCGCGCAGCCAGCGAGTGCTCGATGACTTCATGCGGGGCGAATCGAGCGAGACCGATTTCCTGAGAAAGATCCGCTACGACCTCGACTGGGGCTATGACTGGTCCAGCTTCCGGCGCCTGTTTGACGTGGCCCGGGCGCGCGGGATCCCGGTTTTCGGAATCGACTGCGAGCCGCGCAGCGGCTTTCGATTCATCCAGCGGCGCGACGCGCACGCGGCCGCGCACATCACCGGCATCGCCCGGCGGCGGCCCGGGACCCGGATCATCGTCGTCGTCGGGGAATCCCACCTCGCCCGCCGGCACCTGCCGGGCAAGGTCCGGGAACTGATGAAGAAGGAGGGGCTGGAAAAACGTTCGGTCGTCGTGGTGCAGAACCAGGAGGAGATCTTCTGGCAGCTCGCCGCGCGCGGCCTCGAACACGTGGATGTCGTCGCGATGGGGCGGGACCGCTTCTGCGTCTTTAACACCAGCCCGCTTGCCAAGTACGAGGCCTACCGGCAGACGCTCGAGCGCTGGACTGCCGAAGGCGACGATGGGCTCGACCTGGCGCCCACCGTGTACTCGATGATCGACACCATCCTGGGGTTCCTCGGCGTGGACAAGTACAGCCACCGGGTCGGCGGGGAGACGGTGGACGCGGAGTTCCTGGTGGATGCCTTACCTGACGTCCACGCGAACCTCGACGCCGCTGAGGCCCGGCGGCTGCTGCGGGACCAGAAGCTCACCGACGAGGAAACCGGGGAAGTCCTCGGCCACATCGCCGACCGTGGTTCGTGCTACGTGCCGCGCATGAACGCGATCTTCATCGGGCAGTTCAACATGGTGCATGCCGGGGAGGAGGCCGCGCATTTCGTGAATCTGGCGCTCAAGGGGGAGATCTACGACTCTGCCCCCCGCCTCATGGCGCAGCACGATCTTTTCTACACGGGCGTGCTGGAGGAGGCACTCGGGTTCTTCGGGTCCAAACTGATCGACCCAAGCCGCAACCATTTCTTCGAGACCGAGTTCTACCAGTATTACCGCAAGGACCGCGACACCATCGAGCGCGAGACCGGGTACCGCTTCGAGGATTTCAGCGCCATCATCGACTTCATCCTGCTCCATAAGAAATTCGAGCAAGCCTACGAACAGTACGACGATGTGCCGCGCGAGATCCTCGACGGGATCCGCGCCGAGCCGCGGCGGGCCAACATCCTCATTCACGAACTCGGGTATTTCCTGGGGCAGCAGGTCTATGACGCGTGGCGGGCCGGTCTGTTCACCCGCCGCGACCTGCGCGACTTGTTCAGGATGGCCTTCCGCGACAGTGGCAGCGCGTTGCGGACTTATCTCGATCTGGTCGAGCGGGTTCGGCCCGTGGCGCAGGGTCGGACCACGCCCGCCGCAGAATGATCGCCGGCACCGGGTTCAGGAGGCGGGGACGGCGGGGTCAGGCCGTTCGGTCCGCGGGGAAGGCGGCCCGCAGATCGATCGGCGCGCCGGCCGGCGCCGGCCGGAAGATCACCCCGGTGGGCGAGCTGAAGGTGAACGGGGCCGCAATGGACTCGAGATAACCGAAGCGGACCAGAGTCTCGAGCGTGGTGAGCGCGTCCGGCAGTCCCCAGTGGAGCGCCTCGCAGACATCCTCGGGGGCGGTGTCGCGGCGACCGCGGACTGTCAGCGCCGCCAACAGGTCCCGGCCCCTCCGGTAAGCTTCGAGGCTGGCCGATCCGAAGCACAGGTCCCGCACCAGGGCCGCCGCCAGCAGCACCGTGGCCCTCGCGAGCGCCGGGTCGGGGGACTCCAGGAACAGATCGAAGCGATCCAGACGATCGCGCCATGCGCAAGTCACGCCACTGCACCGCCCGCCGCCCGCTGCCCCCACCGTCAGGTCGATCGCCACGTGTTCGATCAGGTGGGCGAGAACGACCCCGTCTTCCGGCGCCATCCTGGAGGCCGGCGTGGCCGGCATCGATCCCGCCGCGCGCAGCGTGGATCCCGCCGTACCGGGGATTGGCGTGCCCGCGGCGGCGGGATCCGGCCGGCGCAACAGGACTTGGAGCGGATCCCCCGCACCACACGCATGCCGGGACAAGTTCGGGCAGACTTCCAGCAGGCGATCCAGTTGCCGGATCGAAAGCCGCGCGGCCCGATGCCGCAGGTCGGATCCAATCTCGAGGGTGATGCGGACACGCGGCACCCCGGGGACGAACAGGGGATGCAGGCGGTCCGCCTCGTTGAAAAGACCGACACCGGCTTCGAGGACGACGAGCCCGGCGGCAGCACTCTCCGTAGAACCGGCGCCGCCGATGCCGCCGGCCTCCTCCCGGCCTCGCCCGGCGGATCGGCTCCGGATCTTGTCCCGGAAGCTCCGCAGCAGGTCGTCCGACATCCGATGCCCCTCCCGCGTTCTCCGGGCCTTCAGCGTTCCGCGCCCGGGTCGTCGAGGTCGAGCGTGCCGTGGAGAACGATGCGGTACTCACCGGTGTCGCGGTCGAGCATCTCCACCTCGGCGACGGCGTTTACCGACTGCACGAGCAACTCGCCGATCTTCAACCGGAGCGACCCGGGCGAGGTCGGTGACCGCTCCAGCGACTGCAGGTCCTGAATGCGGAAACGTGACATGACTTCGGTCTCCTTGACGATGGCCGGCCCGCAGGCCGCCCCGATCTCCCGGTCAGCCGCGTTCGAAGAGCGTCTTCTCCATGTCGAGCGTGCCATGCACGACGAGGCGGTATTCGCCGGTCTGCGGGTTGACCGACTCGATCTTGATGCGCGCCGAGGTCGAACTCACCAGCATCTCACCGAGCTTCGCTCGCAGGGCGGCTGCGGAGGTGGGCGCGACCTCGAGCAGCGGGAAATCGTCCAGCTGAAATCGTGACATCGGGCTACCTCCGGCGGAGTGGCAGTTCGTGGGAGCAGACCAGGGTGTCGCGGTACGCGGGCAACGTTCCCTCCGCGACGACGTGTCCCAGGTGGCCTTCGATCTCGCGTTCGATTTGGTCCACCAGATCGTTGAGGACTTCGGCACCGCTGTCGCCCGATCTCCAGGGGCGGACGGCCTCGAGGACCGGCGCCGGGAGCCCCTCGTGCGGGCGGAAATAAGGCAGGGGCGGCAGCGGGATTTTCTGCGGTGGCGGATCGCCTGGGCGGCGTGGCAGCGGGCCGCGCGTTGCGCCCGGCCGTCGCCGGCGGGTCGTGGTCGGAGGTGCTCCTTCGTCTGCGCTCATCGGTCTGGACCCTCCTCGGACGGGATCGGGGGGACAAAACGACGGCCATAACTCCAGAACGATCCCGCGACGGTGAAGCGGGTCCCCTTGCGGAGGGACGGGCGTGGCGCTTCCAGGAGCCGCTGATCGTCGGCCTCGGGCGCTGGCCGGGCGGGCGGCGCAGGCTCGACAAGCGATACAGGTTCGACGGGCGATGCGGACTCGACCTGCACCCCGGGTCCGGCCGGTCCATCGGGTTCCATCGGCGCCACAGAGGCGGTCGGCTGAACGACCGGGTCCAGAATCTCGTCCGCGACCGCGATCGAACTCGGGTGATCGCGACCGGTCCGGGCGCTGAATCCCATCCAGGAAATCAGGGCGACGTCGTCCACGAACGGGTCGCTGTCGTCGAGAGCCCCGTTCAGCTCCGCGGAACCGGATCGGGATTTCCCGGCATCGCGCGTCGATCCGCGACGACCGGACATCTCGATGTCGGGTCCCGAGATCTCCACGCCAGCGTCGGGATCCGGCGCGGTTTTCCCGGCGGGGCCAGGGCTGTCACCGGTGTGTCCGGCTGGTGCCGGACTGCCGCCGGTGCGGGTGGCCGCCCCCTTGCGATCGGAGATCCCCGCAGCGGACTGACGCTTCGCCGCGCGCCCACGGCCCTTCGCAGCGGGCGCGACGTCTTTCGGGACGGAATCACCGCGATCTCCCGGCCCGGGTCGGTGACGACGGCGCATGCCCGGCCCGGCGACTCCTTCAGCCACCGCCGAGACCGCGGCGTCCCCGTCCTGGGCCGAGGCCGCGGGACCCGCCTCGTTCACCGGAGGGGCCTGGACGCCGTCCTGCGGGTCGGACAACTCGCCGATGCCTTCGGTTTCCATGGCGACGGCCACGATGCGTCGCGCCAGGGGCAGGGCGATGCCGCCCTGTTCGGCCAGCATCTCGGGCCCGGCTCGGGCGATGGCGAGAGGGCTCGCGAACCCCGCCTCGCGGAGCTGGTCCAGGACCTCGCGGCCGAACAACTGGATCAAGAGGGTCAAGGATCGGACCTCGGGGTCATTGTGCTTCAGCATTCGGCCAGAACCTCCTTGGCCAGGGCCATGTAATCGCGGCTGCCACGGGCCGCGGGATCGTAGTCGACGACCGGCACGCCGTAGCTGGACGCCTCCTTGAGCTTGACGTTCGAATGGATCACCGTGGAGAAGAGCGCGCCGCCGAAGTACGCGTTGAGGTCCTCGAGCACTTCGCGCGCGAACGAAGTACGGCGGTCGAACTGGGTGACCAGAGCCCGCACGCGCGACGGGGACCCCGTGCTGCCGGGGGTGTCGTGGATGAACTCGATGAGCTGGCTGACCCCGTACAGGGCGAAGAAGCCGGTGTCCACGGTGACGATCGTCTCGTCCGCCGCCCGCAGCGCGTTGGCGGTGAGCATCCCCCCGGTCGGCGGGCAGTCGATGAGGACGAACTCGTAGCGCCCGCCCAGCCCTTCAAGCGCGCGGCGCAGGGTCTCCTCTCCGTGCGGCAGGAGGTGCAGCCTGTGCTCCGCCAGGGTGAGCCGGGGGTTGGAGGGTGCCAGGTCGAGATTGTCGGCAACTCCCCGCACGACGCCCTCGAACGATCCGTCGAGCGACAGCGCGTCGTACACGGTCGCCCCCTCGAAGTCCGGCCGGCCGCGGCTGAGTCCGAGCGAAGCGTGCCCCTGCGGGTCGAGATCGACAACCAGCGTGCGCCGCCCGAGCCGTGCCAGGCAGGCGCCGAGATTGACCGCTGTCGTGGTCTTCCCCGTGCCGCCTTTCTGATTGGCGATTGCGATTACACGCATTCCGGCTCCAGGTCCAGGGTCGCCGCTTCGCCGCGCCGGGACAGGATTCCGAGCAGGATCGCGCGGCCGACGCCCCGCAGGCAGGCGGCCGCCGGCGACGCCGGCTGATTGAGAAGGATTGGGATGCGGGAGGAGACCGACGCCGCGATGCGCCGGTCCTCGAGCACGTGACCCAGGAAGCGGGGCGTCCGCCCCAGGTGGCGGCGACAGACATGCTCCATGCGACCGAAAACCTCGAGCCCCTCGACCGCACTCTGGACGCGGTTGACCACGACCGACAGCCTCGCCCTCGGGTTGTTGCGGGTGACGTTCTTGATCACCATGTAGCCATCGGTCATGGCGGTCAAATCGGGAGTCGTCACCACCACGACGTCATCGAGCGCGTACAGGAACGTCGTCGTCGCGCGTCCGATGCCGGCGCCGGTGTCCACGATGACGATGTCCGCTCGGTCCGCCAATCCCTCCATCGCACTCACCAGGCGCCGCAGCCGGCCGGGGTGCAGGTCGGCGACTTCGGGACTGCCGGATGCTCCGGCCGCAAGCGCGACCCCGGCGGGGCCGTTCTCGAGGATGGCCTCCATCGGCACGCCCCGCTCGAGGACGTCCACGATCGATCGCGCCGGCTTCACCCCTAGGAGGAGGTGCTGGTTCGCAAGTCCGAGATCGGCATCGACGAGGATCACGCGGGAGCCGCCGGTCGCGAGGTGGACCGAGAGGTTGCTGGCGATCACCGACTTGCCGGTTCCGCCTTTTCCGCTGGTGATGCAGACGACCGCGGGCCGGCGTGTCATGGCGGCCGGAAACGGCGCGGCCGAGGTGATGTCCGGACCGGGATCGGCGCGACTCCCGGGGAAACGCGGCGCCGGCACCGGGGCCGGCCAGGCCCGCAGATCGCGGAGTCCGCGGCCAAGGCGAGGCGGCTTCATGCCGGTCATCATGGCGCCCCGTCCCGCACGTGCCGGCGACGATCGAACTGTGCGAACTCTTCGATTTCCTCCGAGGTGAGCGCTTCGGCCGCCGGCACCTGCCCGTCCAGATCGGGGAGGCCAACCTCTTCTGCGGCCGGACCCTCGCCGGGAAACATCGGCAGGGGCGCGTCCACATCTGGATCCATCGGGAACGGCCAGGGATCGGCCACCAGCGCGGGATCGGCGATCGACGCGGCACCGGGCGCCGCCGGGTCGACAGCACGACGTCCGTAGATCACCTCGGCAAGTTCGACGAGGAACTCCGGCGGTTCGGTGGATGGAATGAGCCGGGCCACGAATGACTGCACGGAAATGGTCAGCAGCCCGAGCCGGTCCAGGAATGCCGGGTCGAACGACGGCGCGACGATCATGCAGCGGATGGCACGATGGGACGCCGCGCCGGCCTGCGGATACGCTCGCGCCAGGAGATCGCATTCCGCCACGGCCCACAGGTACTGGTCAAGAAGCTGTGCCAAGGCCGGGTCCGGATCCTGGGTGGCCGCCACGATCACGATCGCGCCGTCGCGATCGACCGCGAGGCAGTCGATGACACCGTGGCTGCCGGCGCGCAGGTCGATGTCGAGGATGTTCAGTCCGGGTTCGAGAACGGCGGGGGATCGACGCAGAAAGGCCTTGAGCGCGTCCGTGGTGGATCCCGGAAGTGCGGCACCGCCGGAGCGAATTGGTTGCCTCGCCAGGCTCGCTGTGAACGGCCCGCCGCGCGGCTGTTTGCGGTGACGCGACCATCACCGGCCGACCCGATGTCTGAACCAGTTGACAGGTCACGCGGCCTAACTTACTGACCGACAACGTGTTCGGTCGCGGGCCATGCTAGTCAAACCAGGCCCCCGAGTCAACCTGAAAGTTGCAGGCTCAAAACAAGGGGCGTTTCGAGGCGCGACAGAGGCGTCGGAGTCGTGGACATTTGAAGGAATGATGTGCCACAATGCAGCCGCAAACTGCCTCGACAACTACAACTAGGGGAACCCTCAGGACCTGGCAGGAAGCCGCCATGGGCCGAACGTCCTCGCATCACCGGGCGCACGATAAGAGTACCGGCAACGCGGGCGGATCCAACCGTCACGCCCGCTTCGTCGATCTTCTGCGCATCGTCACGGTCGCCGCCAACGAAGCGACCGACCTCGAAGGCCCGCTGCGCGCCACCCTCGACGCCGTCTGCAATCAGACCGGCTGGCCGGTGGGGCACGTCTACATGCGGTCCAACGAACCGCCCTACGACCTGGTCCCCTCCGGGATCTGGCACTTGGAAGAAACGGAACGGTTCGCCGTCTTCCGCGAGGTCACCGAGAGGACGCGGCTGGCGCCGGGCATCGGGCTGCCGGGCACGGTCCTCGCCTCGGGCCGCCCGCAGTGGTTCCCCGACGTGAGCCGCCACCCCAACTTCCCGCGCGCCCGGCTGGCGAAAGACATCGGCGTGCGGGCCGGGTTCGGGTTCCCGATCCGCGTCGGTCCCGAGATCCCGGCGGTCCTGGAGTTCTTCACCGACGTGCCCCTGCCGCCGGACCAGGAGTTCCTCGATGTCATGGACCTGGTCGGCACGCAACTCGGCCGGGTCATCGAGCGGATGCGTGGAGAGGACGCGCTGCGTGATCTTGCGAGGGGCGTGTCATCGGCCAAGGGGGAGGCGTTTTTCCTGTCGCTTGCCAACCACCTGCTCCGGACCATCAAGGCGGACTATGTCTTCATCGGCGCCCTGGAGGGTGAGTCGCGGGAGAAGGTCCGGACGATGGCAGCGGTGGGCCGACAGGGGATCCTGGACCGGTTCGAGTACAAACTCGAAGGGACCCCCTGCGAAACGGTCATCAACTCGGCGGCTTCCTGTGTCTACCCGCGTGAAGTCCAGAAACTGTTCCCGCACGACCGGGATCTCGTGACACTGGAAGTCGAGGCGTACTGTGGAGCACCGCTCCGATCGGCGTCGGGAAAATCGGTGGGGCTTGTGGTTGCAACCTACAGGCGGCCCCTGACCAACCCGGGAACGGTCGAAGCGCTGCTGCGCGTTTTCGCCGTGCGGGCCGCAACCGAACTGGAGCGGCAGCACAACCAGCGATCGATGGACCGCCTCGCCCTCTACCCGCGCGCCGATCCGAACCCGGTCCTGGAATTCTCGTCCGACGGATCCTTGACCTATTACAATGCGGCGACGGAGAAACTGGCGCGCTCGCTCGGCAAGGACGACCCGCGCGAAATCCTGCCGGCGGACACGCCGGGGCTGGTGAAGAAGTGCCTGCAGACCGGCCTGAATGGGATCGTTATGGAGTCGAGTGGTGGAGATCGCACGATCTCCTGGGCCTTCATCCCGGTGGCTTACCGGGGTGTCGTGCTGGCCTACGCGGTCGAGATCAGTTTCCTCCTGACCCTGGAGGCCGAGATGCGCCGGCTGCATCTCCTGGACCCGCCCGACAGCCAGCCGGAAACCACGCGCCGTCCACGAAAGACCCCGGAAGAGGACGACGCCCCGGTCCACTGACGGGCATGGGCGACCGGGCCACCGATCATTCCTCCTCCCAACCCCGCCGTGAGGCTGGCCAGCGCCTTAAGCCAGCGCTCCCCGGCGGCCGAACCGGATCG
>JANNTZ010000049.1:0-6694 GCA_031394595.1 Acidobacteriota bacterium
AGTTCCGAGGTCCCGCCGTCGAACAGCAGCACCACGAAGCGGGCGCCGGCGCGGGTGGTGGCGTAGACCTTGGCCGCCATCCGTCCCCAGTCGTCCGAGGCGGCCGACAGCGAGTGCAGCATCCCGCCGCGCAGCGTGGCACGGGCCCGCGGCCGATTGCTGGCGCGGCCTTGGGCCCACTGGCGGAACGCCTGCTCGACCGCCTCGATGCAGGCCGGCATCGCCAGCAGGCGGCCGACTTCGTCTTCAGTCAGATAGAGGGGCATGTGCGTCGAAGGCGGGAGTCTACCACGCACCGGGACGGGCTTTCCGGTGCATCGTTGCCCCACTGTCCGCATCGCGGGTCGTAGGGCGGCGTAGCCGACCGAAACCCTGCAGCCGGGACGAACGGAGATCGACCAGAAAGTCTCATAATGCCTGGACCAGAAATGGGGGGCACGTTATTCGGACTCTCGCTCGTCCTGATCCCACATCCTGTCCTCCCAATCGCGGCCTCCGGCCGCTTCAGGAAGCAGGCTATTACTCCACCGATTTATCGCTTAATCGAAGGACGAATTTCGGGAGGGTGAACAGGCGCGCCGGAACCTCGAGCGGATGCCGACGCTCCCCTAGTTCCGGTTCTTGCTCCAGCGGTCGTGCGTGATGCTGTGCTTGTGGACCTTGTAGTTCATCACGCGGCTGGAGACGCCGAGGAGCTTGGCGGCCTCTTTCTGGACCCAGTTGCTGCGCTTGAGGGCCTCCATCAGCGCCGATTTCTCGAGCTGTTCGAGGTTCAGCAACTCCAGCGCGAGACGCGGGGTCATGCCGGTGGTGTGCTCGCGATCCATCAGGTTCAGGTCGGCGGGTTGCAGGGTGCTTTCCTCGGTCATCAGCACGGCGCGTTCGAGGGAGTTCTCGAGTTCGCGCACGTTGCCGGGCCAGCGGTGGTCCTGGAGTTGCTTGACGGCCTCCGCCGAGAAGCCGGTGACCTTGCGGCGCAGCTCGCGGGCGAAGCGTTGCAGGAAGTGCTCGGCTAGCGGCATGATGTCGTCGCGCCGGTCCCGCAGCGGCGGCATGAGCAGGTTCACGACATTGAGGCGGTAATAGAGGTCCTCGCGGAAGCGGCCGTCCTTGATCGCCTCCTCCAGGTTGATGTTGGTGGCCGCGACCATCCGCACGTCCACCTTGATGGTGCGGCTGCCGCCGAGGCGCTCGAATTCCTGGTTCTGGATGGCGCGCAGCACCTTCGCCTGGGTGTTGGCGCTCATGTTCCCGACTTCGTCGAGGAACAGGGTGCCGTCGTTGGCCATCTCGAAGCGGCCGATTCGGGTCTGGTCGGCGCCGGTGAAGGCCCCCTTCTCGTGGCCGAACAGCTCGCTTTCCAGCAGGTTGTCGGGGATGGAGGCGCAGTTCATGCGCACGAAGGCGGCCTCGCCACGCGATGAGTTGCGGTGGATCGCCTCGGCGACGCGCTCCTTGCCGGTGCCGGTCTCGCCCTGGATCAGCACCGTGGCGTTGGAGGCGGCCACCTTGTCGATCATCTTGAAGATGTCGCGCATCGCCTGCGAGTTGCCGATCAGGCCGTAGCGGTTGTTGGTGTCGGCCTGCGGGTCGGTCATCGAGTTGAGCCGCGCCACCAGCCGCTGCAGTTCCATGGCGCGCTGGATCTTGAACTCGATCGCCTCCAGGGTGACCGGCTTCGGCATGTAGTCGAACGCGCCGGATCGCATCGCCTCCACGGCGCCCACACCGTTCTCGCCGGTCACGATGACCATGGTGCCGGCGTTGGTCGATCGCGCCTTGCGGAGGATTTCGAGACCGTCCGCGCGGCTGCTGGCGATCACCACATCGAACACCTGCTTCTCTATTTTCTCCAGGGCATCTTTGCCGGTTTGCGCGACGTGGACTTTGAAGCCGCTGCGGCTCATGGCCTGCACCAGCCCGTCACGCAGCGACTTGTCGTCTTCTGCGACCAGGATATTTTTCATTCCGTCAGGGCCTCCGCACGCGCCGCCGAACACACCTTTGTACGCGGAACCAATTTATGTTAGCGATGAGGAGAGTCAAGGCGAAGGCCATGAAAAGTTGAGGCGTTGGTGAAATCGGGACGGGTTCCGGCGTCAACGCGGTGACGCCCGGATCCTACCGGTGCCCCGGCAGGAACAGCGACAGAACGCGCTCGATCCCCGCGAACAGGGCGCGGGCGACACGGCCGGGGAGGGTGATCGGCATGCCGGGTGGGGCCGGACGGGGAAGGATCGGCCGGATCAGGCGGTAGAGCCCGTGAGCCATCCTGTAGAACAAAGTCAGGGCGTCCACCTCGAGGACGACGACCCGGTCGTTCCCCTTCTTCGCGCCAGGGACTTCCACCGCTACGACCCGGGCCAGCACGGCCGTGGCGGGGACGTGCTCCCGCACCCGGTTGTAGTCGCCGCGGAACACCAGGCGGGTGCCGGAGGGGTCCTCTTCCTTCCAGACGAGGCGGTGGATCGTCAGGTAGTGCGCGCCGCGGAACACCGCGATCTCGCCGACTTTCAGGTCGGCGCCGGTCGCCGGTTTCAGATAGACGCGCCATCCCATCTGGAGCGTCGGGTGCATGCTGGTGCCGTTGACCGCGAGGACCGCGCCGCCGGTGCGGCGCAGCGCCTCGTCGAGAAGCGCGGCGGTCAGTGGGTCGTCGCTGAGGTTCAGCTTCACGCCGACATTCTACTCAGGCGCGGGGGGCAATTGGCGTCCGCAAGGATCAGGCCACGGCGCGGCGGATGGCGTGCATCCGGAGGATCGCGAGGAGGGCGCGGGCCAGCCGTCCTTCGTGGTGGCGCACCTTGCTCTGGTCGGAGTCTTCGCGGACGAGATCGCGATCGACCACGACGGTGCCATGCTGTCGGATGAACCCGGGATCGCCGCCGGTGACCGGCAGGGCCCCCTCGCGGGCGTAGCGCCGGCGCAACGCGGGACGAATCGGCCGGATGTTGGCGAGGTAGTAATCGATCAGCCCCGGCCGGGCATTGCACTCGAGGGCGCGCAGATGATCCTCGGGCGAGTAGTCGGTGGTCTCCCCCGGCTGGGTCATGAGGTTGCCGACCAGGACGCGCGGGGCGCGCGACCGGGCGATCTCGCGGGCGACCCCGCGGACCAGCAGGTTCGGGATGATGCTGGTGTAGAGGCTGCCGGGGCCCAGGACGATCAGGTCGGCCTCGCGCAGCGCGGCGATCACTCCCGGTGCGGCGGTCGGCAGGGTCGGGTGGATCCGAATCCGTTCAATGGGTGCGGGGCTCCTGGAGATCCGGGACTCGCCGTGAACCCGACGGCCGTCCTGGAGCCAGGCCCGCAGGGACACCCGCTGCAGCGTCGCCGGCAGGATCCGGCCGCGGATCGCCAGGACCTGGCCCGAGGTTTCGATCGCCTTCAGGTAGGAACGCTGGTCGTCGGCGAGCGCCGTCAGGATCAGGTTCCCGAGCGAGTGCCCGCCGAGGCCGCGATCGCCGCGGTAGCGGTACTGGAACAGGCGCGACATCAGGGATTCGTTGCCGGAGAGGGCGACGAGGCAGTTGCGGATGTCGCCCATCGGCAGTGCGTTGTAATGCCGCCGCAGTCGGCCGCTGCTGCCGCCGTCATCCGCCACCGTGACGATGCCGGTCAGCGAACCGCCGCAGTCCGCCAGGCCGTTCTTCAGGGCGCGCAGAACGACCGGCAGCCCGGTGCCGCCGCCGAGGGCCACGACCTTGAGACCGGGAGGGAATCCATTGCGCTGGGTGGCGGCGACGCTCATCGGATCACGAGACCGGGGCTGACTATAGGCCCGCGCCTGTGGCGAGTCAAGAAACGTGGAATGTCATGGTCGCAGTCGCCTCCCGCCCCTCGAGGTTGTCGCGGACGATCACCTGAAGTCTGTAGGTCCCCGCCTGCCAGTCCTTGAGGACCAGGGCGTAGGCCTGCAGACGGCCGCGCTGGCGGGTCAAGTGGATCGGCGCGCCGAGGGGCAGAAACTCCGGATGGCCTTCGGAATCGACGGAACGGGCGGCCGCGAACCGGTACTCGATGTCGAGATCCGGGAGGCCGTCGATCGGATCGGCCGGCGCCCCGTAGATCGGAAAATAGAAGGCGAACACCTCGCCGTTGTGGAACCGGTCGTCGAGGCGCGGCACCGCCCGGATCGTCCCGAGGACGAACGGCGCGGCGTAGTCGGTGCTGCGTCCCGGCAGCCGTTCGATCCGCCCGGCGAGCGTGATCGGCCCTATGGAGAAGGGGATCCGGCTCAGGTCGGGGACGTCGAGTGTCTGCCTGTGGGGGTAGTGGCGCCCGGAGGGCGGATCGAGGACGGCAAAGTAGGCCGTGTAGCGCCCGGGCGGAAGAGCGATCCCGGTCTGGAACAGCACCGACCCGTCCGGGGCCGGGCCGTCAGGGTCCGACTTCAGCCCGGTCGGGCCGGCCAGATCCCAGGTCGTGTGCGGGGGATCCTCGGCGACCAGTCGGGCCATCGCCTGCAGCCGGGCCGGGGCCGGGATGCGCGACGGGTCCTCCTCGAGAAGTGTGACCCGCGCCCCGAGTGTCAGGACGACGAGCGTGCCGTTGGCTGAATGGAAGTACCCGGCGTGGCTGTGGAACGGCCCTTCAAGGAACGATTGCGTCGCGACCAGGGCATCGAGGACCTTGCGTTCCTCGGGCAGGCTCTTGACCAGCATCGCCTGGGTCTGGAATCCGAGGCCCAGCGATGACTCGAAGCTCGACAGGAAAGCCCGGTTGGTCATCCGGTACTCGCCGCCCGCGTCGCGCACGAACTGGATGATGGAGTTGGTGCCAAGTCCCAGATGGGTCGGCGGATCGCGGTAGGTCCATAGAATGAGATCGGGCTGGATGCTGCTGGGGCCACGCGTGGCGTCGGTTTCGTCCGGAGGGCCGAGCAGGATGTAGACCTTGCCGCGATCGGTCTTCCAGCCCGGGGTGGTTGACTCGGTCAGGGACCGGTCGGCGTCGGACACGCGCCGGTAGAAGAGATTCCGGTATTCGTTCTCGGGCGTCGCCGGGTCAGTATCGCGTTTCGACCAGAACGTCTGGATGAAGGTCCGCCGATGCTCGGTGGTACCGAGTTTCCGGTAGGCGGTGTTCTCTTCGTGGGTCAGGAGGTAGCGGACCGGCCCTTCGCGCCAGCGTTTCCCCGGCGCGTCATAGTCGGGTGGCTGGCGCACCGGCGGGACGGCGGCGCAGGTCGCCACGATCGCCACCAGACCGGCGACCGTCATGGAACGCGCACTCATGGTCGGGGCCCTCGAGCGGGAATTCTAGCTCTTGGCGCCCTTGTCCTTTTTCTCGCGGATTTCGATCTTCTTGATGACCACGTCCTTGATCGGGCGCGCCGCGACCCGTGCGGGACCGCCGATGGTCGGGACGTTGGCGATCGCCTTGACGGTGTCGAGACCCTCGACGACCCGCGCGAACACGGTGACACGGGTATCCATGTCGGGCTGCGCGGCGGTGGCAATCATGAAGATGCTGCCCGATTCGTCGGCGCCGGTCTGCGAGTTGCGCACCTGGGCGACCACCCCCGGCAGCACCTTGAGCCCATTCGGTTCGGAAATGATGTTGTAGCCGGGCGACCCGCGCTCGTCGCCGGTCGGCGAACCGGCGAAGGCGAGTTCACCTTTCAGGATGCGGTGAAACAGCAGGCCTTCGTAGAACCCCTGGTTCACCAGATCGACGAAGTTCTTCACGTGGAACGGCGCCAGGTCCCGGTAGAACTCGAGGACCACGTTGCCGAACTCGGTCTGAATGACCGCCTGGTAGTCTTTTTCGGCGTCGTACTTCTTGATCACCCGGGTCACCAGGCTCTGCTCCGGAATCCCCGGGGCCGACCAGGTGACGCGGTAAGTTCCAACGGCGGTGATCTTCGGAAACAGTTTCGCGAGATCGACGATCTTTCCGAAGTAGGTGTTCGGTTCCAGCACCTTGGGCTGCGAATCCGCGGCCGCCGGTGCGGCCTTGACGCGATCGAGCTTCCGGCCGTCGCTGTCGAAGACCTGGAAACCGTTCTCGATCTCGAGGAGCGGGTTTCTCCAGGCCGCGTCCCCTTCGTTCTTGAACAGGGTCGATACGCGGGCAGGCTCGCCGGCGTAAGAGAAGCGCCCCGGAGCTTCGATGTGAACGTAGAGCTTGGGGCTGTCCTCGGCCCGAACCGGCGCCGCGGCGGCCGCGACGGCCAGGAGCGCGGACCCGAGAACGCGGCGGCCTCGGTGTGACAGGGAAGCGATCATCGTGAACACCTCGATACCGGAGAACCCGATCGACCTGGAAACAACGGCGCGCGGCAAAGACGCCGCGCGTGACCGGATATGCTACCGCACGCACGCACTGCAGTCAAACGCGCCGGATCCATCGGCGGGTCTGCGGCGGAACGCCAACCCGACGGCAAACCATGCGCATCGTCCCGGATGCTCCTCGAAAAGCCTTGCAGGGCAAAGCGTTTGGCGGTATATGACACGTGACGATCGAGGGGCCCACACGAATGTTCTGTGCCGGATGTTACGCATCACTGACCGAGGATCGGTACCTTAACATCCCGGTCGAGGCCTGCAGAAACTGCGGCGGCACCTGGCTCGAAGAGGGCCGTCTGAAGTGGATCCTCGAGGTGGGCCCCAAATCCCTCCCCTCGGATCGTGTCGAAAAACTGACACGCTATTCGCATCGGCCACAGCCGGCCTACCGGCTCTCCGATCAG
>JANNTZ010000066.1:0-2175 GCA_031394595.1 Acidobacteriota bacterium
CCCTCCGGCGCGCGGGGCAGCGTCCAGCTTGACGGTCGCCGTCGGCTCCGCCGTACCCGGTGGGTGATTGCCGGTCAGGGATCCCTGCCAATCGCCGGCCACCTCGACGGCCACCGGCAACGGGGGCGCATCGGCATGACGGCCCCCCGGGCGTCGCGGGGGCACGCCGCCGGACGCGGGGACGGCGCGCGCCGGTGACGGGTCGGCGGCAGGCGCGGCCGGAGCCGGCACCGGGCTCGGCGCTTTTCTTTTCCGCGCCCGCTGGACCGCTTCCACGGCCCGGGCCACTTCCTCCTCCACGACTGAGAGATCATCGAATGGCTTGAGGATGATGCTCCGGGCCCCGATCTTTTTCGACTTCTCGACGTTCTCCGGTGTCGCATTGGCGGTCATGACCAGGATTTCCGGACGGAACTTCACCTTCTGCATGTCGGCCATCAGCTCGATGCCGGTCACGTTGGGCATGTGGATGTCGGTCAGGACGACGTCGACCCGGTCTTCGATGAAACAGCGAACCGCATCCTTGCCGTCGCTGGCCACCAGCAGCCGGTAGCCCGGCTTCCCGGTGAACAACTCGGTCAGCAGCTTCAGGATGTTCGGGTCATCGTCGATAATCAGAAGGTTGATCGACTCCATGACCGCCTCAGCGCAGGTTGATGACCCGCAGTTTCTTCTCCGGAGCGGCCGCCGCCCGCGGCTTCTCCACACGTGATTGCGCCACCGCTGGAATGACGATGGTGAACGTCGTTCCTGTGCCGACCTTGCTTTTCACGGTGATGTCGCCCTTGTGCTCCTTGACGATCCCGTAGGAGACCGACAGACCGAGCCCGGTTCCCTTGCCGACCGGCTTGGTGGTGAAGAACGGATCGAAGACCCGACCCACGATCTCAGGCGGGATGCCACCGCCCGTGTCGGCGACCTGGATGGCCGCCTTCGGGCCCGGCAGCAACTTCGTCGTGACCGTCACGGTGCCGCCTGACTCCATGGCGTCGCCGGCGTTCATCATGAGGTTCAGCAGGACCTGTTCGATCTGGTTCGGGTTGCCGACAACGTGCAGCGGCTGCTCCGACAGCGACGCGACCACCTCGACATTCTTCATCCCCAGCTGATGGGTGACAAGCTTCACCGTGTCCTCGACGACGGCGTTGAGCTCCATCGGCGACATCTCCGCCGTTTCCTGCCGCGAGAATCGCAGCAGATTCTTCAGGATCTCGAGCGATCGGCCGGTTTCCCGCTCGATGGTCTGGAAGTACTCCCGCAGCGGGCTGTCGGCGGGGGCCTTGCGGAGACCCATCTGCGCGTACCCGCGAATCGAGGTCAGCGGGTTCTTCACCTCGTGCGCGATGCCGGCCCCGAGCTGTCCGATGGCGCTCATTTTCTCGGATTCCACCACCCGCCGGTTGGCGTCCTGCAGCGCCGCTTCGCGGGCTCCGAGTTCCTCGCCCATGCGGCGGAAGCGCGCCCCGAGGTCGCCAATCTCGTCGCCCGCCGATGCGGGGATCTGGATGTCGAACTGCCCCTGCCCGATTTGCTCGGTCGCGCGGATGAGCAGCAGAAGCGGCTTGGTGATCGACGAGGCGAGGAGAACCACCAGACCGAGGGCCGCCAGGCCGACCAGACCGGCGATGACCAGCGATCGCGTGACCAGCCGGCGCGCCGCCTCGAACGCCCGCGCTTTCGGGATCTGCACCACCGCCCACAGCCCCAGGTTGCCGGCCGGCGCGTAGGCGGCCAGCATCGGGACTCCGCCGGGGTCATATTCGCGCGTCCCGGCGGTGGCGGCGGTCTTCGGCAGCAGACCGGCGAAGACCGGCGTCTCCACGGTCCCCCCCCCGACCGAGGCTTTCACCGGCGCCGAGGTCGGCGCGATCAGCGGGTGCCCCTTGGAATCCGTGACATAGATCTCGAATAAACGCGACTCGCCGCGCATGGCGTAGAGGCGATCGAGCGGAAACTCGGCCACCAGCGCCGGTCCCGGGGTTCCGTCGGTCCCGGGGAAGGCGCGGACGGCCAGGGTGAAGGTCGGCACCTTCCCCGACAGCCCGAGGCGTCCCAGAAACGGTTTCTCCGGAACGAGGCCGTCTAACGGTACGCCGCCGCCGAGGTAGGCCGCATGGACCTGGTCCACCGTCAGCCCGGAATTCGTCAAGGCCCGCGACAGGAAGATGTTGCGCA
>JANNTZ010000075.1:0-9003 GCA_031394595.1 Acidobacteriota bacterium
CCGCTTCTCCGCGATGGAAGCGCATCGCGTCGTCGCGGCGCCTCGCGTCCGACGCCACGGCGCTCCGAACGCGACCCGACGCAATACCCGGACAGGCTCCTAGTCCTCGTTTTCCAATACACTTGTCCGACCGATGCAGGCGAAAGTCCTTCTGGTCGGCCCGGGTGAACTGGGGGGCGCCGTCCTCGACGGCCTGGCGCGCGAAGCGTGCGTCCGTGAGATCGTCGTCGCCGGGCGCGACGCGGCGCGCGGCGAGGCACGCTGCAACCTCTCCCGGATGATCGCCGCGATCGCGGGCCTGGCTCCCGCGATCCGGTTCATAAGCCTCGATCTCGCCCGCCCGGACGCCGTCGCCGAACTCCTGCGCCGCGAGCGGCCCGACATCCTGTTCACCGCCGCCGCGCTGCAGACCTGGTGGCTCGCCGATCTCCTGCCGGACGAGGCGGCCAAGGCGCTGCGACGGGCGCGCTTCGGTGCCTGGCTGCCGGTCCATCTCGCGCCGACCGTCGCCCTCATGCGGGCGGCGCGCGTGGCGGGATTCTCCGGAGTGGCGCTGACCGCTCCGTATCCCGACGTGGTGAACTGCGTCCTGGGGAGGATGGGGATCGCGCCGGCCTGCGGAGTCGGCAACGTGGACGAGATGGCGACCAAGGTGAGGCTGCTGGCGGCCCGGCGGATCGGCGCGGACCCGGCGGGCGTGCGCGTCCGGTTGGTCGCCCACCACGCGCTCGAATCGCACGTGTTCGCGCCGGCACCGGGACCGCCGGCCGGGCCCGGGGCGAGGGCGGACGTTGCGCCCCCCTTTTTCCTGCGTGTCGAACACGACGGCCGCGACGTCACGACGGCGGCCGCGGCGGAGGAACTGCTGCTCTCGCCCTTCGACCTGCCTGCCGGTCGCGACTGGTGCCGGCTGACGGCGGCCTCGGTCGTGCGGCTCATCCGGGCCCTCTGCGGCGATGAGGAGGTCCCGCTGCATGCCCCGGGGCCGCACGGACTGCCGGGTGGCTACCCGATCCTCGCCGGCCGGATGCAGGTGCGGGTCGCGCCGATCGACGGTCTCGATTTGCCGGCGGCGATCGCCCTCAACGAGCGATCGCACCGCTACGAGGGGATCGAGACAATCGAGCCGGACGGAACGGTGGTGTTCTGTCCTGAGGATGCGGAGGCGCTGCGCGTCGCTCTGGGGTACAGTTGCGGCCGCCTGCCGCCGGGGGAGGTCGCCGTGCGCGGGCAGGAGATCGTGGACCGCTTCCGGGCGTTCGCGAGCCGGCACGGTGTCGACATGGCGCGGGAGGGACGACGATGAGAGGGCTGGGCGGGAAAAGGGTCCTGGTGACGGGCGGGGCGAGCGGCATCGGGGCCGCAACCTGCGCCCGCTTCCTTGAAGAGGGATCGAAGGTCGTGGTGCTCGACCGCAACGCCGCCGGCCGCGAGCGGATCGTCCGCGACCTGCCCGGGCTGGCCGGAACAGTGGCCGCCGATGTCGCCGATCGCGACCAGGTGCAGCGCGCCTTCGACGAGGCGGTACGGCTGATGGGCGGGGTGGACGTGCTGATCAACAACGCCGGGATCAGCATCCGCCACAATTTCCTCGACATCACTCCGGAGGAGTGGCACCGGGTCCTGGCGGTGAACCTGACCGGCGTCTTCCACGTCGCCCAGGTCGCCGCCCGCCACATGGTCGATCGGGGAAGCGGCGTCATCCTGATGACCGCCTCGACCAGCGGCATCACGGGGTACCCGTACTACGCCGACTACAACGCCACCAAGGCGGGGGTGATCGCCCTGACCAGGGCGATGGCGCTGGAACTGGCGCCCAAGGTCCGGGTCAACGCCGTCGCCCCCGGGTACGTCCTGACACCGATGCAGCGCGCCGAATACACCGACGCCATGCTCGACGAGGTCAACCGCAAGATCCCGCTCCGCCGGCACGCCAAGCCGGAGGAGATCGCCGCCCTGTTCGCGTTCCTCGCCTCGGACGACGCCGCCTTCATGACCGGCCATGTCCATGTCGCCGACGGGGCGGAAACGACGGGCGGGTTGGCGAGCCGGTAGCGACGCACCGAGGAGCACGGGGAGAGACGCATGGCCTACACGACCGATCGTTCACGGCAACTCTTCGATCGCGCCCGCAACGTCCTGGTCGAGGGAGGGTCGTCTCCGTCCCGCGGTCCGGCCAACTACGGCGACTGCCCGTTGTTCATCCGGCGGGGCGAGGGGGCGCGCATCGAGGACGAGGACGGCAACCGGTACCTCGACTGGATGATGGCCTACGGCGCCCTGCCGCTCGGCCACGCTCACCCGGCGGTGGTCGGGGCGATCCGCGAGGCGGCGGGGACCGGGGCCCTGTTCGCGGCCGCGACCGAGGTCGAGGTCGAAGTTGCCGAGATCCTCCAGAAGATCATCCCGGGGGCCGAACGCGTGCGCTTCGCCAACACCGGCACCGAGGCGGTGATGGCAGCGGTGCGGCTGGCGCGCGGCTTCACCGGCCGGCCGAAGATCCTGAAGTTCGAGGGGCATTACCACGGCTGGTACGACGACGTCATGGTGAACGCCCACCCGCATCCGCCCGCCTCGCTCGGACACCGCAACGATCCAATCCGAATCGCCGACAGCAGCGGGTTGAACCGCCGGGCGCTCGACGACACGATCGTCGCGCCGTGGAACGACCTCGGGGCGGCCGAACGGGCGCTTCAGGCCCACCGCGGCCGGGTGGCGGCGGTCATCACCGAAGGGGTGATGGCCAACATGGGGGTCATCCCGCCGGATCCGGGCTACCTGGGCGGGCTCCGCGACCTGACGCTCGAACACGGCGCGTTGCTGATTCTCGACGAGACGGTGACCGGTTTCCGCATCGCCCCGGGCGGGGTCCAGGAGCATGACAAGGTGAAAGCCGACCTGGTGACCTTTGGCAAGGCGCTCGGCGCCGGCCTGCCGGTGGCGGCGTTCACCGGCAAGGCCGAGATCATGGAGGCGCTCGCCTGGGGGGGCGTCCTCCACTACGGCACGCAGAACGCCTCGCGCGTCGGCCTGTTCGCCGCGCGCGCCAGTCTGCGCGAGTTGCTGCGCGACCACGGCGCCGCGTTTCGTCACCTGTGGAAGATCGGGACGCTGCTGCAGGACGGACTCAACAAAATGTTCCGCGACCGGAAGGTCCCGGCGATCGCGCAGGGGATCGGGCCGATGTTCCAGGTCCTGTTCACCGAACGCGATCGGATCCGCGACTACCGCGAGTTCTGCGCCCACGTGGACCGGCCGCGATGGCAGCGTCTGGCCTTGGCCCTGTTCCGGCACGGAATCTACATGTCCCCGTCGGCCGGCCTGCACTCGGTCGCATCGCTGGCCCACACCGAGGCGGACGTGACGTTGACCCTCGAGGCGATGCAGAAAGCGCTCGACGATGTCGGCCGCTGACGCCGGGGTTCCGGCGGGCCGCCCGGACGTGCCCGGCCGCGGGGCACCGACCGGCCAGGGGGTGCTGACCGGCCGCGTGGCCCTGGTAAGCGGCGCCGCATCCGGGATCGGCCGGGCGATCGCGCTCCGGTTCGCGCGCGAGGGGGCGTGGGTCCTGCTGGTCGACCTGAACGAAACGCAGGCGCGGATCGAGGCGGAGGCGATCGCCCGCAGTGGCGGCCGGGCCGCGGCGGCGCGCGCCGACGTGAGCGCCGAGGCCGACTGTGCGCGGGTCGTGGCGCAGGCCGTGGACCAGGGCGGCCGGCTCGATGTCGTGGTGAACGCGGCGGGGATCATCCGGCGCGCAACGGTGGTGGACACCACCGAGGAGGACTGGGACCGGACGATGGCGGTCAACGTCCGGTCGATCTTCCTGATGGCGCGGGCGGGGGTGCCGGTGATGGCGCGGCAGGGGGGCGGCTGCTTCGTCAACATCGCCTCCAACTGGGGCCTCGCGGGCGGCGCGCAGGCGGCCGCCTACTGCGCCTCCAAGGGTGCGGTGGTGCAGCTGACCAAGGCGCTGGCGATCGACCACGGGCCGCAGAAGATCCGCGTCAACTGTATCTGTCCGGGCGACGTCGACACCCCGATGCTGAGGGGCGAGGCGAAGCAACTCGGGATCCCCTACGAGAAATTCCTCGAGGAATCCGGACGACCGGTCCCCCTCGGGCGCGTGGCGACGACCGACGACATCGCCCGCGCCGCGCTGTTCCTGGCGAGCGACGCGGCCTCGTTCATGACCGGCACGCCGCTGCTGGTGGACGGCGGCATCGGCGCGGGGCTGCCGTGAGCGACACGGGCGGAGGGCAGGACGGCGGATCGATCGGGGCCGGGCGAATCGCCGGGCGGGTCGCGCTGATCACCGGCGCTGCGTCCGGGATCGGCCGGGCCGCGGCGGCGCTGTTCGGGCGTGAGGGGGCGTCGGTCCTGTTGGTCGACAGCAACGCCGAGGCCGGCGAGGCGGCCGTGGCGGCCATCCGCGCCGGGAAGGACGCCCGCGCCGGGAACGACGCCCGCGCCGAGAATGGCGCCCGCGCCGGTGCGGGGACGCGCGACCGCGCCCGGTACGCGTTCCAGCGGGCCGACGTGACCCGCGATGCGGACTGCCGGGCGGCGGTGCAGCGCGCCGTCTCCGAGTTCGGCGGTCTGCACATCCTGTTCAATAATGCCGGCATCATGCGGCGGGCCTCGGTTCTCGAGATGAGCGTCGAGGAATGGGATCGGACCATGGCGGTCAACGTCAAATCGATTTACCTGATGTCGCGCGCCGCCATCCCGGTGATGGTGGCCGGGGGCGGCGGGACGATCGTCAACACCGCCTCCGGTTGGGGGATCGCCGCCGGGCCGCGGGCCGCCGCCTACTGCGCGTCGAAGGGGGCGGTGGTGCTGTTGACCAAGGCGATGGCGATCGATCACGCGCCGCAGAAGATCCGGGTCAATTGTCTCTGCCCCGGCGACACCGACACGCCGATGCTCCGGGGCGAAGCGGCGCAGACCGGCACGCCGGTGGATCGTTTTCTGTCGGGCGCAGCGCAGCGCCCGCTCGGCCGCGTCGGGCGGCCCGAGGAGATCGCGGCCGCCGCCCTCTATCTCGCGGGCGACGCGTCGGAGTACGTCACCGGTACGGCGCTCATCGTGGACGGCGGTGGGCTGGCCGGGTCGGTCTGAGGCTGATATGACGCCCTCGGGAGGTGAGAAGCTGCGTCTGGTGGGCAAGGTGGCGTTGATCACCGGCGGGACGTCCGGCATCGGGAAGGCCACGGCGATCCTGTTCGCGCAGGAAGGGGCGCGGGTCGGCTTCACCGGCCGCGACGAGACTCGCGGCCGCGAAGTGGCGCAGCAGATCGATGGCGCCGGCGGACGGGCACTGTTCGTGCGCGGCGATGTCCGATCGGCCGCCGACTGCTCCCGTGCCGTCGCCGAGGTCGAGCGCCTCCTCGGCCCGGTCGATATCCTGTTCAACAACGCCGGCGTCTTCTTCCCGCGCACCGTACCCGACACCACCGAACAGGAGTGGGACGACACGATCGACGTCAGCCTGAAGGGGGCCTTCCTGATGTCGAAGGCTGTCCTGCCGGGGATGATCGCGAGGCGGCGCGGGGTCATCATCCACAACAGCAGTGGCTGGGGCGTCGTCGGCGGCGATCGCGCCGCGGCTTACTGCGCCGCCAAGGGCGGGCTTGTCTTATTGACCAAGGCGATGGCGATCGATCACGGCAAGGATGGCATCCGCGTCAATTGCGTCTGCCCGGGCGACGTGGAGACACCGATGCTCCCCGACGATGCGCGCCAGCGCGGCATCAGCTGGGAGGAGTATGCAAGAGGTGCGGCCAACCGGCCGCTCGGCCGCATCGGGCGGCCGGAGGAGATCGCCCGCGCCGTGCTCTTCCTCGCCTCGGACGATTCGTCCTTCATGACCGGGGCGGCGCTGGTCGTCGACGGCGGCGGCGCGGCTGACTGAAGCCCTGGCACCACCCGGGCGGATCCCGGCTGCTCCAACGCGAGTATGATGACCCCTCCAGCGTGGAGGTGATCGGATGACAGACTCCGGGTGCGTCGCGGATCGTGCAATCGGACAGTCCGCAAGGAAAGTCCTGCTGACGAGCGTCTGCCGCCCCTTGGGCGAGGCGCATGGCGATGGGCCGAGCGTCGGCTACGAACTGCTCTTCGGCCAGGTGACCCGCGCCCAGGGACTGTTCAGCCCGCGGGCGACGCACATCCACTTCTCCCTCGAATACGTCGCCGAAAACCTGGAAGCGCCGACCACGGTCCTGCAGTACCCGACCCGGGCCGATCTGATCCGCGAGCTCAGGAAAGGGTACGACGTCATCGGCGTGTCGTTCCTGCTGGCGACCTTTCACCGCATGAAGGAGGTCGTTGCGCTCATCCGGGAGCATGCGCCGGCTTCGACGATCGTCCTCGGCGGTTACGGAACGGTCCTCTCCGATGACGTCCTCGCCCCTTACGGCGACCACATCTGCCGCGAGGAGGGCGTCGGTTTCATGCGGCGGCTCCTGGGCGAGCCCGAGATCCCGATGCCGTACGGGCACCCGCTGGTGGTCAGCCGGCTGCGCGTTTTCGGCCGGGAGGCGTCGCGCACCGGCATGGTGTTCGCCGGTCTCGGGTGTCCCAACGGTTGCGACTTCTGCTGCACCTCGTACTTCTTCAAACGCAAGCACGTCCGCCTGCTGCCGACCGGACGGGACATCTACCGGGTCATCGAACGCTACCAGGAGATCGAACCGGGGATGTCGAGCGTCATCCTGGACGAGGACTTCCTGCTCAACCGTAAACGGGCCCTGGAGTTCCGTGACTGCGTCCAGCAGGGCGGCAGACCGCTGTCGATCTTCGTCTTCGCCAGCATCCGCGCCATCAGTCAGTACACCGTGACGGAAATACTCGAGATGGGCATCGACGGCGTCTGGATCGGCTACGAGGGGACCCGATCGGGTTTCGCCAAGCAGTCGGGGCGGCCGGTCGAGGAAGTCTTTCGGGAGTTCCGCGATCATGGCATCGGCATCCTGGCTTCGATGATCGTCGGGTTGCCGTACCAGACCCCGGAGATCATCGAAGAGGAGCTGTCGGGGCTGCTCGCCCTGAGGCCGTCGCTGTCGCAGTTCCTGATCTACGGGCCGACCCCCGGGACACCGTTTTTCGATCGCATCATGAGCGAGGGGCTGCTGCACCGGGATCTGGCGGACGATCGGGAGCTGTACTACCGCAAGTGCACCGGGTTTTCGGCGATGGTCACCCACCCGGCCATGCGGCCCGAGGAGATCCAGGCGGCGCAGTCCCGCTGCTTCCAGGAGGATTTCCGCCTGCTCGGGCCATCGATGTACCGTTCCATCGAGGCTTGGCTGCTCGGATACCTCAAGCTGAAAGAGTCACCCAACCCGCTGCTCCGCGCGAAGGCCGCGCGGCTGGCCCGGGAGATTCGCAAGACCTATCCCGCCTTCCTGGCCGGCAGGGTGCTCGGGCCGGGGCCCGTGGCCCGCCGGTGGATCGCCGATCTCCAGGGGCGCATCCATGCGACCTTCGGGCGGCCGAGCCTGACCGAACGCCTGCTGTCGGTGGCCGCCCTCGGCATGGCGGCCTGGACTGGACTGACATTGAAACTCGGTCTCTTCCAGCATCCAGGGACAATCCGGCA
The DNA here is from genome assembly GCA_031394595.1 of Acidobacteriota bacterium. Lineage (GTDB taxonomy): Bacteria > Acidobacteriota > Polarisedimenticolia > Gp22-AA2 > Gp22-AA2 > JANNTZ01. The sequence goes on from JANNTZ010000075.1 coordinate 7,604, forward strand.
CACTTTCCGGATGCCGGAGGAATCACGACCGGCCCGTGCCTGGTATCGCGTGCAGAAAGGGAGCCCCGTGGTCCCGGACCTGCAGGAAGGAGCCGTGGCCCACGCCGTCGAGGTGGAGCTTCGCCCCGAGTCGACCGTCTGGGTCCAGGTGAGAGGACGCCTGGCGGTGGCGGGAGCGGAGAAGCTCGCGGCGGACCTGCGCGACGCCCTCAGGCGGACCGAGGACCGTTTGATCCTCGATCTCCGTCGCCTGCTGCACGTGGAGCCCGGGGCGGCGGAGCGGATGGCGGAGGGCTTGAAAAGCTACCGCGACCGCATTCGCATCGCGATGCCGCCGACTGGCGAGGTCGCCGCCCTGGCGACCCTGTTCGCGCTCTACCGTTAGGGCGCGATCGCGTCCAGTGTCTTCAAGAAGTGCCGCACCGTGTCGAGTCCGTCGTAGTGCGCAAACGAGACGCGCACCGTCTGCCGGCGGCGCAAGTGGCGGTACACGGCGAGCGAGTAGTAGTTGCCGGTCGGCACCTCGATGCGACCCCGCCCGTACAGCCGCCGCTTGATCGTCTCCTGCGACAGCCCCCGGATCTCGAACAGGAAAGTCGGGTCGCGTTCATCCACCCGGCCCGGATCGGTCAGGCCATGCAGGCGGACGCCGCGGCGCGCCAGCCGGGCGAATCCATCGAGCAGCGCCAGGGATAGCGTCCGCTCGTGCGCCCGCGCCGCGGTCATCGCCCATTTGAGCCGCCGCCGCGTCGGGTCCGGGTAGCGCCGGCGTAGTTCGCGGGACAGCGGCTTCAGCCCGGACCGGCGGGCGGCATCCCGTTCGATCCGCGTCCCCAGATCCTCGAGGTACTGCATCGCCCCGAGGATCCCGGCAAGCACCGCGTGGTTCGGCGTCCCCTGTTCGTACTTGTACGGAGTCTCGTCGGCGTTCGCCTCGACCCGGTACGGGCGCAGCGCATCCAGCCACCGGCGCCGGCCCCACAACACCCCGCCCATAGGGCCGAACACCTTGTAGCCGGAAAACACCAGGAAGTCGCACCCCAGGGCGCGCACGTCGATCGGCGCGTGGCAGGCGTGATGCACCGCGTCCACGACCACGAGCGCACCCCGCATCCTCGCCCCGGGGCGCGGCGTTCCGTGCCGGCGCGCCAGGCGCACGACCGCCTCGATCGGCACGACCGAACCGAGGCCGTTCGAGGCGTAGGTCACGGCGATGATCCGGGTGCGGGCGTCCACCAGGCGCGCCAGGTGATCGAGGTCCAGCATCCCGTCACGCGTCACGCCGCACTCGCGGATCTCCAGGCCCTGTTCAACCTGTCGTTCGCGTTCCGCGACCTGCTGCGTCCCGGGGACAACCTGGTGGTCACACGCCTCGACCATGCGGCGAACGTCACGCCGTG
>JANNTZ010000089.1:0-8092 GCA_031394595.1 Acidobacteriota bacterium
TGGGCGTAATAGGCCCGCTCGATCGCTTCCTGTGCGTTCACCCTCGCCTCGAAGGTCAGGCGGCGGGGGCCGGCAATTCCGTGTGGCAGCGCGGGAACGATGAGGAAGCTCAGGAGAACCGAAGTAAGGGTGAACCTGGCGGCAGGGCTGAGTGCACGATGGGACATAGGTAGCTCCCTTTGCCGGATCGCGTGGTCCGAGAGTACGCTTCCGGATCGGTCGTGTCAATTCTCCGAGGTGGCACGGACGGACGTTGGTTGTGACGCTGCCGCTCTTCTGTTATAGTCCCGGCCTGCATGCCGGTGGACCTTCCCGCCCCGATCGTCCGTCACGAGCGACTCAATCCGGAGCATTTTCTCCTGACGCTCGAAGCGCCCGCGATCGCCCGCGTGGCGAAGCCCGGGCAGTTCGTGATGCTGCAGACCCGTGACGGCTTCGACCCGCTGCTGCGCCGGCCAATGAGCGTGGCGCGGGTCCTGCCGGGCCGCCGCCGGATCGAAATCCTCTACAAGGTCGTCGGCCGCGGCACGCGGTATCTGTCGGCCCAGCCGGCGGGCGCCTGCCTGCGCACGCTCGGTCCGCTCGGGAACGGTTTCCGGCCGCCGGCAAAGGGGAGGCGCCCGGTCCTGGTCGCCGGCGGAGTCGGGATCGCCATCTTCCCGTTCCTGGCCGACGACCTGAGACGCCGCCGGCTAAGACCACGGCTCCTGTTCGGGGCCCGGCGCAAGGCCGACCTGGTGGGGCTCGAATTCTTCCGGTCGCGCCGCGTCCCGATTGCCGTCGCCACCGAGGACGGGAGCGCCGGGACACACGGCTTCGTGACCCGGCTGCTGGAGCCGCTGACCAGGCCCGGAGCCGAGCCGGCGGAGCTTTACGTCTGCGGTCCGACGCCGATGCTGCGGGCGGTCGGGGCCCTGGCGGTGCAGGCCGGCATCCACTGCCAGCTGGCGCTCGAATCGCCGATGCCATGCGGGATCGGTGTCTGCCTCGGGTGCGTGGTCGCCTGCACCCCCGATGCCCAGGGGCCGATCTACCGGCGGGTCTGCACCGAAGGGCCGGTGTTCGATGCCGGCGCGGTGGTCCTGTGAGCGTCGCCCGCCGGCCGGCCGGCGGCGCGCGCGCCGCTCTCCCGGCACGCGCCAAGGTCGATCTGTCGGTGCGGGTCGGCCCGCTGCGGCTGAAAAATCCGGTCGTCGCCGCCAGTGGCACATTCGGCTACGGTACCGAGTTCCTTCCCTACCTGAAGCTCGCCGATCTGGGCGGATTCGTGACCAAGGGGCTGTCGATGCGGCCGCGCCGCGGCAACGCCCCCTACCGGACCTGCGAGACGGCGGCCGGCATGCTCAACGCCATCGGCCTCGCCAATGTCGGGGTCGAGGCGTTCATCGCCGAGAAGCTGCCGGCCCTGCGCGGCCACGACACGGTGGTCATCGCCAACGTCTTCGGAGAGACCCTGGACGAGTATGTTGCGGTGGCGCGACGCCTGAACGGCGCCGCCGGGGTGCACGCGCTGGAACTCAATCTCTCCTGCCCCAACACCGAGAAGGGTGGGCTGGCATTCGGCGTGTCGCCGCCGGTGATCCGCGAAGTCGTGGGGGCGGTGCGGCGGGCGGCCCCCGATCTGCCGCTCATCGTCAAGCTGACGCCCAACATCACCGACATCGCCGAAGCGGCGCGCGCCGCGCGGGAGGGAGGCGCCGACATCGCCTCCCTCGTCAACACCTTCCTCGGGATGGCCATCGATCTGCGGACCCGCCGGCCGGTCCTGGACAACGTGGTCGGCGGCCTGTCCGGGCCGGCAATCAAGCCACTGGCCCTGGCCATGGTGCATCGCGTGCACCGGGAAGGCGGCCTGCCGATCATCGGCATGGGCGGGATCAGCGGCCCGGAAGACGCCCTCGAGTTCATGCTCGCGGGCAGCAGTGCCGTCCAGGTCGGGACCGCCAACTTCTACGACCCGACAGCCGGAGTGCGGATCGTCGAGGGGATCGAGGCCTGGTGTCGCAAGGAAGGGGTCAGCCGGGTCGCCGATCTGACGGGTACGCTGCGGTTGCCGCCGGGACGCGGGGCGGCGAGCACCTCCGCCTGACACAGCACCCGGCTCGGTGCTTACATCGTCGGGGGAAGATCCGGGGCCTCCGTCACCCCGGTGAGACTGCTGAGATCCGCCGCGGCCTCACCGAACAGACCCTGCAACGCCACGAACACCTCGTCCCCCACGGCGGTGCGTGTCCCCTTGTCGTCGTAGAGCATCAGGTACGGGAGCGACACGACGCCGTGCTGGGTCGCCACCGGCATCGTCCAGTCGACGATGTCCACCTTGCGGATCGCCAGACGATCGGGGTATTTCGCGGCGAGCCGCTCCAGGGCCGGGCTCAGCTTGCGGCACGGCGGGCACCACGCCGCGTAAAAGTCGAAGAGTGTGTGCTTGCCGGCGGCCAGGTGGGTGGTGAGATTGACTTCCTCCCCGTGGGCGATCACCTGGATGTCGCCGCTTCCTGCCGACCCGCCGGCACAGCCGGCGACGGCCAGGACCAGGAACGCCGCCCATGCCGCGGCCGTCGCGAATCCCCGTCGCCGGCATTCCGAACGCTGGTTTGCAGCCATCCGTCAGGTCCTTTTCCGCCACCCCGCGCTGCCGCCGGGAGCCGTGCTGATTATCAGCGGGCGACCGACGCCGGTCAACCGGCGCCCGGTCCTGCCGAACGCGCGCCTTGCAAGGACCCGCGAGTTCTGAAAAAATCACCGCTCTGATGACTGCCACCGACCGTCTCATCGTCGCCCTCGACGTCCCGTCCCGCGATCAGGCGCTGTCGCTGGTCACGGCGCTGCGCCCGCGGGTGGTCCGCTTCAAGATCGGTCTGGAGCTGTTCACCGCCTGCGGACCGCCGCTGGTGAGAGAGATCCTCGATCGGGGCGGCCAGGTGTTCCTCGATCTCAAGCTGCACGACATCCCGCACACGGTGGCGCGGGCCGCGGTGGCGGCGACGCGGCTCGGCGCCGGGATGATGACCCTGCACCTGTCCGGCGGTTCGTTCATGGCCCGCCGCGCCGCCGACGAGGTCGAGGCGCACTGCCAGATCCACCGGATCCCACGCCCGAAGATCCTCGGGGTCACGGTCCTCACGAGTCTCGATCAGGCAACGCTGGAGTCCGTGGGTGTGCTCCGCCCGGTCGAGGACCAGGTGGTGGCGCTCGCCGAGATGGCCCGACAGTCGGGGCTGGACGGCGTCGTCTGTTCGCCCCGCGAGATCCCGATGGTGCGGGAGGCCTGCGGCAGCGAGTTCCTGATCGTCACGCCGGGGATCCGTCCCGCCGGCGTGGAGGCCGACGACCAGGCGCGCACCCTTACGCCCCGCGCCGCGATCGAGGCCGGGGCCGACTGGATCGTCGTGGGTCGGCCGGTCGTCAAGGCGACCGACCCGCTGGCGGCAGCCGAGGCGATCCTCCTCGACATGGACGGCCGATGACCACCGCGGCGGGGCTGGCGGCGGCCGGCGTTGTCGTCGCGATGCTCGCCAACCCGGCAGCAGCGACCGCCATGGCCCGGGAGGATTCTCCGGGCGACGGCCCGCCGCTCACCAACGAGGAGATTGTCCGGATGGTGATCACGCGGTCTCCAGAGACCACGATCATCGAGACCATCGCCCGCCGCCCCGCCGCCTTCGATCTGGATCCCGAGGTGGTCGAGGAGATGCGCCGCGCCGGTGTGAGCGCCACGATCCTCGACGCCATGCGGCGCCGGCAGGCGGAGATGCCGCAGGCCCAGCCGGCGCCACAGCCCCAGGCTCCCGCCGCGGCCCGGGGCACCCTGGAGATCGTGTTCGAGACCGATCCCGGGGACGACACCCCGGCAAGCCGCAGCGCCATCGCCCTCCGATCCCTGCCCCCCACCATGCGCCGGCCGGGCGGGCTGGAGGTCGCCGAATACCGGGACATGGCGCTGGCCATCCTGTGCACGACGACCGATCACGTCCCGGATCACTGGGACATCCGCAGCCCGGTCGCCGGACCGCCGCGGCACGAGATGATCCTGTTCGCGCCGGGCAGCGGCACGGCGCGCGATCGTGGGTTCGAAATCCTCTACCTTGACCGCAAAGACCTCTACAATGCCGAGGTCCCCGCCGGCCGTCACGACATCCAGATCGCCGCCGCCGGCCAGCAGTCCGGTTCGGGGACCTGGCGGTTCGTGGCGATCGACGGGACCCGCCTGACGGTCCTCCCCGGTCTCACCACCCGCGTCCGGGTCAAGGCGCACAGCCGGGTCCGCGGCAGTTCGCTCAAGGGATACGAGATGGACACCGCCTGGAAAATCGTCGCGGTCGAGATGCCGGAGGAGGCGCCGCCGGCGATCGAGGCGCGCCAGCCATGAGCGACCGGGCGCGTCCCCCGCTCAGCCTCGTCCTCGCGGGCGGCGGGATCACCGGCGCCATGTACGAGTTCGGCGCCCTGCAGGCGTTCAATCATTTCTTCGCCGACGGCTTCACGGTCAACGACTTCGACATCTACGTCGGCACCAGCGGCGGCGCGGTGGTCGCCGCCCTGACCAGCAACGGCGTCCCTCCGTGGGAAGTCGCCCAGGCCATCATCAACAATACCGAGAGCGAGCTGAATTTCCGGCAGACCGACATCCTGCACGTCGACTGGCAGGCGATCCGCGATGCGCTCGGCCGGTCGGTGCGGATGATCCCGTCGCTGCTGCGCTTCTACCGGCGCAACCCGCGATTGTTCTCGGTGGCGCGCCTCCTGTACACGCTCGAGGAGAACCTGCCGTCGGGCATCTACAGTCTGACCAAGTACCAGGCGTACCTGAAACGGCTGCTGACCCGCCCGGGATGCGCCAACTCGTTCGAAGACTTGAAGCGGGAGCTTTACATCTCCGCGGTGCATCTCGACAGCGGCGAGCGCGTCCTGTTCGGTTCGCCGGGCTGGCGTGACGTGCCGATATCGGACGCCATCGCCGCCTCCAGCGCCCTGCCGCTCTATTTCCAGCCGATCACCATCCGCGACATGGACTTCGTGGACGGGGGCGTCGGCCGGGTGGCTCATGTCGACGTGCCGATCGAGCGCGGGTCCCATTTCCAGCTGCTGATCAACCCGATCATTCCGCTGCGCAACGAGGAGGGACTGGTCTGCATCCCGACCTTCTCCGGTCACTGCGCCCGGATCCGGGAGAAGGGGGTCACCTTCGTCGTCGACCAGACGCAGCGGATCTCGACCCACGAAAAGCTCAAGCTCGGCGTCGAGCGGTTCCGGGCGCAGCACCCGGAGACCCGCATCTTCGTCATCGAGCCGCCGCGCAGCGATTCGGTGCTGTTCATGGAGAACATCCTGAACTACGGGTCGCGGGTCGCCATGCTCAATTACGGCTACCGTTCGACGGCCCGCCTCCTGCGCGCCCACTTCGAAACCTACCGGCAGGCGTTTGCCGCCTACGGCATCCGCGTGTCGCTCGAAGGGCTGCGCGAGGACAACCCCTGGGAGCCGCCGGCCACGGCGACCGCCGCCGAGCCGGCGCTTGCCACCGCCGGAGCGGCGCACTAGTCAACGCGTCGACCTATTCGAAACGGAGCGGCAGGACCTTCGAGACGCCGGGCTCCTCCATGGTCACGCCATAGAGGAGGTCGGCGGCCTCCATGCTCTTGCGGTTGTGCGTGATCAGGATGAACTGCGTATCGGTGCACAACTCCTGGAGCAGGCGCGTGAATCGGTCGACGTTGGCTTCGTCGAGCGGCGCGTCGACCTCGTCGAGGACGCAGAACGGCGACGGCCGGTAGCGGAACAAGGAGAACAACAGCGCCGCGGCGGTCAGCGCCCTTTCGCCGCCCGAGAGCAGCGCGATCTTCTGGAGCTTCTTGCCGGGAGGCTGGGCGGCGATCTCGATCCCCGCCTCGAGGACGTCGCCCTCGTCCTCCTGCAGCCGCAGCTCGGCCACGCCGCCGCCGAACAGGGTCGTGAAGGTGGCCTGGAAGTAACCCTGGATCGCCTCGAACGCGGCGAGGAACCGTTCCTTCGACTGGCGGTTCATCTTGCGGATCGTTTCCTGCAGCTGATCGATGCTCTCCTCGAGGTCCTTCTTCTGCCCATCGAGGACGTTGAACCGTTCCTCGAGCTCGGCGTGCTGCTCGATCGCCATCAGGTTCACGGGGCCGATCGACTGGAGTTCGGCCTTCAGTGATTCCAGCTCCGTTTCCTGTTCCTCGATCGGCCGTTCGTCGGCGGGCGGCGGAGGCAGCAGCCGCAGGGCGGTGACGGTTGTCTCGAGGTCCTCGCGGCAAATCGTCTCCAGCCCTTCGATCTGCGCGTCGACACGGGCGAGGTGCAGCTCGCGTTCCTGGATTTGGTTGCGCAGCACGTCGTGGGCGGCGCGCCCGTCCCGGACGCCCTGGTCACGCGCGTGCAGCAGGCTGCGATCATAGGCGAGGCCAGCGTGCGCCGCCTCGTCCTCGGCGGCCGCCGCGGCCCGCATCGTCTGGGATTCTTCCTTCTGCCGGGCCAGGGACGCGGCCTCGTCCGCCAGCGCCGTGATCCGGGCGGTCCACTCGTCGCGCGCCACGCTACGCTTCTGCGCCGTCGCACGTGTCTCGCCGATGGTCTCCTCCAGCGCCAGTCGCTCGCGACCGAGCGCTTCGATCCGCTCCGCCAGGCCGGCGGCCACCGCCTTCGCGTCCGCGGTCTCGGCCTGGGTCCGATCGGCTTCGGCGCGGCGGGCCCCGACCTCGCCGGCTGCCGTCCGCATCCCCTCTTCCGCCCCCAGGCGCGAAGTCTCCGCATCGCCAGCACGCGCCAGAATCGCCTCCAGTTCACCGACCGCCTCCGCACGGGCCCGATCGATCCGAGCGCGCTCCGCGGCAAGGACCGGGAGGCGCAGATCGATGCGACCCAGGTCGGCGTGCCGGCGGCCCCGGATCACGTCCCGTTCGAACTGCGCGCGTTCCCCGTCGCGAATGGCCGTCTCCACCACCGCGAGGCGCGCCCGTGCCGCCTCCCCGTCCTGACGGGCCGCGGCGAGATCCGATTCGGACCGGGATCGGGCCTCGGCCGTCGCGGCGATATCCCGTTCGACCTCCTGCAGGCCGGCGCGGCGCGGCAGCAGCCCGGTATCGAGCGCCCGCGCATCCCCGCCGATGACGAGTCCCCGACCTTCGACACGATCACCGGCAGGGGTCACGAAGACCCACTCCGGCCACGAGGCCGCCAGCGTCACCGCCAGGTCGAGAGTTTCGGCGAGGACCGCCCGCGCCAGGGCGGCACGCACGACGGGAGCGGGGCCGCCACGCGCCGCGTCGATTAACCGACCGCGGATCCCCGGGACCGCCGCCAGTGCCGCGGGCAGGCGCGACCCGGATCCGTCTGCGGATGCGTTGCCGTCCTCTCCGCCGGCAGCCCCGTCATTCACTTCAGCGGAGAGTTCGTCCACGACGAACGTGGATCGGCCGCCGGCATGCGTCCTGAGATGTTCGACACCGCGGCCCGCCTCGTGGAGGTCGCGGACCAGGACCGCCTCCGACAGACCGGCGAGCGCCGCCTCGGCGGCGCGCTCGAGCCCGGTTGCGATCTCGAGCCGCTCGCCGACGATCCCGAGCGGCCGGAACCCCGCGGCCCCATCGAGGACAGCCGCCAGCCCGGCGGGCGCATCGGCATGACGACGGACGATGGCCTCCAGGGTCGTGAAACGCTCCGCCAGGGCCGCTGCCCTGGACCGCAGGTCCTCGGCCTCCCGGCCCGCCTGGTCGGCCCGCCCGGTCGCCGCGTCGATCTCCGCCTGCAGCGGCCCGCGATCGCCGCCCAGCGCCGCCAGCCGATCGGCCCCGTGCGCCGCGGCGCCGTCCTCCTCCGCCAGGGCCGCCGCGATCGATGCGCGATCGGCACGCAGGACGCGGTCCTCCTCCGCGATTCGATCGATCGTCGCCGCGTGCGCGCGCTGCTGCTCTTCCAGCGCCGCCCGCCGCCGCCCGTCCTCGGCCGCCTGGCGGACCACGCCTTCCCAGGCGGCACGGGCCCCCGCTTCGCGCCGCAACGCCTCCTCGACCGCGGCCATCCTGAGCCGCAGGTCGGCGTCCAGCGTGGCGATCCGACTCCGGGCCTCCCC
>JANNTZ010000091.1:0-2250 GCA_031394595.1 Acidobacteriota bacterium
GGACCGCCTGCCCGGGGACCATCCACTGCGGCCGCGGGTCCGCGGCCAGCACCTCACCCCCCCGGAGTGGGCGAAGATCTACGCCGCGTCCGAGGTTGTGGTGATCGCCCACTTCCAGGACGGGCACACCCCATGCCGCCAGGCCAGTCCCAAAGTGTACGAGACGCTGGCGTGCGGGAGCTTCGCGATGGTCGACAGCCAGCCCGACGTGTTCTCGCTGTTCGAGGATGGACGACACCTGGCGCGCTTCGATGGCCCAGACGACCTCGCCGGCAAGGTGCGGTTCTACCTCGATCGTCCGGAAGACCGCGCCCGGATCGCCGCCACGGGTCGTGAACCTGTCATCTCGAAACACACGTACCGCGATCGTATCGCGACGCTGCTGGAGATGCTCGATCATCGTGCCGGACCCCTGTCAAGCCATTTAGGAATGTAACTTTGGACGCCTTCATCGCGCCATTTAGAAAGTAACTCTGGTTTTGCTGTTTTTTGATTAAGAGAGAGCGTGGCAGCAGCGCCTGTGGGGCCTGTGGGCGGCGCGATCTGTGCGCCGTCCAAGGACCGGTGGGCGACGCGTTTTTGGCGTCGTCCACCGGTCCGGCAGGATCCACAGGTGGCTCTCCCGCATAACGACCGCACTGAATGCCCCAGGAGCCACGATCTCGAGAGGGCTCGACCCGCAGGACCTCCGCTCATCGGCAGTACACCGGCACCGCCGAGATCCCCGGTCGCCGCTTGTAGCTCCAGCGCCATGGATGGTCGGGGCCCGCTGACGGTCGTCTGGTCGTGGTGGCACTGCGGCGGTCCGTTGCCAGGTGGTGGATCGCCTCCAGTTTCCTGTCGATGGCCTGCGACAATGCGAACGGGTCGAGCCGGTCCCGCAACCGCTTCAGCTCGGCGACCTTCACCGGGTTGCCCAGACCGCGGGCCAGCAGCCGATCCAAAGGCGTCCGCGGCGGACCGTAGTGTCGGCGGGTCCGCGAGCCGACCCGCTCCTTGCGCAGCAGCTGCACGGACGGCAGGAACAGGTTCTGGAACAGCCGCAGCTCGTTGCGGTACAGAGAGTTGATCGCCTCCAGAGCCTGCGGCGTGTCGTAGCGCACGTACCCCAAGAGCTTCCGCACATGAGTCCAGTTCTTCTGCTCCACGTGGGCGTTGTCGTTCTTCTTGTACGCCCGCCCCCGCGTGAACTGGATGTGGTGCTCCTGACAGTACTGGTACAGGTCCTTGTTGATGAACTCCGAGCCGTTGTCCGAGTCGATCCCCTGCAGGTCGAAGGGCAGGCTCTGCCGGATGTCATCCACGGCCCGCCGCACCCGGACCTGGGCCTTGCCCATTACCGCCCGGCTCTCCACCCACGTCGTGTCGATGTCGGTCAGGTTCAGCGAATGCACGAACTCGCCTGCGGCACAGTCGCCGGAGTGGGCCACCAGGTCAATCTCCGTCCACCCGGGCACGCTCACGTTCCAGCGGTCCGTCCGCAACGGGATGTGGTGCTTCAACAACGTCCCCGGTTTGGTCCGCCCGTACAGGCGCTTCTTCATCTGGCGCTTGTGCCCCTTCAACCGCCGGTCCATTTGCCGCGGACTGATGCGCAACACATGCCGTACGACTTCAGGTGGCAGCCGCAAGTGCTCTTGGGCCCTGGGCAGCCACAGGGGCAACAACGCTTTCAGGCGCACCGACCACGGGTACCCGGCGGCCTTCCAGATGAACGCCAGGGCCCGGGTCACCGCCTCCGGATAGGTCGGCCGCCGGCGCCGTGTCCGGGACCGCACCGCCGGACGTGGCCCGTTCAGCACCCGCAACGCGTACTTGCGGTGATACCGGGTCACCTTGCAAAACTCGTTCAGCATCCGATGCTTCTCCTCCTGGCTCGCCCCCTGGTAACGCTCGTGGATCGTCCGCAAGTACTCCATCCGGCCCGCACGACTCACCATCGACCCTCCCGTGGAGGGTTACATCCTAAATGGCGCGATGATGACCTCCAGAGTTACATCTTAGATGGCGCGATACGGAGGATTGACACGACCGACACGAGCGCGTACTCTCGGCACACGCGATCCTGCAAAGGGACCGACCTATGTCCCATCATGCACTTAGCTCTATCGCCAGGTTCACCCTTACTTCGGTTCTCCTGAGCTTCCTCATCGTTCCCGCGCTGCCACACGGAATTGCCGGCCCCCGCCGCCTGACCTTCGAGGCGAGGGTGAACGCACAGGAAGCGATCGAGCGGGCCTATTACGCCCA
>JANNTZ010000102.1:0-12014 GCA_031394595.1 Acidobacteriota bacterium
CGCCTCGGCGCTCCTTGCATCCACCTCGCAAGCCCCAGGCGCGCGACCCGACGCAATACCCGGACAGGCTCCTGGCCCCGCCGATCGCCCGTGCGGGCGCCGTGGGATTCTATGCCCCGCCCGGATGGGACCGTCAACCGGTCCGGCCACGGCCGGGCGGTGAAAGATGTGGGGCCCACACAATCGTCACGACGGTTACGTGCCTGTGACGCCACGCGACCGACAGCGGACGCATCCGGAAAATGGGCAGGACTAATTGGGGGAATTGCTGAAGATGTCGTGCGGGGAATAAAAGGTCGCCCGAGGTTGCCGGCGGCACGCCAGTTGCAGAACGAATCGAGCGGTCGTGGCCGAACCGGCTGGCCGCGGCCCATTTCGCGGGGGGTGACCGGTGACGGGAAGAGTCGGATCCGATCGAAAAGAAGCGCCACGGGACGGAGGTTCTGAGCCGCCCGCCCAATCCGCGGTTGGGCGCCGGTTGCACGGGGCGACGTTCCTCCCGGCACGCGGACTGGAAAGCCGGAAAACATTTACGGAAGGCGCGTGTCTCCTCGATCGGACAGGCGATGACGGCCGCGGCGACACTTCGGGGGACACAAGGCTCCGCGGCCGGCGCCATGCGGCCGCGGCTGCCGCCTTGATCGTGACTTCCCTGCTGGCGGCCGGTCCGCTCTCCGCCGCCACCATCGGTGTCCCGGCCGACGCCGCCACGATCCAGGCGGGGATCGATCTGGCCCGGCCGGGTGACGTCGTGCTGGTGGCACCGGGGACCTACCTGGGAAGCGCCACGATCCATGTGAACAAGGCGATCACTCTGGCCTCGCAGTACCACACCACCGGTCTCGAGTCGTACATCGATCAGACGATCATCGACTCCACCGCCGCCACCACGCTTGACGTCACTGCCGCCGGCGCCGGCGCGTTGATCACCGGCTTCACTTTCAAGGCGTCCGCGAAGGGGATCCAGTTGATGGCGAAGGCCGACGTGGTCCACTGCGCGTTTCTGGACACGGGCGGCGACAGTCTCTCCTGGGAGGACGGCGGCGCCGGCCGCTTCGCGCACAACCGTTTCGCCAATTGCGGCGACGACTGCATCGACTCCGACGACGACAGCAACGGGATTGCCGGCGGCGACCGGATCATCGAGCACAACACGATGAACGGAGCCGGCGACGACTGCATCGAGATCCGGCTGCAGTCCTACACCGGGACCGAGATGCAGTACTTCGTCCGCAACAACCGGATGGAGAACTGCACCGACGACGGCCTGCAGCTGATCGACTACCCGGGGCTCTCCAGCCGGCGGTTCTTCGTTTACCGCAACCTGTTCCGCACCAGCGGCACCTCCGGGGTCGGCGCCACCGCCGACGGAGTCACCGACCAGACCGGCAGCGGATCCCCCATGGTCGAGCCGGTGCAGATCTTCAACAACACGATCATCGGCCCCAAGTGGGGGATCGTCGGCGGCACCAACATGCTGGTGGTCAACAACATCATCAAGGGGACGAGCCTCTACGCCCTGCGCATGCTGCAGGGCCAGTCGTGGGCGGCCTACAACGACCTGTTCCAGAACGCCGCCGAGGCCGACACGAGCAGCCAGCCGCTGGTCGGCGAGGGGACGCTGCGCGTCGACCCGCTCCTCGATTCGTCCTACCGGCTGACCTCCGGCAGCCCCTGCATCGACGCCGGCATCGCCCATTACGAAAAGAACGGCCAGGTCCTCGATGTCACCGACGCGATCGGCGGCGCGCCCGACATCGGATCCGACGAGTACGGCGGCGGCGGTCCGGCGACCAACCGGCCCCCCTCGGTCAACGCCGGCCCCGACCGGCAGACCTTCCACCCGACAGCCACGATCCTGCTCGACGGCACCGTCACCGACGACGGCAAGCCGGGCACCGGGATCGACATCACCTGGTCGAAGATGGAGGGGCCGGGGACGGTGACCTTCTCCAACGCCAAGGCCGCCGACACCAATGTCACGTTCGAGAAGCAGGGGACGTACAAGCTCAAGATCGACGCGTCCGACGGCGAGCTGGCCTCCAGCGACAGCGTCATCGTGAAGTACGTCCAGGACGGCAGCGGCGCAAAGATCGACATCGCAGCTCCGGGGACCACCTACTTCGAGGCGGAGGCCTTCTCCTGGCTCTACGCGCCGGCGGGCGGCGTTGCCGATGCCGCCGCCTCCGGCGGCCGCGCGATCCTCGTGCCCGAAGGCCGGGGCGCCGAGGGGCGTTCGGAGTACACGCTCGCCTTGCGGCAGGGCGGCTATTCCTATTACGTCTGGGTGCGGATGGCCGGGCCCGACACCGCGGGCGACACGGTGGCCGTCTCCTTCAACGGCTCCGCCGAGCGCGTCCTGACGACGACCGCCGATGGCGCGTACCACTGGCAGAAGATGGACGCGTCGTTCCCGTCGCCGGCCGGCGAATACCCGTTCATCGTCCGGGCCGCGGAGGACGGCGTCCGCTGGGACCGCATCGCCTTCACCACCGATGCCGGCTTCGTGCCGGACGACACCCCGATCACGCGGGTGGACGTGCGCGTCGCGGCCGGGAGCGACGACGCCGAGGAGAGCTCCACCGGGAGCGTCTCGCTGGGGAGCAGCGACCTCGAACTGGTGACCGACGCTTCGGTCCAGACAATCGGGATCCGCTTCCCCGGTCTGGCGATTCCCCCCGGTGCCGTGATCCGCAGCGCCGCCGTGCAGTTCCAGGTGGACGAGGCGACTGCCGATGCGACCACGCTGACCATCCAGGCCCAGGCCGACGACGACGCGTCGACCTTCACCACCACCTCGGCCGACATCTCCTCCCGCCCGCGCACCACGGCGCGGGTCTCCTGGATCCCGCCGGCGTGGACGACGGTCGGCGCGGCGGGGGTCGAGCAGCGGACGGCGGATCTGGCGGTGGTGAACCAGGAGATCGTCAACCGGCCCGGCTGGCGCAGCGGCAACGCGATCGCGCTGATCATCACCGGGACCGGCAAGCGCGTCGCCGCCGCCTACGAGGTGAGCGCCGCCGCCGCGCCGATTTTGAACCTCGAATACACCCTGCGCGCCGCCGACACCGAAGCGCCGGCGGCGCCCACCGGCCTGCAGTCCGCCGCCACGCAGGAGGGGGGCGTCATCCAGTTGAACTGGAACGCGAACGGCGAGTCCGACCTGGCGGGCTACCGCCTGCTGTACGGGACTGCCAGCGGCCTCCACACCTCGACACTGAGTGTCGGCAAGGTGACCTCCCACACGCTCCGGGGGCTCGATCCCGGTTCAACCTACTATTTCGTGCTGAAGGCCTTCGACTTCTCCGGCAACCTCAGCGATCCGTCCACCGAAGTCTCCGCCCGGCCGAAGGCCGTGGTCGGGTCGCCGCCGGTCATCACCTCGGCGATCGAAGTCGCCACCGGGTCGGTCTTCGTCCTCCAGCCGGGCCGGCACGGCGTGCGCGTCGACGGATCGAGTTTCCAGACCGGCGCCATTGTGAGCCTGGGATCCGACATCACCGCCGGCCCCGCTTCCCTCTCCGGTTCGACGCGGCTGGCGCTGACGATCGACGTCGGGTCGGCCGCGGCGCTCGGGCCGCGCGCCGTCACCGTGACCAACCCGGACACCGGTGAGGGGGTCCGGCAGGGCGCCCTGCGGGTCGTGAGGACCCCCGACATCGATCGGTCCTGCAAGATCGACGGCGTCGACCTGAACCTCATGGCGCGGTCCTGGAACACCCGGAACATCGACACCGCCTACTGCGCGGCCTGCGATCTGGACGGTCTCAACGGTGTGGACGGGGATGACCTGGCGATCTTCATCGAATATTTCGCCCAGCGCCTGGCGGTGTGCCCATGACCGGGCGGGCGCGGGCATTTTCGGGGACGGAGGTGACGACGATGCGGATGAAGGGTCGCCTGACGGCGGCACCGGTCCTCGCACTGATGATGGCGCTGGCGGGATGCTCGGGAGGCGATGAACCGGATGCCGCGACCTGCAATTCGCTGACCTTCACCCCCGGCATCACCGCCCCTGCGAACGGCGACGTCTTCCTCGGCGCGCCGCTCAACACCTGCAGCGATCTCTACCTGAACGTCCTCATCGACGACCTGTCGGGTGTCTACACCGTGTCGTTCGACCTGACGTACCCCGCGGCGGTCCTGCAGTACGCCTCGTGCGCCGTCGGGCCGCTGCTGACCAAGCAGGGTCCGCAGAGCGCCCCGCTCTGCATCGTCACGCAGACCAGCGCGGGACACCTCACCGTGGCGGTCAGCCGCCGGAACCCCGATCCGAGCGTCACCGCGGGCCGGTCCGAACTGCTCGCGACGCTGCGGTTCCAGAGGGTGGCCGCCGGCGCGGGCGCCATCGATTTCGACACGGATGGGGCGACCGGGGCGGAGGCGGTCCAGGACGAGTTCGGCAATTTCCGTCCGGCTTCCTTCGGCCCCGGGCATGGCGGGCTCGTCTCGGTGCCCTGATGGATCGCCTCGAGTACGGCCTCATGGATCGTCTCCAGTACCGGATGTTCGTCGCCGGGGCGGTGCTGATGGCGGGCACCCTGGTGGCCGCCCCGGTCTGGGACTCTTGGTACTACCGGGCGACGGAAGTCGCGGGCCGGTTCCACGCCCTCGGGCCGGGGCCGTTCGGCGTGGCCGGCATCGCCCCTCCCCGGCAGGCGCCGCAGCCCGGGCCGGGCCGGCCGGCGGTGGTCCAACCTGCAATCGTCTCCGGCGTGGCGGATCCTGCCGCGCCCTCGCCGGAGGGACCGGCGGCGATCACCACGATCGATCGGCCGCGGCCGGTTCCCAGGCCGCCCGCCGCCGGAACCGGCACGATGCCCCCCGGAACCGCCACGGCACCGGCCGGTGGACGGCAGATCTCCCCCGCCCTCACGCCCACACCCGTGAGCGTCGCGGTGGTGGTGGCAGCGGTCGCCGGGCCGGCGCCGATCGACCCGCAGACCGTCGTCGAGGATCCGGCCCACGATCCGCCGGCGGAGGCCGGCCCGCCGGGCCGGACCCCGGACGATCGGGACGAGGACGGCGAACCATCCGAGGACGGAGAGGCGGTGGTGACGACGACGGTGTGGCTCGAGCCGGAGGGCCGGGTCGCGGCGCCGGGCCGCGCGATCCTCGTCCGGGTCCTGGTCGACGCCCCGCGCCCGCTGACCAGTCTGCCGTTCCATCTCCTGTTCGACCCGGAGGTGGTGCGGTTCGTGGCGGCGCGCGAAGGCGCCGCCTACAGCGGAACCTCGCTGCAGCCGATTCTGATCGGCGGGACCCACCCCGATCGACCGGGGGACGTCGCGGTGGGGCTGTCGTTCGTGGGATCGCCTGCGGTCCTCGGGCCACGGGCGGAGATCGCCATCCTGGAATTCGAGGGGATCGCGGCAGGCGATACGCCGCTGGTGCTGGATCGCGCCTCGGCGCGCGGCGCGACCGGTGCCGAACAGCCGATCCAGACCGGCGTGTCGGCGATCAGCGTCCGCTGACGGTCCGCCAGCCGCCGCGTTCCGATACGCCGGCGCGGCCCCTCCGGCTCAGAACTGGTGCGCTTCGGTCGACTCCTCGAGGGCGAGGGTCGAGTTGAGGCCGCCCGAGATCGCCTGGGCGACGTCGTCGAAGTAGCCGGTGCCGACCTCACGCTGGTGGCGGGTCGCGGAGTAGCCGTAGGCCTCGGCGGCGATCTCGGCCTGCTGCAGGTCCGAATAGGCGCTCATGCCGCGGCGCTGGTAGTCGCGCGCCAGCGTGAACATGGAGTGATTCAGCGCGTGGAACCCGGCCAGCGTGACGAACTGGAAACGGTAGCCCATCGCGCCCAACTCGCGCTGGAAGCGGGCGTGGATCGCCTCGGCGAAACGGCGCGCCTCCTTGAGGTCGGGCGTGGAAGTCTCGCACCAAAGGAGGTCGGCGTAGGGCGCGTAGGCCAGGCCGCGGGCGATGGCGCATTCGAGCCCGCCGGTAATCCGGAAGAACCCTTCGACGGTGCGATCCCCGCTCAGGAACGGGCGATCGACCGGGTCGATGTCAGACGTGAGGAGCCGGGCACTGTTGGCATCGGTGCGCGCCACCAGGATCGTCGGGACCCCCGCGACGTCGGCCGCCAGGCGCGCGGCGACGAGAGTGCGGATGAAGTGGGCGGTCGGCACCAGGACCTTGCCTCCCAGATGGCCGCACTTCTTCTCCGAGGAGAGCTGGTCCTCCCAGTGAACCCCGGCGGCCCCGGCCTCGATCATCGCCCGCATCAGCTCGAAGGCGTTGAGCGGGCCGCCGAACCCGGCCTCGGCGTCGGCGATGATCGGGGCGTACCAGTTGCGCCGGGCGCCCCCCTCGGCATGCTCGATCTGATCGGCCCTCCGCAACGCCTCGTTGATGCGCCGGACCAGGCGCGGGACGCTGTCCACCGGGTAGAGGCTCTGGTCGGGGTAGGTCCCCCCGTAGGTGTTGGCGTCGGCCGCCACCTGCCAGCCGCTGCAGTAGATCGCCGCGAGTCCGGCGCGCACCTGCTGCACCGCCTGGTTGCCGGTGACGGCTCCGAGCGCCGCCACGTAGTCCTCGGTGCGCAGCAGTTCCCACAGGCGTCGCGATCCAATCCGCGCCAGGGTGTGCTCGATGGGGATCGATCCGCGCAGACGCGCGACGTCCTGCGCGCTGTACGGCCGGATCACCCCGTTCCAACGGTCCGGAAGGTCGCCGGTCCCGGGGAGCGCCGGGTCCGCCGGCCTGTCGATGCCGGCGATCGGCGGTTGCGCCGCGCCGCCGATTCCCGGTCCCGGCATTTCGAACTCCGGGCCGGCACCGTTTCCGTCATGCGCGCTCATCAGAATCCTCCCGTCGTCCGCGGGGACGGTGTCGCAGTCAGCAGTTCGTAGGCCGGCAGAGTCAGGAAGTCGGCGCAGGTCCTGGCGGTCGACAGCCGCTCGAACAGGTCGCGCGCCTCCGGGAAGCGCCCCGACTCGAAGCGCTCGGGGCCGATGGCGCCGCGCACGGCGTCCATCTCCTCCGTCACGATCCGGCGGAACAGACGGGTGGTCACCGGGCGGCCGTCGGAGAGACGGGCGCCGCGGCGCAGCCACTGCCAGACCTGGGTCCGGGAGATTTCGGCCGTGGCGGCGTCCTCCATCAGGTTGTAGAGCGGCACGCAGCCGGATCCGCGCAGCCAGGCCTCCAGGTACTGCACGCCGACCCGGATGTTGTGTCGTAGCCCCTCCTCGGTCCTGGTTCCGGCTGGCGGGCGGAGGAGATCCTCGGCGGTCACCACGACCGCGCCGCGCTTCAGGTGCAGCTGGTTGGGACCCCTCAGCTGCCGGTCGAAGATTTCGCGGGCCACCGGGACCAGCCCGGGGTGGGCGACCCAGGTGCCGTCATGGCCGTCGCGCGCCTCGCGCAGCTTGTCGAGGCGGACCTTCCCGATGGCGGCGTCGTTCGCCCCGGCATCGCCCTTGATCGGGATCTGCGCCGCCATCCCGCCCATGGCGTGGACACCGCGCCGGTGGCAGGTGCGGATGAGCAGCTGCCGGCAGCCGCGCAGGAACGGCTGGTCCATCGTGACCTGCCCGCGGTCGGGCAGGACCACGTCCGCGTCGGCGCGCAGCGTTTTGATGAACGAGAAGATGTAGTCCCAGCGCCCGAGGTTGAGGCCGGCCGAATGCGCGCGCAGCTCGAAGAGGATCTCGTCCATCTCCAGGGCCGCCGGCAGCGTCTCGATGAGAACCGTCGCCTTGATGATCCCTCCAGGCAGGTCGAAGGCGCGCTGCGCCCCCACGAAGATGTCGTTCCAGAGCCGGGCCTCGATGTGTCCCTGGAGTTTCGGCAGGTAGAAGTAGGGGCCGGTCCCCTGCGCCAGGAGGGAACGGACGTTGTGGAAGAAGTACAGACCGAAGTCGAACAGGGCGGCGGGCACCGGCTGGCCGTCCACTTCCAGGTGCCTTTCGACCAGGTGCCAGCCGCGGGGACGGATCATGAGGGTGGCGGGGCGATCGCCGAGCGCGTACACCCTGCCGGTCGCGGGGTCGACGTGGCGGATCGTCCCCCGGACCGCCTGCTTGAGGGCCGCCTGGCCGCGGACGACGTTCTCCCAGGTCGGGGAGAGCGAATCCTCGAAGTCGGCCATGAAGACGTTGGCACCCGAGTTCAGCGCGTTGATGATCATCTTGGGCTCGGCCGGGCCGGTGATCTCGACGCGGCGGTCGAGGAGGTCCGCCGGCAGCGGCGCGACCGTCCAGTGGTCCTCGCGCAGCTCGGCGGTCTCGACCGGGAAATCGGGACGCTCCCCGGCGTCGTAGCGGGACTGGAGATCCCGCCGCCGATCGAGAATCTGCCGCACGCGCGGCCCGAACCGGCGCGCCAGATCGGCCACGAAGCCGAGCGCCTCCGGTGTCAGCACCTCCTCACAGCCGGGCACGGCGCGGCCGATCACCCGGATGCCTGATTCGATTCGTCGCTGCTCCGCCACGCTGATTGCCATGTGTCCCCTCGAAGAATGTGTGAATGCGAATTTGCCACCAACGGCCGACAATTCAATAAGAAACTCAAAATCAAGGGGTTAATACGAGTTCAATGTGTAAACGCGGTTGCGTAAACCTGCAAAGTCATTAAATTCGGCGAGCCGGAGGATGGCGATCGATGGTGAAGGAAGGGCCGAGGTTCGGGGCGCGGATCAGGGCGCTGCGGCGCCGCGAAGGGATCAGCCAGGTGCGGATGGCCGAGCGGCTGGGAATCTCCGCCAGCTACCTGAACCTGATTGAGCACAACCAGCGTCCGCTCAGCGCCCAGGTCCTGCTGCGTCTGGCGCACGAGTTCCAACTGGATCTCAAGAGCTTCGCGGGGGGCGAGGACGAGCGGCTGATCGCCGACCTCCTGGAGGTGTTCGGCGACCCGATGTTCGATCGGCTCGGTCTCACGGCGGCCGACGTTCGCGACCATGTCGGTCATTCGCCGGTGGTGGCCCGCGCCTTCCTGAACGTCTAGCACGCCTTCCGGGCGGCCCGATCGTCGGCCGAGGCGTTGTCGGAGCGGCTGTCGGAGAAGCAGGAGCTCAAGGGGATCGAGATCTCGCGCCTGCCGTCCGAGGAGGTGAGCGACTTCATCGAACGGCACACGAACTATTTCCCCGAACTGGAGGAAGGGGCGGAGCAGCTCTGGCGTGAGGCCGGGCTGGAAGGGAAGGACCTGTTCCAGGCCCTGGCGCAGCAGCTCGAAAAGGCCCACGGCGTGCGGGTCCGGATCGAAAAGGTCGGTGCGATGGGCGGGGCGATCCGGAGGTTCCTGCCCGAGCGACGGGAGCTGCAGCTCTCGGAAGTCCTGCGCCGCGGCAGCCGGAACTTCCAGCTCGCCCACCAGTTCGGACTGCTGACCCTGTCGGGCATCCTCGACCGGCTGGCAGGCGATCCGCACCTCCTGACCGCGGCGGCCCGTTCCCTCTGCCGGGTGGCGATGGCCAACTACTTCGCCGGGGCGGTCCTGATGCCGTACGACCGCTTCCTGCGGGCGGCACAGGAGGAGCGCTACGACATCGACCTGCTCGGACACCGGTTCCGGACCAGCGTCGAGCAGGTCTGCCACCGCCTGACGACGCTCCGGCGGCCGCGCGCCGAGGGGGTGCCGTTCCACCTGGTGCGGGTCGACGTCGCAGGCAACATCTAGAAGCGATTCAGCGCCTCCGGCATCCGGATCGCCCGCTTCAGCGGCGCCTGCCCGCTATGGAACGTGCACGCCGCCTTCCTGACGCCGGGGCTCATCCGGGTGCAGCTGTCGCGGATGCCGGACGGAACGACCTACTTGGACGTCGCCCGCACGCTCCCGCGCGAGTTCGGCGGGTACCATGCGCCGCGGGCCGTCCATGCCATCGACATCGGCTGCCCCGTGCAGTACGCCCGCGACCTGGTCTACTCCGACGGGGTTGATCTGGGCCACCCGGCCGCCGTCCCAATCGGCGTCTCCTGCAGGCTGTGCGATCGGATGAACTGCCAGCAGCGGGCCTTCCCCCCGATCCAGAGCCACCTCCGGATCGACGAGAATCTCCGGGGCACATCCTTCTATGCCTCGACCGGCGAGGACGGCCAATCGATCTCATAGTGGCGCGGAGAGTGTGAAGGATCGGATTGAACCCACACTCTGCGCGCCACCATGGATCGATTTGTGGACACGGAAGGGGCCGGAAGTTGAGTCAGGTCAATGGATACCTTGACTTCCGCGGGTTTCGGCGTATTAAACTGGCACATCTGCCGACCTGGAGTGCGAGGTTTCCGGAGGAGGATGGCTCACATCCTCGTGCCGGAAGACTGGTGGTGCGGCTGTTTGTCCGGCGGAGGTCCGCGCCGTTTTCACTCGGCGGTTCGGAGAGATTGAGCCCGAGGGTGCCCAGCGGTATGAGGATAGCCTACGTCATTACCCGGGGGGACGACCTGGGGGGAGCGCAGATCCATGTCCGCGACCTCGCGGCGGAGCTGCACCGCAGGGGGGAGCCGGTCACGGTCTTCGCCGGGACGCGCGGCGTCCTGACCGACCAGCTCGGCGAACTCGGTGTGCCGTACGTGGAGATTCCCGGTCTGGCGCGGGAGATTGAACCGTTGCGGGATGTGCGGGCGCTCGGCCGCCTGCGCGCCGGACTGCGCCGCTTCGCGCCCGACCTGGTGTCGACGCACTGCGCCAAGGCCGGTGTCCTGGGGCGGCTCGCCGCCCGCTCTCTCGGAATACCGGCGCTGTTCACCGCCCACGGCTGGTCCTTCAGCGAAGGCGTCCCGGCTCGCCGACGGAACCTGTACCGTTGGTTGGAGCGGGCCGGCACGCCGTTTTCCAATCGGATCATCGTGGTCTGCGACGCCGATCGGCACACGGCGGAGCGGGAATGGGTGGCGCCGTCCCGGAAGATCCGGGTGGTTCACAACGGCATGCCCGACATCGGTGCCGGGGAGCGCGCCGATCCGGGGGCCGGTCCGGTGCGCCTGGTCACCATCGCCCGGCTCTGCGAGCAAAAGGATTTCGCCACGCTGTTCCGGGCCCTCGCGCGGCTGCGCGATCTGGACTGGCACCTCGACCAGGTCGGCGAGGGGCCGCTCAAGGACAACATTCGCGATCTGGCGCGCAGTCTCGGCCTGTCCGATCGGATCTCGTTTCTCGGCCGCAGCGAACAGGTCGCCCCGCTCCTGGCCCGGGCGCAGGTCTACCTCCTGGTCTCGAACTGGGAGGGGTTCCCGCGCAGCATTCTCGAGGCGATGCGGGCGGCGCTCCCGGTGATCGCCTCGGACGTGGGCGGGGTCCGGGAGGCGGTCGTCAATGGGGAGAACGGGTTCCTCGTCGGCCGATCGGACGACGGCGTACTGGCCGATCGGCTGCGGCGCCTGATCGCCTCGCCGGCCCTGCGGGTCAGGATGGGGGCCGAGGGGCGGGCGCGCTATGAGCGGCAGTTCACGTTCGAGCGTATGCTGGAGCAGACTTGTGTCGTCTACCGGGAAGTGATCGGGCCGCCCCCGGCCCGATCCCTCCCGGCGATCCTCCCGTTCTCCCGCCGGCGCCCCGGGGGAGAAAGGACGTCGGTGGAAACGCGCCCATGAATGAGAACCGGAGCAGAGCGCGCGCCGCGTTCAGTGAGCCCACGGGGAGTTCGGGACCGCGCGACCACCCGCCGCCGGACAGCCCGCAGGGGGGCCTGGCGCTGGACGAGATCACCTTCCATGGCCTTCTCGGCCTGGTGAGCCGGCGCCGGAACCTGATCCTGGCGACGACGGCGGCGACCAGCCTCGGCGTGGCGATCGTGACCTTCCTGGTCCTCACGCCGCTGTACGAATCGACCGCCGTGGTGCTGATTAAACCGGGGCGCGAGTTCGTCAGCAGTTCGAATCTCGAGGGCGCGGGGGCGCTCCCGGGCCGGATGGACAGCATCGTCATGGCCGAGCTCGAGATCCTGCACAGCACCGACCTGCTGAATGACACCGTCATCGCGATCGGCCCGACCCGTCTCTACCCCGATCTCGGCAATCCCGCCGCGGCCGACCCGGTCTACGCGGCGTCCCGGAGGTTCCGCGAAAACT
>JANNTZ010000103.1:0-9871 GCA_031394595.1 Acidobacteriota bacterium
CACGACCGCGGCGCTGCAGAACCAGTACCTCGACTGCGCCCAGCCGCTGCCGATCCGCAACCTGACCCGCACCCCGATCGGCATCGCCTCCCTCCCCGACCCGGTCACCGCCATCGACCCCAGACCGGCTCCCGGCAGCGCCCTGCGGACGACCGACCGCACCGCGCCCTTGACGCCGGAGTTCGACCAGGCCCGCTACCGCGGCGCCTTCAGCCCCGGGAGCAACTGGGCGAACGGCTGGACCAACCTCGACCGGCTCGGCTACTTCCCGCGCTGCGACACCGCGAACTCGCCGCAGTCGGTTCCGGACGAGGTCGAAACGCTGGGTCTGATGGCCGACAAGCGCACCCTGTCGTGGGACGCGCCGCGGGGAACGTACGGGCTGGCGTTCTATGACGTGATCCGGAGCACCAACCCGCGGGATTTCAGCGCCGCGACCTGCGTCGAAACCGACGATGTCGACACCCTGGCCCAGGCTGTGGAAGACCCGCTGCCGGGGCAGGTCTTCTTCTACTTGGTTCGCGCCGGAAATACCTGCGGCGAGGGATCCGCGGGGTTCACCTCGACCGGTGTCGAGCGGGTCGCGGTGGTCTGCGGACCGTAAAGGCATCGGCCCGCCTCGGACGGGTCAGGCTCACAGAAATGTCGGGCGGGGACGCACCGTGTGCCCCCGCCCGCGGCGCCCCCGGGAGGGGCGCCACGGTCATTTTGCAGGAGGAGAAGCCGTGATTCAGGGGAATTCCAGCTGGTCCCTCTCCCGGACCGTCGCGTTCCGGGCCGCCTGCCTAGTCAGTCTGATCGCGACGGTCATCCTCGAGCCGGACACCGTCCTGGCCATCGCGACACCGGGTCCGCACGAGGCGCTGGACTACGCTTTCCGCTTTGCGACCGCCATCGTCTCCGACGACAAAGACCGGTCCCGGGCCCAGGAGGACGTGGTGGGCGATTACGGGATCGCCGGCGCCTTCGTCGAAGCGCGCGATCGGGCTTTCCGGATCGAGGGATGGCGTCGGGGCACCGCCCTGGCCGACCTGGCCGGCGCGCTCGTGAAGGAAGGACGCGCGGCCGAGGCACGCGACCTGCTGCAGGCGGCGGAGGAAGTCCGGCAGGCGACCGGTGGCTGGCAGGGACCCCGAATCGCGGCCCACATCGCGGCGGCGCTCGCGCTTCTTGGCGAGGAGGAGCGGGCCAATGCGATCGCGACCCGTCTGTCGGACGAAGACCGTCAGTACTTCGGCCCATCGGTGGCCACCGCGGCGATTGGCAGGGCGGGCCGGGGAGACCTGGAAGGCGCGCTGCAGCGATTGTCGGGTCTTGACGCCGATCCCGACATGGACGTCGCCTGGGCGCGAACCGAAGGCTACCTCGAGATCGCCCGGCTGGCGGCCAGGGATACACCCATGCGCGACCGTGCCCTGATGGCGGCGCGACGATCGGCGGACGGTCTCCCGGGGTGGAAAAAGGCCGAAGGTCTTGCCCGGGTCGCCGATGCCCTGGCCCGCCATGGGAAGGCGGAGGAGGCACGGGTGGCGCTGGGTGACGCCGAAACGATCGCCGGGGGTCTGCCCTCGAGTATGCCGGTCAAGGTGGAGATTCTCGCCGACCTGGCGCGGATTGGCGGAGCGGTCGGAGACCCCGACGGCGCCCGCAGGCTTCTCGGGGAGACAGAAGGAAGCGTGGCCGCGACGCCGGCAATCGATCGGCCCGGTCTCTACGCTCGGATCGGTGGCGCCTACGCCCGCCTCGGCCAACGGAAGGACGCCCGGCGACTGTACGAGCGTGCCCTGGAGGACACCGGGAATCTGGCGAATGCCCGCCCGCGCGCCCTGGCTGCGGTCGAAGTCTGCCGGCTTCTCGGGGAGGATGCCGGGCCGCTGCTCGATCCGGTGCGGGTGCGTCTCGACCAGCTGCTCGCCGGCCTGAAGGACCCATGGTAGGCCGCGCCGGCCTGCTCCTGGCGGTTCTGATCTTCGCCGCCCCGGGTCGGATCTTCGCCGAGGAGGTGGTCACCGGGCAGGCTGTTCTCACCGGGACGATCCGCGGCACGGTGCGCGACCGGGAGATCGAATCACCGATCGCGCTGGCGCGGGTGACGATCCTCGGGCAGCCGCTGAGCGCCATCAGCTCGATCGACGGAACTTTCCTGTTGCGCAATGTGCCGCCCGGATCCCACACCTTGACGGTGGCGAAGGACGGCTACGACCGGCTGATCCTTCCCGACGTCGTGGCTGTCCCCGGCCGGCTGACCGAAGTGAGTGTCGATCTGGCAGCCGAGGTGTTCGAGCTGGAGGAACTGGTGGTGACCGGGGCCGACCCGCTGGTGGACAGCGAGGTCGGGATGCTGGAGATCCGGGCCACTGCGGTGTCGCTGCAGGATGCCGTCTCCTCGGACCTCATCAGCAAGGCGGGCGCCTCGGATGTGGCGGGCGCGCTCAAGCTGGTGGTGGGTGCCTCGGTCGTCGGCGGGAAGTACGCCACCGTCCGCGGGCTCAGCGACCGCTACACCGGCACCACTCTGAACGGCGTCCGCATCCCGAGCGCCGACCCGCGGCGGCGGGCGGTGCAACTCGACCTGTTCCCGACCGGGACCCTCGAAAGCGTCACGGTCACCAAGTCGTTCTTGCCCGACATGCAGGGGGATTTCACCGGCGGCGGCGTGGACATCCGGACCCGTTCGATCCCGGACGGCAAGGTGCTGTCGCTGACCACATCGCTCGAGTACAACACCCTGGCGACCGGGGACCCCGGATACCTGACCTACGGAGGGGGCGGTGTCGACACCCTGGCGCACGACGACGGCAGCCGCAGTCTTCCGGAAGGGTCCACCGACCCGCTGCCAACCCTGCCGCGGTTCACGCCCCGCCCGACCGCGGACCAGATGGCCGCCTCGATGGAGTACGACGGTCTGGTGCGGTCCTTCGATCCGATCATGGGGGTCAGCCCGGAAGCGGCGCCGTTCAACAACGGTTTCTCGATGGTCGCGGGGGACCGCTACGAGTTCGGAGACGCCCGGGTCCTGGGGGTGATGTCGGCCTTGTCGTACTCCCACAAGTTCGACTCCTACGAAGACGGGATCAACAACCACGGCGGGGTCAGCGACGAGGCGCAGGAGATCACCATCGACAAACCCCGGGTCGACACCCGCGGCCAGGAGGAAGCGCTCATCGGCGCCCTGGCGAATTTCGTCCTGCGCCCGAGCGACGACCACGAGCTGTCGCTGCGGGTGGTGGCCAACCAGTCGGCGGAGGACGAGGCGCGGTTCCAGGTGCAGGACGCCGGCGATACGTCGGTCGAGCAGAACCACAGTCTGCATTACACCGAGCGTTCGCTGGTGTCGTTCCAGCTGCATGGAGCGCACACGCTCCAGGCCGACCGGCGGCCGCGAATCGAGTGGGTGGCCGCCTCAAACCGGACGAGCCAGGACGAGCCGGACGTCCGGTTCTTCCGCAACACCTACGACGCAGCGACGCAGTCCGGCTCGATGCCGCCCGGGACGGCTCATCAGAACACGCGCCGGATCTTCCGCGCCATCGAGGAGGACAACGTGCAGGGGGCGCTGCACGCCACCATCCCGTTCGAGGGTCCCGGAAACATCTGGGGGTTCGTCAAGGCGGGCCTGTTCTCCGACCGGACCGACCGCACCTACGGCCAGAATTCATACTTCTACTCCTTCGCCACGCCCCAGGTGGGATACCCCTTCAACGCCGACGCGGTCGAGAACCAGACCTACTCGATCTTCGAGGCCTCCGGCCCGAATCAATTGTGGACCGACGTCTTTCTCGAATCGGAGCGCATCGGGCTGGCGGGCAACACGCCGCCCGCCCCGAACCAGCTCCTGTGGGTCATCGAGCCCTTCGGTGATGACGTGGACTACGACGGGAAGCAGTCGATCGGCGCCGTCTACGCCATGGGGGAACTGCCGCTGCGCCACGATCTCAAAGTGGTGGGAGGCGTCCGCCGCGAGTCCACCGCATTGACGGTGACGCCGATCAACCGCGCGTTTGGACTGGTGGATGTCATCGAGGTCCAGGAATCGGGCGATCGCGCCATCATCACCGTGGATCAGGATCTGGCGATTGCCGACATCGAGGACACACTCTATCTGCCGGCGTTGTCGGCCGTCTGGGAGCCGGCGACCCGCATGAACGTGCGCCTGTCATGGAGCCGCACCCTGGCCCGGCCCACGTTCCGCGAGCTGGCGCCGGTGGCGACCGAGGAGTTCATTTTCGGTGACGAGTACATCGGCAACCCCGACCTGACCCTGTCACACATCACCAACTACGATCTGCGCTGGGAGTGGTTCCGGCGCACCGGCGACGTGCTCGCCGCGAGCCTCTTCTACAAGGACCTGACCGATCCAATCGAGCACATCTCGTTCTCCGTCAGCGACCGGAGCTTCATCCAGCCGGTCAACTACGAGCGCGGCACGGTGCGCGGCCTGGAAATCGAAGCCCGGCTGGGGCTCGACCTGTTCAGCGAGAAGCTCCGCAACCTGTCGGCCGGAGTCAACGCCACTTGGATCGACTCGGAAGTCGACGTGCCAGTCGCGGAGCGGGAGTCGCTCGCCCCGTTCGGGCTGGCCGAGACAACGCGACGGCTGCAGGGACAGCCCGAGTACGTCTACAATTTCAACATCGCCTGGGACGACGACACACGCGGCTGGTCGGGCGGGCTGTTCTACAACCGCATCGGCGAGACGCTGCTCACCGGTGCGGCGCGCGGGGTCGCCGACGGCATCCCCAATGTCTTCGAACAGTCCTACTCCACCGCCGACCTGACCGTCGGCAAGCGGCTCACCGAAATCGTCTCCATCGGCTTCAAGGCCCGCAACCTCCTGCAGCCCGCCCGCTCGTCCATCTACCGCCGCCCGAACGGCGAAGAGGTGGTCAAGACAGAGCGCCAGACGGCCGCCCTCTTCGCCCTGTCGGTCTCCTTCAAGTGGTGAGCGGAGCGGGGCCTCGCGGCCCCGCCCTGTTTCGAAAGAGGGAGGTACGACTCGGGGCCGTTTCTCGTCCACTGTGGGTGGCCCGCGGGGAAACTTGAATGGCGCGATTCTCCCGCCGGAAGGTGACGTCCGCGTGAACGACCGGTGACGGGTCAGCAACCGTCGCCGGCGGCCGCCCCCGGCGCCGGGAGATCAGAACGCGGCGTTCAATCCGATTCCGACCATCACGCCCAACCAGGCCCCGGCCAGGACGTCGCTCGGGTAGTGGACCGCGAGCACGATCCGGGACAGGGCGATGAGCGCCGCCAGAATGAATGCGGGTGGCCCGAGTGGAGGGAAATGCAACGCGAGTAGCGTGGCGCTGGTGAAAGCGTGCAGGGCATGCCCGGAGGGGAACGAGAAGTCGGCCGGCGGGGCCCAGGGGATCGGCAGGTCCGGGAGCGCTTGGAAGGGGCGGGGTCGGATGAAACGTCGCTTGGAGGCGCGGTAGACCGAGGCGTTGAGGAGGCCGGCCGCCAAGCCGAGCAGCGCGAGCCGCCTCCCTGCGGCGCCGCCCCAGAGAAACGCCGCGGCTCCTGCCGCGTACCAGACCGGACCGTCCCCCAGCCGGGAGATGGTGCTCATGACCGGGTGGATGGCGCCGCCGGCCCCCCACGCGATGAGCGCCCGCAGCAGGCGTTCGTCGGTCGGGCGGACGGCCACGGTGAAGGTCCTCATGCTTCCGGCCCCGGCAGGATGACCCGCAGGGTCTCGGGGGCCACCCGGAAATCGAGAGGCAGCGTTCCGATGAGATCGCCGTCGGCATGCACGTGCACCCGATCGGGAGACGAAACCCGCAGTCTATCGGTCTTGAAAATGACGACGTCGCGATGCGCGCCGTGCGTCCCGCGCAGGACGCGCCAGGCGGCGTGCGCCCGGCCGGCGCGGCCTCGGCGGAGAAATACGCAGGCTTCCAGCAACGGCTCCTGCAGTCGGGCACCCGGCGTGACCGAGAAGCGGCCGCCGTAGAGCCGCGCCTTGCCGATGATGATGCCGGTGGCCTGCAAGGTGCCGGTGGCCGCCGAGCTGACCGTGATGCGCGGTCCGCTCTGCGACAGCAGGTGCCAGAATCCGGCCAGCACGTAGGCCGATTTCCCCATCGCCTTCTTCCACGCCAAGGTGGTGCTGTAGACCACCTCGGCATCGAACCCCGCGCCCGCCATCAACAGGAACCGTCGGCTGCCGGCCAGACCCAGATGGAGAGCGCGCGGCCGGCCGCTGAGGACGAGACGGCAGGCGGCTTCGGGGTCGAGCGGAATGCCGGTCTCGAGGGCCAGCACGTTGGCGGTCCCGAGGGGGATGACGCCGAGCGTGACCGGGGTCCCGGCGAGCCCATTGACGATTTCATTAATCGTGCCGTCGCCGCCGGCCGCCACCACGAGGTCGGCCCCGGCCGCCACCGCTTCGCGGCAGAGGGCCTCGGCATCGCCGCGCGCGTGGGTCATCCCCATCTCGACGCGCCGCGCGTAGCGTCGCAGAAAGGCGGCGGTGCTGCGGATCACGCTCCGCCCCGAGGATCCGGCAGCGGGATTGCCGATCACCACGACCAGTCGGGGCGGGCGCTCGCGGATTGCCGGCAGCGGCTTGGCCGGCGAAGGGGCGGACAAGAGATGATCCGTCGTCGGGACAACGCCGTGCGGGTCCGCCGGCAGCTGGTTGTCCGTCATTCGCGCCCGGCCCCGGCGGCCATGCCGGCGACCGCACTGTTGGGGCGGCCCAGAGCCAGTTCGAGGATCCGCTCCCCGGCATCATGCCTGGCCAGACGGGCCTGCGCGGCGCGCATCCTCTGGTGCGCGATCGGGTCCCGGCGCAGGATGTCGATCTGCTGCACCACTCCGAGCGGCGTGGCCGCCGACCGGGCCGCGCCGGCCTCCACCAACAGGCGGGTGTTCTCCTCCTCCTGTCCCGGGATTCCAGGGAGGAGCAAGAGCGGGAGGTCAGCGACCATGGTCTCGGTGACCGTCAGGCCGCCCGGCTTGGTCAGGACGAGGTCGGCTTCAGCGAACAGCGATTCGACCGAGGCGACCATGCCGATGATCCGGACGTGGCTCTTGAGGCGCGCCGCCGTCCTCGTCAGGTCGGCGGCCAGCCGGCGATTGTCACCGGCGCTGATCGTGATCTCGAGTTTGTCGTAGAACGTGTCGAGCACGGGCAGCAGGTCACGCATCGGGCCGATGCCGCATCCACCACCCAGGATCAGCAGACGGCGCATCGGGCCGGACTCGGTGCCACGACGTCGACGGGCGATCCATGCGAAGGCAGGATCGACCGGGATGCCTGTCAGGTTGATCCGGGACGGGTCGATGCCCCGATTGACCAGGTCGCGGCCCGCCGCTTCGGACGCCACCGCATAGCGATCGACTCCCGGGGAGACCCACAGGGCATGCGCACGGTAGTCGGTCACGACACAGGTGAGGGGGGGCCACGCCTTCCCGCCCGGCCCATCCGCAGGCGGAGCGTCCGCGAGGACCGCCAGTGGCAGGAAGTGCGTCGTGATGACGACCTCGGGGGATTCGTCCTGGATCAACCGCCGAAGTCGCGCACCGAGCGCCGTACGGTCGATCATCCGCAGCGCACGGCGCAGCGCGGCCCCCGGACCCGGGCGGTCTGTGATGGCATACAGGCCGCCCCACAACCAGGGGGCATGCCGCACCAGTCGGACGTAGCCACCGCCGTAGGACCGACGGAAGGCAACGGGCGCCAGATCGAGTACGTCGCGCACCACCACCTTGTCCGCGGTGCCTGCCTCTCGTGCAGCCGCCAGGATCGCCTCGGCGGCTCGCCGGTGACCGGCGCCACAGGAGGCATGCAGGATCAGCGCTTTCGCCATGGTTTTGTCCATGGAAAGATCAGCGATCCTCGTGACGGTCGTGTGGCGATTGCGTGGCGGGTGGGAAAGATCGAACGTTGGGGTTGGACCACGCGATCCGCAGCGGCGCGGGATCAGCCCTGGGGCAGCCGTTCGGCGGCAGCCCGATCGACGATCCAGAAAAGATCGCCCCGGGTCGGCTTCACGAGAGAGGCCGGCAGCACGCCACGTCCGGCCGCGCCGGCGCCGCGCCGCCCCCTTCGTGAGGCGAGCACTCCGACCAGCGTGTCCGACTTCGACTCCCCGGAGACCAGGATCATGACGCAGGAGGCCGCATTGATGACCGGCAGCGTCAGTGTCACCCGGGCCCGGGTTCCGCCGGGCCCGGCAGACCCTGGAGGACTCACGCCGGTCACCAGCCGGCGCCGGATCCTCAGGGCGCCGCTACCGGGAAAGATCGAGGCTACGTGACCGTCGGCGCCCATCCCAAGGAGGACCAGGTCGAACCGCGGGATCCCGCGGTCCGGTGTGGCGAAAGCGCGCCGCAGAACCCGGTCGTAAAGGTGCGCGGCCCGGTGGGCGGCCTTCAGGCCCGGACTTCGTCTGTGACCCGCGACCCGGATTGGATGAATCTGTGACGGCGGGATCGGCACGCGGCGGAGCAATGCAAAGCGCGCCATCCTGTAATTGCTGTCCCGGTGGGTGAGAGGCACAGCGCGCTCGTCGCCGAAGAAGACGTGGACTTTCGCCCAGGGGATGCGCCGCCGCCAGGATCGGCGCGGGTCGGCAAGCAGAGCGTAGAGGCGGGCCGGCGTCGATCCACCGGCCAGTGCGACCCGGAAGTGACCCTGTCGCGTGGTTGCGGCGCGGGCCCGGCGGGTGAATTCCTCCGCCGCGGCCCGACTCAGGGCCTCGAGATCGGTGACGACCCGCACGCGGGATCTTCTCGGCAACGGCGCACCTGGAACCGCGGGAGGTGGGGTGGCGGAGAGGGTGGGATTCGAACCCACGTGGGACTGTTTAGGCCCCAACCCGCTTTCGAGGCGGGCCCGTTACGACCACTTCGGTACCTCTCCGGATCGCATGTACTTTATCACGCGGCACCTCGGTCAGCTGCAGACTTCGCCCGGGGCGCAGCAGGAGGCCGACTGGATGTCGCGGGCTTCCTCGCCCGGTTCGATGACGGCGAACGATCCGGCGTAGGGGGGCGTGCGCAGCTTGAAGGCGGTGTCGGTGCAGATCTCGACGGGCACGCCGCGCGGGAAGGTGTGCCCCTCCTCGTCGATCACCGCCTTCATCGGGCCGAGATAGACGGCACGCTGGCCGGCGAACTTGCAGCCGGCGCGCTTCTCGAACTTCCAGCCGCGGGCGGTCAGCGAGTAGAACGGGTATCCTTCGATTGACTTCCAGTAGGTCTTCTTCAGGACCTCGACGCCGAAGAAGCCGGCCTTTTCCAGCGCCGCGAGGAACCCCTCCCCGGTCAGCGCCCCGACGGTGCATTCGCCCCACAGTCCGGGATTCGTCTTCAGCGACGGCGGGACCTCGCGGTCGGAGACGATGTCCGAGATCACCGTCCGGCCCCCGTCCTTCAGCATCGTCCAGATGGAGGCGAAGACACGGTCCTTGTCGGGCGAAAGATTGATGACGCAATTGGAAGTCACGATGTCGGCGCTGCCCGGTTCGACCGGCGGCGATTCGAGAAAGCCTTCGCGGAACTCGGTCGCCTCGAAGCCGAGGTTGCGGGTCACGACCGGGGACTGGGCGCGCGCCACGTCGAGCATCCGGCCGGTCATGTCGATGCCGATGGCGCGTCCCGCGGCGCCGACCCGCCGCGCGGCGATGAACACATCGATTCCGGCCCCGCACCCGAGGTCCACGAACATCTCGCCCGGCTTGACGTCGGCCGCCGCCACCGGCGATCCGCAGCCATAGAAGCGCTCGATGACGTCCTTCGGGATGTGGGCGATGTCGGCGTCGTCGAACTTCGTCGGGCAGCAGAGATCGGCCTGCGGCATTTCCGCCGCCTTGCCGTAGAACTCGCGCACCAGGGCGCGTGGCTTGTCGACATCGAACGACAG
>JANNTZ010000117.1:0-2589 GCA_031394595.1 Acidobacteriota bacterium
CCCATCAAGACGCTGGGCGTCCACCGGCTCCGCGTCGCCTTGCACCCGGCAGTGGTGGTGACGGTGAACGTCAACGTGGCGCGTTCGGAAGCGGAGGCGCAGGTCCAGGCCGGCGGCGGCGCGCCCGTCCCCGAACAATTCTTCGAGGAAGGCGCGGTTCCCCAGCCGGACGCCGAAGACGAGGCGGACCAGGACGCTCCGGAGCCCGAAGACGGCGCCTAACCTCGTTTTTTTGCCCCGGGCCGTAGCCCTTCGCCGCGCCGGGCGGCGCAGCCACCCTCATCCGTATGGTTGGCGCGCAAGGCGCGCCGGCGGCCTCCCTCTTAATTTCCCGCCTCTAGCCCCGCTGCGGGTTGTCGGTAGCGCGTGAAGATGTCCGCGGTTTGTAGCACATCATATGTCCGCTTCTGTTGTTGTTGGGCCTGTGGGGTTGTGGGCAACGCGGAGCGTTGTCCACAAATCCACGGGCCGGGCGCCGAGCGGATTCAAGCGGCCCTGGACTGGACATCGAGCAAACCTCCCTTGGCGTCATGGCGCGCCAGGCAGCGCGGCCCGTCGAACAGCGCCAACCGGCCGTCGGGGTATTCGTGCACCCGCACCGTCGCCTTGACGTAGTGATGGCGATGCGGCTGCGCCGGGATCTGCAAGGACCGGCCGCGCCAGACGACGCAGTTGTCGCGGCCGACTTGGCGGTCCTCCTGGACGCACAGCGTCTCCGCCAGCGGCCGGCCGACATAGGGCACGAAGGCGCTGCCCGGCTCGGCCGCGTCCACGGCGAAGCGCTTGTTGTGGTCGGGAATGAAGCGCTCGCGCAGATACCGGTTGGCCGCCGCCACGCTGGCGATCCCTTCCAGGCGCAGTTCCGGGGGCAGGCGGTTCTGCAACGTCCCGAACGCCCGCTCCATGCGCCCGCGCGCCTCGGGCGAATAGGACGGGATGTGGGTGATGCCAAGCTGGGCCAGCGCCCGCCCGACCTGGGTCGGGCGCTTCTTGTCCACCGCGCCGCCGGCCTTGGGGGTGTGGAAGTAATGCGAGCCCCGGTCGGTGTAGAGCGCCCCGAACAGGCCCTGGCCGGCGATCGTCTCCCCCAGGCCGAGGAAGCTCGACATCGTCCCTTCCTGCTCGACCAGGAAGGCCGAGTAGAGCCGGCTCGTCGCGTCGTCCAGGGTGACGATCAGGTCGAACTCGCGGTCCAGCCCGGGAATCCAGCGATGGGTCGAGCCGTCCTGGAACAACATCATCCCCGGCAGCGGCCGGCGCACCCGCTTCTTGCGATGGCACGACCGCCGCGCGGCCGGCTTCACCAGGCCGGCGGCGTGCAAGTCCAGCCGCGTCACCGTGTAGCAGAGCTTGTAGTTGTGCCGGCGCTCCAACTGCTCGTGAAAGTGCTTCACCGTGAAGTCGTGGTAGCGCTCCGCGTATAGCCGCCGCATCCGCTCCAGCTCGCCCGCCGGCGCCCGCCGGGGCGAGGGCTTGCCCAGCCGTCGGTCGCGCAAGCCCTCCACCCCCTCCTCCTCGTGGCGCACGCACAGCCGGCGGAACTGCCGTCCCGACATCCCCAGCAGTTCCCCCGCTTCCTCTCCGGTCAGCCGCCGCCGCCGGTAGCGTTCCAACGCTTCCTCGAACCTGGTCACGAACACCTCCCATAGCATCGTCGTCCGCCGCATCGCCCCCTCCT
Source organism: Acidobacteriota bacterium (assembly GCA_031394595.1). Classification (GTDB taxonomy): domain Bacteria; phylum Acidobacteriota; class Polarisedimenticolia; order Gp22-AA2; family Gp22-AA2; genus JANNTZ01. The sequence goes on from JANNTZ010000117.1 coordinate 1,679, forward strand.
TGAACAGGGGGCGAACTTGGCGGACAACTCACGCGCTACAAAAGGCGGACAACTGATGCGTCACCAACAGGTCGGCTCGATCTCGTTGACGGACAGAGTTCATGGCGTTAGCCTGTCCACGGGCGAGTTGATCGCGCCTGCCGTGCAGGCCATTTCGAACCAAGAAAAACATAGCGAGAGGGGCCGTGACTGAACCCATCCAATCACACAATCAGAAGACGGCTGCCGTTTGGAGTTCTGGCGGCAGCGCCTACGACCAAATCAGTCGTGGGATCGCGGACTCGATCGAGCATTGCGTCCTGCGTCTCGGGCCGAAGCAAGGGGAGCGCATCCTCGACCTAGCGACGGGAACTGGCTGGACCTCCCGGGCGGTCGCGCGCAGCGGCGCCAAGGTGATCGGCGCCGATATCGCTTCCGACCTCCTGGCGGCAGCCAACGCGTCCGCCGCGGCCGAGGGCCTCGACATCGAGTACCGGATCGGCGACGCGGAGAAGCTGCCGTTCGGGGACGGCGAGTTCGACGCGGTCATATCGACCTGCGGCATCATGTTCGCGAGCCGCCAGGAGGCGGCGGCGTCGGAGCTCGGCCGCGTGTGCCGCAAAGGCGGTCGGATCGCGCTGACGACATGGCTCTCGGACAGCAACCTGTTCAAGATGTTCCAGGTCATGAAGCCGTACATGCCGCCGCCGCCGAACCCCGCGCCGCGGTCGCCGTTCGAGTGGGGACGGGTCGAGCGGATCAAGGAGTTGTTGGGCCGCAATTTCGATCTCAAGTTCGAAAAGGGAGTGTCCTATTACCGGGAGCCAAGCGGTGAGGCCGCATGGAACACGTTCTCGACTAGCTACGGCCCGACCAAGTCCCTGGCCGCCAGCCTCGACGAGGGACGCCGGGCGGAGCTGCGCCGCGACTTC
>JANNTZ010000122.1:0-4395 GCA_031394595.1 Acidobacteriota bacterium
CCAAAAATGGATCCCCCGCCTCCGAGCAGTCTGTCGTCCCCGGGTCGTCTGCTGACCCCGAAACAGCGGGCCGTCTTCACCTTCATCCGCGACTACATCAAGACGCACGAGAGCGCGCCAACCTACGACGAGATCCGCCGGGCCGGCCGTTTCGCCTCCTTCAACTCGGTCCAAAAACATCTAAAGACGCTGGTCGAGAAGGGGTACCTGAAGACGCCGTGGGGGAACCGCAAGCGGGCGCTCGAGCTGGTCGAACAGCCGACGCACGCCGGGGTCGTCACCCTGCCGCTTCTGGGACGGGTGGCGGCGGGGCGGCCGATCGAGGCGATCGCCCAGCCGGAGACCGTCGATGTCCCGGAGATGCTGCTGCGCGGCCAGGACAACTTCGCCCTGCGGGTGGTCGGCGACAGCATGGTGGACGAAGGAATCCACGACGGCGACATCGTCATCGTGAAGCGGCAGCGCGAAGCGCAGAACGGCCAGACGGTGGTGGCGCTGATCGGCGACGACGCCACGGTCAAGCAGTTCTACCGCCGCGGCGGGCGGATCGAGCTGCGCCCGGCCAACGCGCGCATGACGTCGATCGTCGTCGAGGAAGGCGACGTGCAGGTCCAGGGGATCGTCATCGGCCTGATCCGCAAGTTCGACTGACGCGCATGATCAACCCGCTGCGGGTCAGCGAGAGTTCCCCGCCGTACCAAGGCCGGAAGTCTGTGACCGCCGCCGGGATTCCCGGGAACACGAAAGAGCTTGCGGCGCTTGTGAAAGGGGGCGAAGGCCCGACGCTGGAGTTCAAGCGCTCGACGGGCGAAATGAAGGAGGCCATGCAGACGCTGTGCGCCTTCCTGAACGGCTCCGGCGGGATCGTGCTCTTCGGTGTCCGGCCGGTCGGCACGACGGATGGGCAGGAGGTCACCGATCAGACGCTTCGCGACATCGCCCAGGCTGCCGACCGCTTTGAGCCTCCCGCCCATCTGTCCATCCATCGCGTCAGGATCAAGGCGGGCCGCGAGGTTGTCGCCGTCGCGGCCGGTATGGGTGTTCGGCCCTTCATCTACGGGGGTCGCGCTTACGAGCGCGTGGGAAGCACGACACGCCGGATGCCGCAGGCGAAGTACGAAAGGGCGCTCTTCGACCACGCTCACGGCAAGCGCCGCTGGGAAAACGAACCTGCTGAAGGCATTGACCTTCGGGATATCGACCGGGACGAGGTCTTCCGCACCGTCGAGGCCGCGAAGTCGGCGGGGCGCCTCATCGGTCCCGTCGGCACGCGGCTCGCGGATGTGCTGGACCGCCTGAAGCTTCGCCGGAACGGAAAAATCCTCCAGGCCGCCGTGGTGCTTTTCGGAAGGAACTTTCTCCCCGACTACCCGCAATGTGAGATCCGCATGGCGCGCTTCCGAGGGACCGACAAGACGGAGTTCCTCGACCAGAGGCACGTCCGGGGATCCACGTTCAAACTGCTCGAAGAGGCGCAGCTTTTCTGTCAGCGCCACTTCCCCCTTCCCGGCAGGATCGTCCCCGGCAAGCTCCGACGCGAGGACACGCCCCTCATCCCTCCGGACGCCATGCGGGAGATCCTGGTCAACGCGCTCATTCACCGTGACTACTCAATCACGGGTGGCGCGATCTCTCTCGCCATCTTCGACGACCGGGTGGAGGTCTGGAGTGCCGGGACCTATCCGACAGGAATCACGCCGGAAATGCTCACGCGCCGGCACCTGTCGATTCTGAGGAATCCCATCGTCGCGGACATCTTCCATCGCGCGGGGTTTATCGAGCAGTGGGGTCACGGGACCAATCGCGTCATCGAGATGTGTCGCAAGGTGGGCATCGCCCCGCCTCTCTTCCAGGAAGTCGGTCCCTTCGTGGTGGTCAAGTTCCGTGTGCGGTTGGGCGCGACCCCACAAGTCAGGGCTGTCCTGATGGCTGCCCGGCAAGCGGCCGGTGCCGGGGCGCTGCAAAGAGCGGCGGGGCTGAGAGACCGCGTGCACTTCCTGCGGTCGTACTTGCAGCCTTTGCTGGAATGCGGCTGGCTGGAACGAACCCTCCCCGACAAACCGCGAAGCCGGATGCAGCGATACAGGACAACAGAAGCGGGAGTGGCGATGCTTGAGTGACGTGTCGAGGCCGGCTGACATTGGCGCCGCAGACTCGCACATCCCCTCGTGGACAGATCACCCCATGGATCGCAGCATCCTGCACATTGACATCGCCGCCTTCCCGATCGCGGTGGAGCGGGTGGTGGCCCCGGCGCTGCGCGGCCGGCCGGTGCTGGTGGCGCCGCCCGGGGAGGCGCGCGGCGTCGTCCTGACGGCGTCGGCCGAGGCGGCGCGCGACGGGGTGCGGGTGGGGATGCCGGTGGCGGCGGCGCTGCGGCGCTGTCCCGATGCCGTCGTCCTGCCGCCCAACGAGCCGCTGTACCGGCGCGCCTCGGATGCGTTGACGCGGCTCCTCGCCGCCTACTCGCCCCTGGTCGAGCCGACGACCTGGGGGCAGACGTTCCTCGACCTGACCGGCACCGGCCGTCTGTTCGGCCAGGCGACCGACGCCGCCGCCCGCATCCAGCGCGACATTGCCGCCCGCCTGCGTCTCCATGCCACCGCCGGGATCGCCGTCAACAAGCTGGTCAGCCGGGTGGCGGCGCGGGTGATCCGCCCCGCGGGGCTGTGCGACATCTTCCCGGGCGGCGAGGCGCCGTTCCTGGCGCCGCTGCCGATCGGTTACCTGCCCGCCGCCGGGGCGGTGGAACGCGAGCGTTGCGCCGATCTCAGCATCGCCTGGGTCGCCGACCTGCTGCGCTTTTCCCCCGCGCAGGTCCGCGTCGCCTTCGGTTGGCGTGGCGGTCTGCTGCGCGCCCAGGCGATCGGCGTGGACGAGGCGCCGGTCCGCCCGCCGGAGACCGCCCCGGCGGTGACGGTGGACGAGACGCTGGCCGAGGACGCCAACGACACCGACGTCCTCCTGGCGTGCCTGTGTCGTCTGTGCGACCGTGCCGGGGCGCGGCTGCGCCGCCTGGGGGCGCGGGCCCGGCGGATCCGGCTGACTCTGCGTTACGCCGACGCGGTGATGACACACCGCGAGGCCCGTCTCGCCGTGCCAGCCGCTGCCGACCTGGTGCTGTTCGCGCGCGCCCGGACGCTGCTCGATGAGGCGCGCGATCGGCGGGTGCGGCTGCGCTGGATCGAGCTGCGCTGCGGCGATCTCGTGCGCGGTCCACGGCAGCTGGAACTGTTCGGTCCGGAAGCATTCGCCGGCGGCGCGGCGGGGCCGGTCGGGGTGGGGGGCGCGGCGGGCGCGCCGGCGTGGGCCCGCACCGGGGCCGCCGAGACGATCGCCGCGGCGATGGACCGGATCCGGGCCCGGTTCGGCGACGGGGCGATCCGCTCCGGGCGGATCGCCCTGGCGGAGAGGCGGCGATGAGCGGGACGACGCCGGACTTCGTCCACCTCCAGGTGCGGTCGCACTACAGCATGATGCGCGGCGCGGCCGACCTCGAGTCGTTGTGCCGCGCCGCCGCGGCGCGCGGCATGCGGGCGCTGGCCCTCACCGACGTCAACGGGCTGTATGGCGCGGTCCGCTTCTGGGAGATCGCGCGCGATCACGGCCTGCAGCCGATCCTCGGGGCGGAGATCACGGCGGCCGATCCGCGGCGGGCCGCGGCGGGGGAGCGGGCGACGGTCCTGGTGCGGACACCCGACGGGTACGCCAACCTCTGCCGCCTCCTGACCCGCCGCCATCTCGAGGCGGGCTTCGCCCTGGCGCCGGCGCTGGCCGCGCGGGCGGACGGGCTGGTGATCCTGTCGTCGTCGCTCGCGCTGCTGCAGGCGCTGCGGGATGCGCGTGGCGGGACCGGAGACCTGTATTTCGCCCTCGGGTCGTCGGGGGCGCCGGCCTCCGGCGGCTGGATCGGGCGGCTGGAGGGGGCGCGGCGGCTGGGGATCCCGCCGGTGGCGGTCAACGACGTGCACGGGGTCGAGGCGCGTGACTTCGAGCTGCACCGGTTGCTGCGCGCCATCGATCTCAACACCACGCGCGACCGGGTGCCGCCCGAGGAGCTGGCGTCGCCGCAGGCGTGGCTGAAGCCGCCGGCCGAGATGGCGCGCGCCTACCCGCACTGCCCGGAGGCGGTGGCGGCGACAACGCGCCTCGCGGCGGACTGCGCCCTCGAACGGCCGCCGTGGGGTGAGCGCGTCTTCCCGCGTTTCGCGCAACTGGTGGCGGCGGGGGCGGCCGCCGATCCCGGCACCGGCGACACCTTCGAAATCCTGAAAGTGCGCTGCGACGAGGGGGCGCGGCGACGCTACGGCGCGGTCACGCCCCAGGTGCGGGCCCGTCTCGACCACGAGCTGGCGATCATCCGCGACAAGGGGTTCGCCGACTATTTCCTGGTGG
>JANNTZ010000183.1:0-10586 GCA_031394595.1 Acidobacteriota bacterium
CGGGCGAGGACACGAACAGCAACGGTTACCTGGATCTCGGGGCCTACATCGAGGATCGCAATAACGACAAGATTCTGAACGACCGGGTGCTTCCCTCGCCGGTCGACGAGATCTACCATGTCGCCTTGGACGGCACCCAGACCCTGCTCGATCCGTACTACCCGTACGAGCGGTTCCAGCCCCTGTCCCATGACCGCGACTACACGACCGATTTCCGGACCCTGCGCACCAGCGGCCCCTTTCTCACGACCTACGACCGCGCGCTCGGACGCGTGACGCTGCGCGAGGACCTGAGCCTGTTCATCCCCGAGTGGCACGGGCAGCACGACATGAAGTTCGGCGCCGTCGTCGAACAGGAGCATTTCGACCAGGTGAACTATACGCGGCCCTATGTGCTCGACAACCAGGGCCCGCCTACCTCGACCGGTCTCAACCCGTCGATCGGTGTCATTCTGCCCAGCCAGTACGGCGTTCCGAACGAGGCGTCCGCCAAGACGATCGGCATGTACATCAACGACACCTACAAGCCGCTGCCCAACCTGACCCTCAACTTGGGTGTGCGGTTCGACCGCGAGACGACCGATTCCTTCGGGTACACTTCGTTCGATCCGGTGGCCGAGCGACAGCTCTACGACCGGCTGTGGAACCTCGGCGGTGGCGAGCGGCGTGCGGTCGACAACCTCACCGGCAACAACGACGGCCTCCTCAGCCAGGGATTCTGCGACGACCTGATCTTCTATGGTCCCGGCGCCGGGGATGTCTGCGGCTCGTGGTTGTATAAAGATTCGTTCCCCATCGTCCAGGATTTCAATGAACTGCGTCAGATCGCCCCGTCGCGGCTCACACAGCACCACCTCGGGACCACGCTGACGGCGGCGAGCCTCATCGCCCTGTTCCCCGACGCGGTGATCACCGATCCGGTGACCGGCGAAAAGGTGATCGACCGTGACCTCCTGCGGGAACAGGGGGCGGCCACCTTCCAGGAAGAGGAAGCGTTCCGGCTGACCAACAACAATCTGGCGCCCCGCATCGCCCTGTCGTGGGATCCCTGGGCCGACTCGAAAACCAAGGTTTTCGCGGGCTGGGGAAGGTACTACGACAAGCTGTTCCTGAACACGGTGACCACGGAGGAAGGCCCGGACCCGATCTACCGGTATTACCGGAAGGACAGCGGTGTGACCTCATCGGGACGGCCGACCAACGGGTTTGGTTCCCCCATCTCGCTGGCGCCGCCGAGCCCCAGCCAGGTCGATCGCGGGCTGCAGACCCCGTATGTCGATGAATTTGCCATGGGCTTCGAACGCGAACTGGTGCCGGAAGTTTCGCTGCGGGTCACCTACATCGACCGGAAATTCCGGGACCAGCTGCAGGACACCGACATCAACCACAGCCTGCGCTATTACAACGGCAAGCCTCTCGATGCCATCGGATCCTTCCTGCCACCCAGCGGCGGTAATGCCGGGGCGGCATCTCAGCGCATCGCCGACAATCGGCCTGACCTCTACATCCACAACTTCTTCCTGAACCAGGTGTTCCGTCTCGGCAACTTCAACGAGGCGCGCTACAAGGGGATCGAGTTCCAGGTGACCAAGCGGCTGAGCCGCAAGTGGCAGATGGATGGGTCGTACAGCTATTCGCGCGCCCGCGGCGCCGCCGAGGACTTCAACTCCGACTTGGGCGACGACCCGGCCACGTTTAACACCGAGTACAGTTATCTCGACTTCGACCAGCGTCACGTCGTCAAGTTGAACATGGTCACCTACCTGCCGCGCGACTGGCAGGTGGGCGGCACCCTGCAGTGGAGCAGCGGCCTGCCGTACTCGCTGATCAGCTTCTTCGCAGCGGCTGACAACTACGACTACCTCCAGAACCGCCGGATCTTCGGGTACATCCCGGAACCGAGCGAGGACCCGGACCGGAGCTTCAGGATCGTCCGCCGCAACACCCAGCGGAACAGCGCCTATTACCTGATCGACGTGCGCGCGGAGAAGGCGTTCGTCCTTGGCAAGCTGTCATCCAAGTTCTTCCTGACCGTCCAGAACCTGTTGAACGACGACGTGCTCGATATCGTCAGCTACGAACCGTCGGCGCCCAACCGCGGCGGCCAGTTGCAGCTGGATCAGGAGCGCAGGTTCGGCCGCCGCTACCAGATCGGCATCTCGCTCGACTTCTAGAACGACGGCCCGCTGCCGGCCGGAGCCTTTCATTGACAGGCGCCGGATCGCGGGTTAGACTCCCCGCCGCCTCCGCCGTGCGCGCGAGCCCATGGGCATCCGCTTCTACAACACGCTGACCCGCCGCGAGGAAGACTTCGTCGCCCTGCGCGAGGGCGAGGTCCGCCTGTACACCTGCGGCCCGACGGTCTATGATTTTGCCCACATCGGCAACTTCCGCACTTATCTCTGGGAGGACCTGCTCCGGCGTTTCCTGAAGTTCCGGGGCTACCGCGTCCTCCAGGTCATGAACCTGACCGACGTGGACGACAAGACGATCGCCAACGCCCGCACCCGGGGAGTGACGCTCGACGACTACACGCATCAGTACATCGACACCTTCTTCGAGGACCTCGACGCCCTTGGGATCGAGAGGGCGGAGCACTACCCGCGCGCGACGCGGCACGTCCCCGAGATGGTCGCCATGATTCGACGGCTCCAGGAGAAGGGGCACATCTACGAGAGCAAGGGATCGCTGTATTTCAAGATCGACACGTTTCCGGCCTACGGGCGGCTCTCCGGCGTCGACCCGTCCGCCGGAGGCGGAGTGCCGCGTGTCGATTCCGACGAGTACGACAAGGACAACCCCCGTGACTTCGCGGTCTGGAAGGCGGCGAAGGACGGCGAGCCGTCGTGGGACACGGAAATCGGCGGCGGGCGGCCCGGGTGGCACATCGAGTGCTCGGCGATGTCCATGAAGTACCTGGGGGAGACTTTTGACATCCACACCGGAGGGGTGGACAACATCTTCCCCCACCACGAGAACGAGATTGCCCAGAGCGAGGGGGCGACCGGCGCCCCCTTCGTGCGCTACTGGCTGCACGCGGCACACCTGGTCGTGGACGGCGAAAAGATGTCGAAGTCGCGCGGCAACTTCCACACGCTTCGGGATCTCCTTGCGAGGGGCCTGGAAGCCAGGTCGATCCGCTACCTGCTGCTCTCGGTCCACTACCGCAAGCCGCTGAACTTCACCTTCGAGGTGATGGCCCAGAGTCAGGCGGCGCTGGCGCGGCTCGATGCCCTGGCGTTGCGCCTCGGGGAGCAGTCGGACCCGGCGCCGGGCAGCGGCGCGAACCGGGAGAAGGCGATGGCCGCGAGGCAGGCGATGATCGAGGCCCTGGACGCCGACCTGAACACCGCCGGTGCTCTCGGGCACCTCTTCGACCTGGTGCGCGAGACCCACGCCGCCTTGGACGCCGGGGGGGTGGGGAAGGGGGACCTGGAGGCGGTGCTCGACTGCCTGGCGGCCTTCGAGTCGGTCTTCGGAATCCGTCTGGCGCGTCGCGAGGTCCTGGGCGTCGAAGTCGAGACGCTCATCCGCCGCCGCGCCGAGGCCCGCACCCGGAAGGATTTCGCCGAGGCCGACCGCATCCGCGAAGACCTGGTCCGCCGGGGGATCGTCCTCGAGGACACCCCTCAGGGGGTCCGCTGGAAGGTCAAGGTCTGACCGAAGGAGGACATTTGATGCCGTCCGGCGGGGATCACCGGGGCCGTTTCGGGCTCCGCGCCGAACAGTGGGCGGCGCGTCTGCTGGAACGCCAGGGTTACCGGATCCTCGAACGCCGCTACCGCACTCGAATCGGTGAGATTGACCTCGTGGCGCTCCATGGGGAGACCTTGGTGTTCGTCGAGGTGAAAGCGCGGGGATCGGGCGGCTGCGGTCTCCCGGCCGAGTCGGTGGATGCCCGCAAGCGCGCCCGACTCGCCCGGGTGGCGGCCCTGTACCTCGCCCGGGAGGGGGCCGGGGAGGTCCCCTGCCGGTTCGACGTGGTCGAGGTCATCCTCGGCCCGACAGGCCGCCCCGCCGCCCGCATCATCCGGGACGCGTTCCAGCTGGACTGACGGCAGCGCCCTTTTCCTTGACAGCCTTGCGAGACGGTCGGTATAGTTTTCGCGGCTTGCCCTCTCTGCAGGGCAAATCTGGCGGGAATAACTCAGTGGTAGAGTGCAACCTTGCCAAGGTTGAAGTCGCGGGTTCGACTCCCGTTTCCCGCTCCAGCACTCAAGGCCGGCCCCCCTCTCATCGGGGGGCCGGCCGTTTCATTTCTGGTCATAGCGGGCGGGCCGCCGGCCCATTGGCCCCGTCCCGGTGACGGAAAAGTCCTCGGATCATCGCCCCATCGCGATTGACACCCCCCAGGGCGGAGCGTACTATTCCGGGGCCACACGCAACCTCGAGTGGAAGTTCGAGCCGGGCGGCGTAGCCAAGCGGTAAGGCAGAGGTCTGCAAAACCTCGATACATCGGTTCGATTCCGATCGCCGCCTCCACCTCCTCCATCCTGACCGGCTCCTGGGGCCGGGAGCCCCTTGATTTCCCGTCCCCGTGCACTATTTTGATAGCGCATGGGGACGCTGCTGGGCGCCATCGTCGAAGACTACGATTTCTGGGTCAGTTTCGCCGCCAACATGATTTCCGGCGTGCTGCTCGCCATCATCTTTGGTGTCATCCTGACGAGCGTCGTCAGCACCTACAGCCGGAGGCGCAGGGCGAAGGGCCAGCGCCGGAAATTCCTGGAGTTCATCGAACGCGAATTGCGCCGGAACACCACCGCCCTTTCGACCGCCCTCGAAGAGCTGCCCAGAGGGAACATGCCCTACCCGCTGTTCGAGGTGTCGGCCTGGAAGGTGTCGGTCAACTCGTCGCTTCTCGACAACATGGACGTCGAGCTGGTCCATCCGATCCTGTCGTCGTATAACCGAATCTGGGCGGCCAACGATCTCTATCAGTCGCTGCTGGAGTCCTACTTCGAGCGGCTGGCGCGGCCGTCGGAAGCGAACGAGAAGCGCTACCTGTTCTTCCGCAAGACCCTGCTGGACCGGCTGCGGGATCTGCACCCGAAACTCGGGGAATCGCTGCAGCAGATCGATGCCCACCTGAAGGCGGCCTGACAAGGAGCCCGTCCGGGTGCCGGCCGTGCCACGCTCTGATAGACTGCCCGGCCCGGGGAAGGAGCCCCGTCCGCCCATGGACATTCGGACGCTGTGCGATCTCCCGCCGCGCCTGCTCGCCTTGTTCGATCGGCCGGATCTCCTGCAGTACAAGACGGCGGGATCGTGGCGGAGCATCTCGACGCGCGATTTCTGCCGGCGGGTGACGGACCTGGCGCTGGGGATGGCCGTCACCGGCGTCCAACCGGGGGACCGGGTCGCGATCCTGTCGGAGAACCGGCCCGAGTGGAGCATCACCGACCAGGCGATTCTCGCCGCCGGTGCGGTCAGCGTCCCGATCTACACCTCGCTCCTGCCGGACCAGACGGCCTATATCCTGAAGGATGCCGCTGCGGTGGCGGTGGTGGTCTCCACCCGCGACCAACTGGAGAAGATTCGCGCCGTCCGCTCCGGCCTGCCGGCGCTGCGCGAGGTGATCTTCATGGATGCCGGTGGCGCGAATATCGACGGGGTGCGCGGCTGGCACGAGGTCGTCGGTCTCGGCGCGCCGCAGCCGGATGCGGCGATCGAAGAGCGCCGGGCCGCGGTCCGGCCCGAAGACCTGGCGAGCCTGATTTACACCTCGGGGACGACCGGCGAGCCGAAGGGGGTGATGCTCACGCACGGCAATTTCGTGCACAACCTCAAGGCCGCCTGCGAGGCGATCCCGTTCCGGACGACCGATGTCTGCCTGTCGTTCCTCCCCCTGGCGCACGTCTACGAAAGGCTGGTGGAGTTCTGCTACCTGTACCGCGGCGCCAGCATCGCCTACGCCGAATCGATCGAAGCGGTCCCCCAGAACCTGCGCGAAGTCCGGCCGACCATCGCCTGCGGCGTGCCGCGGATTTTTGAGAAGGTTTACAAGCGGACGCTCGAAGCCGGGTTCGGGCTCCCCTGGCCGCGCCGGGCGATCTTTGCCTGGGCGGTGGACATCGCGCGCCGTTGTGGCGCCGCCACCCGGCCCGGCCGATCGCTGCCTCCGACCCTTCGCGCCCAGCGGCTGGTCGCCGACCGGCTGGTGTACAGGACGCTGCGTGGCCGCCTGGGTGGTCGGGTGCGGTTCTTCATTTCGGGCGGCGCGCCGCTGCAGCAGGAGCTCGCCGAATTTTTTCACGGCACCGGGGTGCTGATCCTGGAGGGTTACGGGCTCACCGAAACCTCGCCGGTCATCGCCCTCAACCGGCCGGATGCGTTCCGGTTCGGAACGGTCGGCCAGCCGGTCGACGGTGTCGAGGTGCGCGTCGCCGAGGACGGCGAGATCCTGACCAGGAGCCCGTCGGTCATGCAGGGCTATTTCGGCAATGAGGCGGCCACCCGGGAGGCGATTCGCGACGGCTGGTTCCAGACCGGCGATATCGGAAAGCTCGACTCCGACCGCTATCTGACGATCACCGATCGCAAGAAGGAACTGCTGAAGACCTCGGGCGGCAAGTTCGTCGCTCCGCAGCCGATCGAGAACCTGATGCGTTCGGATCGGTTCGTCCAGCAGGCGTTGGTGATCGGCGACGGGCGGCGATTCGTCGCTGCGCTCATCGTGCCGGCCTACGACCAGCTGGCGCACTACGCGCGCGAACGCGGCATCCCGTTCGACGACCCTCGCGACCTGGTCCGCCACCCGCGCATCCTTGGACTGTTCGAGAAGCGCCTGACCCGCGTGAACGCGGAGCTGCCGCGGTACGAGCAGGTCAAGAAGTTCCGCCTGCTGGGGTGCGAGTTCAGCCAGGAGAACGGCGAAGTGACACCGACGCTCAAGTTCCGCCGCAAGGTGATCGAAGAGCGCTACCGTCCCCTCATCGAGGAGATGTACGAGGAGGAACGGTCACCCGTCGTTGCCTGAGTGGCGACGCCCCCGGACCCGTGCCGGCGAATCGGGATCAGCCCCGCGCCGTCGCGGGGCTTCCCTGGCGGACGGCGGTGAAGGCGGCGTCCAGGATCGACACCGCCTTGTCCACGTCGGCGTCGCGGGCCACCAGCGGAGGCGACAGGCGGATGGTCGAAGCCCCGCAGGGCAGCGTCAGGAGACCGCGCTCGAAGGCCACTTCGATGACCCGGTGGCGGATGTCGGGCGCCGGGGTGCGGCTCTGCGGATCGCGCACGATTTCGATCCCGACCATCAGACCCTTCCCGCGCACGTCGCCGATGACCGGGTGCGATTTCTGCAGACCGCGCAGTTTCTCGATCAGGCGCGCACCGACCTTGCCGGCGTTCTCCACCAGCCCATCCTGCAGCAGGCGGAGAGTCGCCAGAGCCGCGGCGCACGACAGGGGATTGCCGCCGAACGTCGATCCGTGACCTCCATCGTTCCATTTCATGACGTCATCGCGCGCGATCACCGCCGAGATCGGCATCCCCGAGGCGATCCCCTTGGCCAGGATGATCATGTCGGGATCGATCCCGTAGTGTTCGAACGCGAACATCCGGCCGGTGCGGCCCATGCCGCACTGCACCTCGTCGGCAATCATCAAGATACCGTTGTCCCGGCAGATCTGCTGCAGACGGGGCAGGAAGTCGGGATGCGGCGGGATGAAGCCGCCTTCGCCCTGGATCGGCTCGACGATCACCGCCGCCACTTCGGACGGGTCCACCGTGTGGTGGAAGTAGTCCTCGGTGAGGAGGTTCAGGCACTCGACCTTGCAGGAGTCGGGGGTCCGGTTGACCGGGCAGCGATAGCAGTAGGCATAATGGGTGTGCAGCACTTCCGGGACGAACGGGCCGTAGCCCTTGCGCTGCACCGGCTTGCTGGCGGTCAGTGACATGGCGCCAAAGGTGCGTCCATGAAACGCCCCGAAGAAACCGACGATCTTCTGCCGCCCGGTGCGGACCCGCGCCAGCTTGATGGCGGTCTCGACCGCCTCGGCGCCGGAGTTGGTCAGGAACACCCGCTTCGGCCCGCTGATCGGCGCGAGGCGCGCCAGTTCTTCACACAGATCGATGTAAATGGGGTAGTAGAAGTCGGTGTAACAGATGTGGATCAATTTCTCCGCCTGTTCCTGCACCGCCCGCACCACCTCGGGGTGACAATGGCCGGTCGAGACCGTCGAGATGCCGGCGGCGAAGTCGAGAAAGCGGTTGCCGTCGACATCCTCCACGACCATCCCCTGGGCCCGCGCCACCACCAGCGGCACGTCCTTGGACAGGTTCTGGGACACGCTCCGGGCGTCGCGGGCGATGAACTCCTTGGCCTTCGGCCCGGGCATCGGGGTGGCGATCCGGGGGTATTCCCCGGGGTAGTCGGGCGGAAACGGCGAACGGGCCATCGGTCTTTCTCCTCGCGCAACGCCGGTTTGTGGGGCGCACAGGAATTCTGCGGGAGTGGCGCTAGACTGTCAAGGATGCCCGACACTCGGAGCCTGCGCGCACGGTCCGCGCTATTCTTCACGGCCCTGGCGGCCTGCGTCGCAATCGTTTCGATCGGATGCGGCGGCGAGGACCGGCCGAACATCCTGCTGGTCATCCTCGATACGGCGCGCGCGGACCGGTTCCCCTGGCAGGGGTACGCGAAGCCGACCGCGCCGCGCCTCGCGGAACTGGCCCGGGATGGCGTGGTGTACACCCGGGCGTTTTCACCGGGACCGTGGACGGTACCGGCCCATGCCAGCCTGTTCACCGGTCAGTACCCTTCGCTGCACCGGACCGACTGCGGTTCGCTGCGTCTGCCGGACGAAGCGACGACGCTGGCGGAGACCCTGCGCGCCGCCGGTTACCGGACGATCGGCTACACCGCCAACCCGTGGATCGGCAAGGGGTACAACTTCAACCAGGGTTTCGACACGTACGTCGAGACCTGGAGGGACGTCCCGGAAAACAGCGAAGACACCGGGGCGACGATCACCAACGAGCGGGTGATCCGCTGGCTCCGGTGGCGGCAGGACAACCGCGAAGCGCGCCGCCAGCCGTTCTTTCTCTTCATCAATTATTTCGAGGCCCACCTGCCGTATCACCCGCCCGAACCGGAGCGCACCCGCCTGATCGGTCCCGACGCCGATCCACGCCGGGTTGCGCGGCTGAGCCGTCTCAGTCACCCCGAGGAGATGCGCTTCATCATGGGGATCTCCGACCTCGATGCCGCGGACTTGGCGCTTCTCAATGCCCTCTATGACGGCGAGATCGCCTACGTCGATCGCAAGGTCGGAGAGGTCCTCGACGTCCTCCGGGGGCTCGGCATCCTGGACCGGACTGTCATCGCCATCGCCGGCGACCATGGCGAGAACATCGGCGACCACGGGATGATGGACCACAAGCTGAGCGTTCACGACACGCTGCTGCACGTCCCGATGCTGGTCCGGTACCCGCCGCGGGTCCCGCCCGGGCGCGTCGTGGAAGCCGCGGTGCAACTCCACGATCTTCACCCGACGATCCTGGCTCTCGCCGGCGTGCCGTTGCCGGCCGGGGTCCCGATCGAGGCGGTACCGCTTCCCGACGCCGGTGTCCCGACCCCCGGCCGCGACCCGGCCGGTTCGATCATCTCCGAGTTCGTCGGCCCCCCGGTGGAGTTCCTCGACGTTCTTGAGGACCTCTTCCCCGGACAGGATCTGTCGCGCTTCGACCGGAAACTCGTGGCGCTTCGCAAGGGCGGCTGGAAGATCCACTGGGGATCGGACGGGCGCCACGCGTTGTTCAACGTCGCCGCGGATCCCGGCGAGACCCGCGACCTCGCCGCCTCCGAGACCGGCCGCGTGCAGGCGTTCGAGAACCTGGTGGACCAATGGCTCCGCCGGGACACCCGTCGATCCCGGCGGCCGGCCGGCACCTCTCCCTGAGCCACCCCGGGCCCGGGTGGCGTGCCGCAGCGCGGCGCCGCTCCGCACTCGCTCGCGCGGGCCACGGGGCGCCCATCCGACGCGCATGGCGCGGCTCGAGGTCGCTGCGCCGCGCTGCGGCCCGCCACTCACCGCTGCGAACCTCTCGGTGCGTCCGCCCCGCGACGCCACAGACCGGGTCCGGGAGCAGGGCCTGGCGGGGCGTGGGGCCCTCTGCCACGTGCCTCGAACCCGATTCAAGGCTGCGGTATGGTCGCAGACCCTGCTGAGCCGGGACTCTCTGCAATGGTTGGCCACCTGCGGAACGCGGAACTATCCGCCACCCGAAACTGGGGATAGCCCAGGGCCCCTCCCCTCTTGACACCCGGTTCGACGCTCGGCCTATAGTCCGGCATTGTCCTCCAAGTAAAGTGTTTCACTAATCAAAACGCCGCCCCCTGGGCCGGAGACCCGCCGCTTGGGCTTGAAGGAACAGGCGCTCTTCCCGCGCGGCGCTTACGGGGACTTCAACGATCGGGTCTTCATCGCCAAACGCCAAGAAGGGTCGCTGATCGAGGACGTCGACGGAAACCGCTTCATCGACTTCGGGGCCGGCTGGGCGACCAACAACGTCGGCAACTGCAACCCGGAGATCGTGGCGGTGGTCACCGAGGCGATGAAGGAATCGGGCGTCGTCTGCTGGAC
>JANNTZ010000199.1:0-20134 GCA_031394595.1 Acidobacteriota bacterium
AGTCGATCCTGCACGAGTTCGCCTCCTAGGAGCCTGGCCGAAAGCTCGGACGGGCTCCCGGGCCCTTGGCCTCGATCCCGGGGCCCCTTTTCGGCTAGAATAGCCCCCGGTCCTTGGCGCAGGCATTTTGTGGAGGTTCGATGATTTCGACCGAGCAGATCGGCAACAAGTTCGAGTTCATCACCGTCGCGGGGGAGCGCTGCCGGCAGTTGCAGCGTGGCGCCCGGCCGCGGATCGAATCGTCCGCACTGAAATCCGTCACCATCGCCATGCAGGAAGTCCTGGCGGGGACGATCGAGTACAGCTACGGACCATTCCCGGAGCCGTACGCGACCGAAGCCGAAGTCGGCGAGGTCACCACCGAAGCGTATGTCGAAGAGACTGCGTCGTCCGAGCCGGTTGCCTGAGATCGTCGCACCCGGCCCGCGTCCCGTTTCCGACGAGGGCCGCGGGCCGCGGGTGGCACTTGGGGTTTCCGGTGGCATCGCCGCGTACAAGGCCGCCGAGATCGTTCGGGGATTGGTGACACGCGGCGCCGACGTGCATGTCCTGATGACGGAGCACGCACAGCGCTTCATCACCCCGCTGACGCTCCAGACCCTGGCCGGTCATCGGGTCCTGACCGATCCGTGGGAGCTGTCCCAGGACGCCGACATCCAGCACATCACCCTGGCGCGGGGCCTGGACGTTCTGCTGGTCGCCCCGGCCACCGCCGACATCCTGGCCAAGTTCGCGCACGGCATCGCCGATGACTTCCTGAGTACCTTCTACCTGGCGGTGACCGCCCCGGTCGTGGTTGCCCCCGCCATGAACATCTGGATGTGGGAGCACCCCGCAACCCGGGCAAACCTCGAGATACTCCGCGCCCGCGGTGTCCAGGTGATCGAACCCGTGGCGGGCGAGCTGGCCTGCGGCGAGGAGGGGATCGGCCGGATGGCCGATCCCGGCACGATCGTCGAACAGATCCTCGGCCTTGGTAAAAAAAAACTCCGCCGTCGCTCGCCGGCCGCCGCGTCCTCGTGACCGCCGGGCCGACACGTGAGCCCCTCGATCCGGCCCGTTTCCTGAGCAATGCCAGCACCGGCCGGATGGGTTATGCCCTGGCGGCCGAGGCCCTGAAGCGCGGTGCCGTGGTCACCCTGATCTCGGGACCGACCTCGGAGCCCCCCCCGCCCGGAGTGAACCTGGTGCGGGTCACCACGGCACAGGAGATGTTCCGCGCCGCCCTGAATCAGGCGCCGGGCGTGGACATGGTGCTGAAGGCCGCCGCCGTCGCCGACTACCGCCCCGAAACGGCCTCGCGCGGCAAGGTGAAGAAGGAAACCCTGCGGGCGCGGTCGCGGCGGGCCGGCGCCCGGGACGGGTCGATCACCGTGAGACTTGTCCCCAACCCCGACATCCTCGAGGAGGTCGGGCGGCGGAGGAAACCGGGCCAGGTGCTGGTCGGGTTCGCCGCCGAGACCGAGGCGATCGCCGCCAATGCGCTCGGAAAGCTCCGGCGCAAGCGGCTCGACATGATTGTCGCCAATCGCATCGGCGGATCGGGGGAAGGGTTCGGGGGCGAGACCAATCGGGCTGTGGTGATCGATCGAGACGGACGGCGCACCGAGATTCCCCTGATGACCAAAACCGAGATGGCCCGGAAGGTCCTCGACTTGGCGGAGCGGTTCCTGACCGCTCCGTCTGACCGGCCCGGCGGCCGGACGGCCCGCGGGCGGCGGCGCCGGACGACATCCTGAGGGGGTTCGGCATGCAGGATCGCCGGGAGATCATCGACAGGCTGGAATGGCTCCGCCTGCTCGGCGTGGACCACCTGAAGCTGTCCGCTCCGGTGGCGGAGCCGCAGCATGATGCCCTGCCGGCACCACGCCGGGGCGGGACGGATGCGGGCCCGCGGCTGGAGACGACCCCGCGTCCCGGGGCGGCGGACCATGGCGAGGGGCTGGCGCTCATCCGCGCCGACCTGGGTGACTGTCGTCGCTGCCCGTTGTGCGAGCAGCGCACGCAGATCGTCTTCGGGGTCGGGAACCCGCTCGCCCGCCTGATGTTCATCGGCGAGGGGCCGGGCGCCGACGAAGACCGGCAGGGGGAGCCGTTTGTCGGCCGCGCCGGGCAGCTCCTGACCCGTATCATCGAATCGATGGAACTGACCCGGGCCGACGTCTATATCGCCAACGTGGTGAAATGCCGCCCGCCGGAGAATCGTACCCCGCGGCCCGACGAGGTGGCGACCTGCGTGCCGTTCCTGTTCCGGCAGATCCAGACGATCCGACCGCGTGTCATCGTCTGCCTGGGGACCCCGGCGGCTCAGTCGGTCCTTGGCACCAGCGCCACGATTACGCGTCTGCGCGGTCAATTCCGGGAGATCGACGGGATCCGTGTCATGCCGACCTTTCATCCCGCCTATCTGCTGCGCAACCCGGCCGCCAAGCGGGAGGTCTGGGCAGACATGAAACAGGTGATCGCCTTCCTCAAGGACGACGTCCCGGGGCAATGAACACCGCGCGCGCTTCGGTCGCCGTGCCGCGGCCGGTGCGCCGTCTGTTCACTTATCTCGTCCCGCCGGAGCTCGAGGCCCGTTGCCGTCCGGGTGTCCGCGTCCTCGTCCCGTTCGGCCGCCGGCGACTGACCGGCTACCTGGTGGAGATGCTGCCGCCGGGCCCGGGAATTCTGGATGGCATCCCCCTGAAACCGATCGACGGCGTTCTCGATGCCGACCCGCTGCTCGATCCCGATCTCATCGCCATCACCCGCTGGGCTGCCGACTACTACGTCTCCTCCTGGGGTGAAGTCCTGCGCGCGGCGCTCCCCGGGTTGCAGGCCGACGTCCGACGCACCCTGGCGATTACGGAGGCAGGGATCCGGGCGATCGGGGCCGGTGCCATGCCTCCCGGCGACGCGCTGATGCCCGGGATCGCGCGGCATCCCGCCGCCCAGGCGATTCTGGGGGATCTCTCCTTGCGCCCCGAGGGCTCCGCCCTCGATGACCTGCGCCGCCGGATCGGACCGGCCTGGATCAAGTCGATGCCGGCCCGGCTGGCAGAGGCGGGCCTGGTGGAATTCCGGGACGTGCTGGCGGCGGCGGGGCCGCGGCCGCGATTGCGGGAATTTGTCAGGCGCATCCCCGGGCTCGACCCGGGACGTGGTGCCCGGCGGCAAGCGATCACCCGGGCCCTGGAGGAGGCGGGGAGTCCGCTGCCGGCCGGCGACCTCCTCGAACGAACCGGCGCCTCCCGGGCGATCCTCAAGGCCCTCGCCGATCGCGGCGTGGTCGGGATTGAATTCCGCGAGCTGGATCCGGTCGGGTCCGTCACCCTCGGTGCCGGGCCGGAACCGACCCCGGACCAGACACGGGCGATCGCCGCGGTGGAGGAAGCACTGGCGCGTGGCGGGCATTCGACCTTCCTGCTCCACGGTGTCACCGGGAGCGGGAAGACCGAGGTCTACCTCCGGGCCATCGCCGCCGTCGCAAAGAGAGGCAAGCAGGCGCTCTACCTGGTGCCGGAGATCGGTTTGACACCGCTCCTGGCGCGGCGGCTGCGCGCCCGCCTGGGCAACGGACTCGCGATCGTGCACTCGCGGCTGAGCGATCGCGAACGGGCCGACACCTGGCGGCGGGTCCGCGAGGGCCGTGTGCCGGTCGTCCTGGGGGCACGATCGGCCGTCTTCGCGCCGTTTCCGGACCTGGGACTGATCGTGGTGGACGAGGAGCACGACGCCTCGTACAAGCAGGAAGAGACGCCGCGTTACCATGGCCGGGACCTGGCGATTCTGCGCGGCAGCCGGGCCGGGATCCCGGTGCTGCTCGGTTCGGCGACTCCGTCAATCGAGTCCTACTACCAGGCGCAGCGTGGCAAGTACCGGCTGCTGGAAATGCCGCTGCGCGTCGGGGCCCCCGGGCTCCCGCCGGTCGAGCGGGTGGACATGCGCGCCGAGTTCCGGGATGTCGGGCGGGAGAGCGTCCTGTCGCGCCGCCTGGAGCAGGGGATCGAGGACTGTCTCGGGCGCCGCGAGCAGTGCATCATTCTCCTGAACCGCCGCGGGTTCTCGACATTCGCGGTCTGCCGCGCCTGCGGCGAAACGATCGACTGCGCGAGCTGCAGCATCGCT
The DNA here is from genome assembly GCA_031394595.1 of Acidobacteriota bacterium. GTDB lineage: Bacteria > Acidobacteriota > Polarisedimenticolia > Gp22-AA2 > Gp22-AA2 > JANNTZ01. The sequence continues at coordinate 4,111 of JANNTZ010000199.1, forward strand.
CTGACCCTCCATCTTAGGGACCGGCGGCTGGTCTGCCATTACTGCGACGCCAGCCGCCGCGTGCCGGAGACCTGCCCCGCCTGCAGCAGCGAGCACCTGCACTTCGGCGGCACCGGGACGGAGCGTCTGGAGGATGTCCTGCGGGTCCGGTTCCCGGCCGCGCGTCTGGCGCGAATGGACCGCGACACGGTGCGCGGCCGCGGAGCGGCGGAGGAGATCCTGACCCGGGTGGAGTCGGGGGAGGTCGACATCCTCTTCGGGACGCAGATGATCGCCAAGGGCCACGACTTTCCCAATGTCACCCTGGTCGGCGTCCTGGCCGCGGACGCGCCACTCGGTCTGCCGGACTTCCGCGCCGGCGAGCGGACCTTCCAACTGCTGGCGCAGGTGGCGGGGCGCAGCGGCCGCGGGGCGCGCGGGGGAAAGGTCATCGTTCAGGCCTGGGATCCCGACCATCACGCCATCCGCGCCGCGGCGGAACACGACTACGCGGCTTTTGCGCGGAAGGAACTGGGGTTCCGGCGGATCACGCGGTACCCGCCGTACTGCGCGCTGGCAACGGTGCTGGTGAAGGACCGTGACCTCGACCGGGCGCGCGCCGCCGCCGGCCGGGTCGCCGCGACGATCCGGTCCCTCGCCCCGGGCGACGCCCAGGTCCTCGGCCCCGCCCTCGCGCCCCTCGAGCGGCTGCGCGGTTCGTACCGGGTCCAGCTCCTGGTGAAGACGGCGACCCGGCGTCAGATGCAGGACCTGATGACCGCGATGATCGGCGAGCTGGAAAAGCGGCAGAATCGCGTCGAGGACCTGGTGATCGATGTCGATCCGGTTTCGACTCTCTGAACCGCCGCCGGATCCGGGATGCGGAGGGGCTACTTCACGTACTCGAGGCCGGGGCGCCCGTCACCGGGCAGCACCTCGCCAATCACCGCGGCGGCGCTGTTCCCCTCGGCGCGCAGACGCCGCACCAGTTCCCGGGCGTCATCCGGCGGCAGGGTGATGAACAGGCCCCCGGAAGTCTGCGGGTCGACCACCAGCATCTTCTCCTCGTCGGTGAAGAAGCCGCTGAACGTGGTGTAATCCTGGGTGACCTGGAGGTTGGAGGCGGTCACCGAAGTCGAAACCCCCTGGGCGATCAGTTCAAGGCTCTCGTCGTACTTCGGGATGTCGGCAAAACGCAGACGCAGACGCACGCCGCTCGCCTTCGCGACGCCCAGCGCGTGGCCGGAGAATCCGAAGCCGGTGATGTCGGTGCAGCCGTGCGCGTCGAACTCCAGCATCCTCTCGCAGGCGGCCTTGTTCAAGATGCTCATCCAGCCGACCGCCCTGTCGAGGGTCTCGTCCGGCACCAGACCCCGCCGGTGACCGGTGATGATCACACCGGTACCGATCGGCTTGGTCAGCACCAGGGCATCGCCCGGGCGCGCGGCCGCGTTCGTGAGGATCCGTTTCGGGTTGATGAGACCGGTGACCGACAGACCGTACTTGAGTTCGTCGTCCCGCACCGTGTGGCCGCCGACCAGGGTGGCGCCGGCCTCACGGATCTTGCTGTAGCCGCCTTCCAGGATCCGCCGCAGGTCGGCCTTGTCGATGTTGCGGGCGGGGAAGTTGCAGCAGTTCATGGCGGTGAGCGGGCGGCCGCCCATGGCGTAGACGTCGGACAGGGAGTTCGCGGCCGCCACCTGGCCGAAGAGGAAGGGATCGTCGACCACGGGGGTGATGTAGTCGACCGTCTGCACCAGCGCAATCTCGTCGGTGAGACGGTACACACCCGCGTCGTCGCCGGTCTCGAATCCGACGATCAGGTTCGGGTCAGTCTTGGCCGCGCCCGCAAACTCTTTGACGATCTCGCTCAGGTCCACCGGACTGAGTTTGGCTGCTCAACCGCCGGACCGGGCGTGACTCGTGAGTTTCGCCGCGGCCGCCTCGCCTTTCGTCGTTCCGTCGCCCACCGGTGCCTCGTTTCGAAGAGGCGCGATGGTAGCGTCCCGCGGAACGGCTTGTCAAATGCGGTGCGCCGCGCGGAGACCTGCGTCTATAATGCGCCGCCATGATCGGTGGCCCGCAGGCCTGCGACAGCATCCTCGACGCCATCGGGCGCACGCCCATGGTGCGTCTGTGCCGTCTCCATCCCGATCCTGCGGTCACCATTTACGCCAAGATCGAAGGGCTCAACCCCCTCGGCAGCGTCAAGGAACGGATCGCCCTGCGCATAGTCGAGGCGGCCGAGCGACGCGGCGATCTTCGACCCGGGATGACGCTGCTGGAGTCCTCCAGCGGCAACACCGGCATCGGGATCGCGATGGTCGGGGCGGTGAAAGGATACGCCGTGGTCATCACCATGGCCCGGAAGGTGTCCGTCGAGCGGCGGCAGATTCTGCACGCGCTCGGCGCGAAGATCGTCTACACCTCCCCGCAGGGCGGATCGGACGAGGCCTGGGCGATCGCCGACCGGATGCACATCGAAAATCCGGGTGTCTACTTCCGCATCGGCCAGTACGTCAATCCGGACAACGTCCGGGCCCACTACGAGGGGACGGCGGAGGAAGTCTGGGCGCAGACCGGCGGGACGATCGACTGGTTGGTCCTGACACTCGGGACCTGCGGGACGCTGGTGGGGATGGCGCGCCGGCTGAAGGAATTGCGCCCCACTCTCAAGGTCGTGGCGGTCGAGCCACAGGAGAAGCACTGCCAGCAGGGACTGCGAAACATGAGCGAGGCCCGGATCCCGGAGATCATGGATTGGTCGCTGGTGGACGAGCGGATGATTGTGGCGGACGCCGATGCCTGCCGGACCGCCCGTGACCTGGCGCGCCAGGAGGGGATCCTGGCGGGGATTTCCTCGGGGACCGCGGTGTACGCCGCGCTGCAAGTGGCCCGTCGCGAACGACGCGGCCACATCCTCACGCTGCTGCCCGATCGGGGCGAGAAATACCTCAGCACGGGGCTTTACCCGCGCGGACCGGAACCGGACTGAATCGGGGAGGCCGCCATCCTGACTTCCGGCTGCCTGGTCATCCAGACGATCGGTGCGCCGACCCTCGAGGCGCTGCGGCGGGCCTACCAGACCGCCGACCGCCGCGCTGACGTCGTCGAACTGAGGATCGACCTCGCCCGCGATCAGGACGACCTCAAGCGGTTTGACCGGTTGATGGTGGATCCGGGGCCGCCGAAACTTGTCACCGTGCGCAGCCGGGTCCAGGGTGGTCAGGCGCGGCCCGCTGATCGGGAGCGTCTGCTGCGCCGCGCCCTCGCCGCGGCGGATTACGTCGATCTGGAGTATGGCGGCCCCGACATGGCCCTCCTGGGGTTGCGGGGGAAGGCGCGACGGATCCTGTCCTGGCACGACCTGTCCGGGACCCCGGCGGATCTCGGGGCGATGGCGGGCCAGGTGCATGCCGCGGCTGCCGGGGCAATCGTCAAGATCGTCACGTTCGCCGATGCCGCCGGGGACAATCTCCGGATCCGCGATCTCCTCCGCGGCGCGGCGCCGGGGACGCTCATCGCCTTCTGCATGGGGACGAAAGGGATCCCGAGCCGGGTGCTGTCCCCTTCGTGGGGATCGGCGGGGGTCTTCGCCCCGGCGCGCGGCGCTGACCCGACCGCGCCCGGGCAGGTGCCGATCGAAGACCTGTTCGACTTGTACGGCATCGATCGGATCGGCCCGCACACGCGGCTGTTCGGTCTGCTCGCCCATCCGGTCGGCCACTCCCTCTCACCCCGACTTCACAATGCCGCCCTGCGGGCCCTCGGGATCGACGCCTGCTACCTCCCGTTCGAGGCCCGGTCGGTCGGCGAGTTCCTGCCACTGATCCGCGACCTGCGCCTCGGCGGGTTGAGCGTCACCCTGCCGCACAAGGAGTCGATCCTCCCGCATCTCGACGGTCTGGACGAAGTGGCGCGCGCGGTCGGGGCGGTCAACACGATCGTCAAATCGTGGGATCGCCTGGAGGGATACAACACCGACGTCGAGGCCGCGATGGCACCGTTGCGTCCGGTCCTGACGCTGCGCGGGGCGCGCGTGGCGATCCTCGGGGCGGGTGGCGCCGCCCGCGCCGTTGCCTGGGGCCTGAAACGCGAATCAGCCGAGGTGGTGCTCTTCAACCGCACCCCGGCCCGGGCGACCCGTCTGGCCCGGGATCTCGGGGTGCGCGCCATGCCCTGGGCCCGGTTGCGGAGCTTCCGCTGCGACCTCGTGGTCAATGCCACGCCGGTCGGGATGACACCCGACACCGGTTCGACTCCCGTCCCCGCCGCCTGGTGCCCGGCCCCGGTGGCCTTCGATCTCGTCTACAACCCTCCGGTCACCCGGTTTTTGAGCGAGGCACGGGCCCGCGGGGCGCGGATCCTCGGGGGCGTGGAGATGTTCGTGGCCCAGGCGGAAGCCCAGTTCCGGTTGTTCACCGGCCAGGAGTCGCCCGCCGGTGTGATGCGGGAGACGCTCCTGCAGGCGATCCGTGCCGACCGCCCGCCGTCCCGTTCGCGCCGTCGCCCCCCGGTCCGCCGCCCGGTTCCGAGACGCCGACGTTGAACGGGCCGTGACCGCCTGGGGCGCGCTGAGAAATTCCGGGTTGCGACGCCTCCCCTCGGTTCGCCTCGCTCCGGCGAACGCAGGGTGCGGCGTCTCAGCCATGGGATCCCACTGCGATCTCGTGTCATGCCCGCCGTCGGTGCTGGAGACCGACCGGAAATGGCGGGCCTCGGACATGGCTCACCCGGTCAAGGTGGCGTACGAAGATGCCCTCGGGTCTCAAGTGGCGGGCGGCAGCGCGGTGCAGCGACCTCGAGCCGCGCCCCGTCCGTCGGATGAGCGCCCCGTGGCCCTCGCGAGCGAGTGCGGAGCGGCGCCGCGCTGCCGCCCGCCACTCGAAACTGAGGATGGCCCAGTGGGGCGCGTAATTGACTGAACGCGTGGGATGGCCTAGACTTTCACGCGATTATCTGGAGGGATGCGCCGTGCGCGCCCGGCCTGCTGGAGATGGAACATGCGGCAGCCTTGCGTTTCACAGGGCGGCGCTATCCTGTCCGGACGCCTCGTTTCACCCCCCCAACCCGCAGCGGTACTGGCGACGCTGAGCGATCGTCCGCGGACAAACCGGCTGCCGGCGCGGCGTGCGCCGGCCCGCAGATCCGGAACCGCGGGGCGATCCCGAGGTACGCCGCTGGGCGCGCGGGAGCAGTGGATGAGGATCCGAACCGGGAGGCAGGCGTGAGCGAAGTGAGTCGATTGAGGGCTGGACGGAGGCAGGCGAGTTGGGTCGCGACGGCGATCGGAGTGGCGGCGATCGCCTGGACTGGGTGCGCCGGTCTGGATCCCAATCCGAACGTCGTCGGGACGTACAGTCACAAGCTGAGCCCGTTCAACTATAAAGAAGAAGGCGCGCTGGCGCGGATCGTGGTCAGCGTGGAGGGCGCGCGCTTCATCCGTGACGAGGCCTACGTGCCGGTCTTCGTGCAGGTCGCGAACAAGTCGAAGACCACCTTCGAACTCACCCGCGAATCGTTCATCCTGGAGGATCCGCTCGGCCGGCGCTACGCGCTGGCGCCGGCGCGGGAGGTGGGCGAGAACTACCGCCGTCTGGACATCGATCGGCGACTCTTCCGCCGCAACCAGCAGTTCACCGCGACCGGGGTCTCCCTGTTCACGTACATAACCAGCGATTTCTTTCCCTCGGCCTCCCGCCGGTCCCTCCTGGTGGATCACGTCTCCCTGCCGCCGCACACCTACATGGAGGACGTCCTCTATTTCCCGATCCCGGAAGCGGGTCTGAACGGCGTGCCCCTGCGGCTGCTCTTCAAGGTGAAGGAGATCCCGGAGGCCATCCACGTCGTGTTCGAGGTCCCGCGGACCCTCGGGATCATGGAGAAGCCGCAGGCCGAAGAGGGGGGCGGGTGAACCGGGACGGCTTCAATCTCGAACCCGCCGATCTCCGGGATCTGGCGCGGCAGGGGAATCTGATCCCGCTGTGCCGCGAGATTCCCGCCGACCTCCTGACACCGGTGGCGGCGTTTCTCCGCCTCCAGCCCGGCGCGCACCACCCGTTCCTCCTCGAGTCGGTCGAGGGTGGGGAGGCGATCGCACGCTACTCGTTCCTCGGCCGCGATCCGGTGGGAGTGGTGCGGGCCAGCGCCGGGGGCGCGCCCGGGCCGGACCCGCTGGCGGACCTGCGAGCGGCCCTTCGTCCGTGGCATGCCGTGCGTCTGCCGGATTTGCCGCGGTTCGTCGGCGGAGCGGTCGGCTACCTGTCGTACGACCTCGTCCGGATGATCGAACGGATCCCGCAGTCGGTCCCCGACGACCTCGGGGCGCCGGATGTCCTGTTCGGGATCTACGACACGATCCTGGCCTTTGACCATCTCCGCCAGCGGATCCAGATCGTGTCGCACATCCGTGCCGACGGCGTGGGCCGGGACCGCGCCGCGGCGCTGGCGCGAGGCTACCGGCGGGCCCGCCGCCGGATCGAGGTCATCGAACGACTGCTGCGGCGCCCGGTGCCTGCGGACCCGCGTCCGCGCCGGCGTGGCGGGCGCTGGTCGGCGAACGTCAGTCCGGCGCGCTACCAGGCGAACGTGCGGCGGGCCCAGGACTACATCCGCGCCGGCGACATTTTCCAGGTGGTGCTCTCGCAGCGGTTCGAGCGGCGCTGCGGGGCGACACCGTTCGGCATCTACCGGGCCCTGCGCCGGATCAACCCATCGCCGTACATGTACTTCCTCGACTTCGGCGAGCTCAGCCTGGCGGGGGCCTCACCCGAGATGCTGGTGCGGGTCGAAGGCGACCGGGTCCGCACCCGGCCGATCGCCGGCACGCGGGCGCGCGGCGCCGACGAGGAATCGGACCTGAGGCAGGAGGACGACCTGCGCCGGGATCCGAAGGAGCGTGCCGAGCACGTCATGCTGGTCGATCTGGGACGCAACGACCTGGGCCGCGTCTGCCGGGCGGGGTCGGTCGAGGTGGGACGCTTCCTGACCGTGGAGCGCTTCTCGCATGTCATGCACCTGGTCTCGGAGGTCACCGGACGGTTGCGGCCGGGTTCGGATGCCTTCGATGCCCTGCTGGCCTGTTTTCCGGCCGGGACGGTGTCGGGCGCGCCCAAGGTCCGGGCGATGGAAATCATCGAGGAGCTCGAGACCAGCCGGCGCGGACCGTACGCGGGGGCCGTCGGCTACGTCGATTTCTCCGGGAACCTCGACTCCTGCATCACCATCCGCACGACGGTGATGCGCGACGGCGTGGCGCGGGTGCAGGCCGGCGCCGGCATCGTGGCCGACTCGGTGCCGCGACACGAGCACCGGGAATGCGTCAGCAAGGCCGGCGCGCTCATCGAGGCGATCGACCGGGCGGAGGCGGCCGCGTGATCCTGGTGATCGACAACTACGATTCGTTCACCTACAACCTGGTCCAGTACCTGGAGGAACTGGGCGCCCGGGTGGAGGTGTTCCGGAACGATCGCATCACCCTGGACGGCCTCCTGGCACGGCGGCCGCGGGCGTTGGTGATCTCGCCGGGGCCGAAGACCCCCGACGCCGCCGGGATCAGCCTCGAAGCGGTGCGGAGTCTATCGGGCCGGCTGCCGATCCTGGGGGTTTGCCTGGGTCACCAGGCGATCGGTCAGGCGTTCGGCGGGCGCATCGTGCGGGCGCCGACCCTGATGCACGGCAAGACCAGCGCCATCCGCCACGACGGGCGGACGATCTTCGCCGGCCTGCCCGACCCCTTCGAAGCGACACGCTACCACTCGCTGGTCGTGGATCCGCAGGCGGTGCCGCCGGACCTCGAGGTGTCGGCGACCACCGATGAGGGCGTCATCATGGGACTCCGTCACCGCCGGCACCGGACGGAGGGGGTCCAGTTCCATCCCGAATCGATCCTGACTGTTGACGGGAAGCACCTGCTGCGAAACTTTCTCGCGGAAGTGCACGGATGATCGGCGACGACGCGGCGCTGCGGGACGCGCTCGGCCGGGTGGTGGCCGGCGAGACGCTGCGGTCCGCGGAGGCCCGCGCTGCGTTCGAGGACATCATGGACGGCCGCGTGCCGCCAGCCCGCCTGGCGGCGTTCCTGGTGGCGCTGCGCATGCGGGGCGAGACGGTGGAGGAAATCACGGCGTTCGCACGGGTGATGCGCGAGCGGGTCACCCCGGTGCGGACCCGGCACCCGATGGTCCTGGACACCTGTGGCACCGGCGGCGACGGGGCGGGCACCTTCAACATCAGCACCGCCGCGGCCTTCGTGGTGGCGGCCGCCGGGGTCCCGGTGGCCAAGCATGGCAACCGGTCGGTCAGCAGCCGGTGCGGCAGCGCCGATCTCCTGCAGGGACTCGGCGTCGACGTCGAGGTCGGTCCGGACCTGATGGAGCGGGCCCTCGACGAGGTGGGTCTGGCGTTCCTCTATGCGCCGGTGCTGCACGGGGCGATGCGGCACGCCGCGCCGGTGCGGCGCGAGCTGGGGGTGCGGACGGTCTTCAACCTGCTGGGACCGCTGACCAACCCGGCGGGGGCCCGGCGCCAGTTGATCGGCGTGTTCGACCCGGCCCGGGTCGAGATGCTCGCCCTGGCGCTTCGCGACCTCGGGTCGGAGCGGGCCATGGTGGTCCACGGCGACGGCCTTGACGAGATCGCGCTGCACGGGGCGACCCGGGTCGCGGAGCTCAGGGACGGAGTGGTCGAGACCCGCTGGATCCGTCCGGAGGACGCCGGTCTGCCGCCGGCGCCGCGCGAGGATCTTCTGGGTGGAGACGTGGATCGCAACGTGGCCATCGTCCGTGAGATCCTCGATGGCGGGCGCGGACCGCGGCGGGACGTGGTGTTGCTGAATGCCGCCGCCGCGCTGGTCGTCGCCGGCCGTGCGGTCGATCTCCGTGAGGGGGTGTCCCATGCCGGCGCCGCGATCGACGGGGGCGGCGCTGCCGCGGTCCTCGATCGGCTGCGTCGGATCTGTCCCGCGCGCCAGGGAATGGAGGCCCGGTGAGCATCCTCGAAAAGATCGTCGCCGCCAAACGACTGGAAGTGCAGCGGGAGAAGCTGGAGACCCCGCTGCGACGGGTCATCGAAATGGCCACGACCGCCCCGCCACCGCGCGATTTCGGCAAGGCGGTCCGGCGGGAAGGGCGGGTCAACATCATCGCCGAGGTGAAGCGCGCCTCCCCGTCCCGCGGCCCCCTGCAGCCGGGCGCCGACGTCGCCACGCTGGCCCGTGCCTATGCCGCGGGCGGTGCGGTGGCCCTCTCGATCCTGACCGAGCGGCGTTACTTCCTCGGTGCGCCCGAGGACCTGACCGCCGCCAAGGAGGCGGCCGAACCGCCGGTGCTGCGCAAGGACTTCCTCGTCGACGAGTGGCAGGTGTACCAGAGCCGGGCTCTCGGCGCGGACGCCATCCTGCTGATCGCGCGGCTGCTGAGCGACTGGGACCTGGAGCGGCTCCTGGGACTGGCCCGGTCCCTTCACATGGACGCCCTGGTGGAGATCAACGCGGAGGATGAGATCGCCCGGGCGGCCGACGCCGGGGCCGACATCATCGGAGTCAACAACCGCGACCTGGCGACTCTCGAGGTCTCGCTGGAGACCTCGCTGCGACTCGCCGACCGCCTCCCGCCCGGCGTGGTCCGAATCAGCGAGAGCGGCATCGAGAGCGCGGCGGATGTGGCGCGGCTTCAGGCGGCCGGGTACGGGGCGTTCCTCGTGGGCGAGCGGCTGATGCGCGAGGCCGATCCGGGCCGCGTCCTTCGGTCGCTCACCGGGGACCCGGAATGAACTTGCGGGTGAAGGTCTGCGGCATCACGCGTCCCGAGGACGCGCACGCGGCGGTCGAGGCCGGGGCGGACGCCGTGGGGTTCGTCTTCGTCACCGGGAGCCCGAGGGCCATCGACATCGATCAGGCGGGGACGATCGCCCGCGCCCTGCCGCCCTTCATCGCCCGCGTCGGCGTGTTCGCCGACGCGCCGGGCGATTTCATGGAGGAGGCGGCGCGGCGGGCCGGCCTGAACTGGCTGCAGCTGCACGGCGACGAGACCCCGGAGGCGTGCGTCTCGATCCGCCTGCCGTGGTACAAGGCTCACAGGGTCGGCGCGGGTTTCGAACCGGACCTGGTGCGACGCTGGGGCGGGACGACCTTCCTGCTCGATGCCGCCGTTCCCGGGGTGCCCGGAGGCAGCGGGCGCACCTTCGACTGGAGCATCGCCCGCCGGGCCGGCGCCTTCGGCCGGGTGATCCTGGCAGGCGGCCTGGCCCCCGACAATGTCATGACGGCGATCGCGGCGGCGCGTCCCTGGGCCGTGGACGTCAGCAGCGGTGTCGAAGAGGAACCGGGTGTGAAAAGTCGGGACCTGATGACCTTGTTCATCAGCCGGGCACGCGAGGTGGCGGCCCGGATCGACAACGGGGTCGGCACGACACAGGGAGCTCGATCATGACCCAGCCCGATCCGAGGGGGCGCTACGGACCTTACGGGGGACGGTATGTGCCCGAGACGCTGATGACTCCCCTCCGCGATCTCGAAAGGGCATGGCTGGAGAGCCGCAGCGATCCTGCCTTCGCCCGTGACCTCGATCACTACCTGGCGCGCTACGTCGGGCGCCCGACGCCACTCTATCGGGCCGACCGGCTGGCGGCGCGCCTCGGTGGGGCGGCGCGCATCTACCTCAAACGCGAGGACCTGGCCCACACCGGCGCGCACAAGATCAACAATACGATCGGCCAGGCGCTTCTGGCCCGCAGGATGGGAAAGACCCGTGTGATCGCCGAGACCGGCGCGGGCCAGCACGGGGTGGCGACCGCCACGGTGGCGGCGCTCTTCGGGATGCGCTGTGCCGTCTACATGGGAGAGGCGGACATGCGGCGGCAGGCGTTGAATGTCTACCGCATGCGGCTGCTTGGCGCCGAGGTCCGGCCGGTCCTCGCGGGGAGCCGTACCCTCAAGGATGCGATCAGCGAGGCGATGCGTGACTGGGTCACGACCGTACGCGACACCCACTACATCCTCGGTTCGGTGCTCGGCGCGCATCCTTACCCGGCGATGGTACGGGACTTCCAGGCGGTGATCGGGCGCGAAGCGAGACGACAAATCCTCGAGGACGAGGACCGGTTGCCGGATGTCTGTGTCGCCTGCGTCGGCGGGGGGAGCAACTCGATCGGCTTGTTCTCCGCCTTCCTCGAAGACCGTTCGGTCCGCCTGGTCGGCGTCGAGGCGGGCGGCAAGGCCCTGACCCCGGGTCATCATGCCGCGCGTTTTGCCGGGGGCAGCGTCGGGGTCCTGCAGGGGACCCGCACCTGGCTGCTCCAGGACGATGACGGCAATATCCTGGCCACCGAGTCGGTCTCGGCGGGGCTGGACTACGCCGCGGTCGGGCCGGAGCACGCGTGGCTCCACGATCAGGGCCGGGTGGAGTACACCCATGTCGGGGATGCGGAGGCCCTCGCGGCATTCCACCTGCTGGCGGAAACCGAGGGGATCCTGCCGGCCCTGGAATCGGCGCACGCCGTGGCCTGGCTGGTGCGGGCGGCGGCCGAAGGCGGCCTGGGCCGCATCGTGGTGCTGAATCTCTCCGGCCGCGGCGACAAGGATGTGCAGCACGTGGCCCAGCAGGAGGATGCCTCGGTGGATGGTTTGTGAGCGACGCCGAACCGGCAACCTGGCCGCAGTGCGCGCCGCGTCTGGCGGCCTGCTTCGCCGCGGCACGGGCCGCGGGCCGCCCGGCGGTGATCCCCTACCTGACAGCCGGCGATCCCGACCTCGAGACCACGCGGCGGCTGGTGCTGGCGCTTGGTGAGGCGGGAGCGGGGCCGGTGGAACTGGGTGTGCCGTTCTCGGATCCGATCGCCGACGGACCGGTGATCCAGCGGGCAGCCGAGCGGGCGCTGCGGGGTGGCACGCGCCTGCGGGGGGTCCTCGAGCTCGCGGCGCGCTTGCGCAGCGAGGGAGCGCCGCCACTGGTCCTGTTCACCTACTACAATCCGATCCACCGGATGGGTGACGCCGACTTCGTGTCGGCGGCAGCCGACGCCGGCCTCGATGGAGTGCTGGTCACCGATCTGCCGCCGGAGGAGGGAGGCGATCTGGGGCCGGCGCTGGCCGGGGTCGGCATCGACCTGGTGCATCTGGTGGCACCGACCTCCGGTGCTCCGCGGGTGGCGATGATCTGCCGCGAGGGTCGGGGCTTCCTCTACGTCATCTCCCGGACCGGTGTCACCGGGTCGCGCGACGCCCTGCCGGACGGCCTGGTGGATGACCTGCGGCGGGTGCGCGAGGTGGCCGCCGGGCGGCTCCCGGTGGCGGTGGGCTTCGGGCTCAGCCGTCCGGAGCACGTGCGATCCCTGACCGGGTCGGCGGACGGGGTCGTGGTGGGGAGCGCCTTGGTCGGTGTGATCGAAGATCACGCCGGGCGCGGCAACGTCGTGGAGGCGACTGCCGAGTTCTGCCGAACGCTGGTCGCCGCGGGGGGATCCTGAGATGACGGCTGGACGCGGACGGACTCCGGGGCGGCGGACGCCGGCAGGCGGGCCGGTCGATGCCATGGAGGCGCGCCGGCGCCGCATCGACGAGATCGATCGCGATCTGGTCCGGCTCCTGAACGAGCGGGCCACGCAGGCGATCGCCCTGGGATCGATCAAGCGGGAGCGCGGTCTGCCGATCTACCAGCCCGATCGCGAGGAGGAGGTTCTGCGCAACGTTCAGGGGCATCACGGAGGACCGCTGGAATCGGCGGCCATCCGCCGGTTGTTCGAGAGAATCATCGACGAGTCGCGCCGGCTGGAGCGGATCGCGACGGAGGACGGCGGGGAGCGGGGTCCGGGCGGGACCGCGCCCGTCTCCACCTGATGCCCTGCTGGGGCGACGAGGAAGATGCATGGTCATTGTGATGAACGAGCAGGCCAGCGAGGATCAGATCGAAAAGGTGATCGACGTCCTGACTCAGAAGGGCTTCGACGCCCACCGGTCCACCGGCGCCACCCGGACGGTGATCGGCGTCGTGGGCAGCGGCAAGGGGCCGATCGATCCGCGGGAATTCGAGATCCTCCCCGGGGTCCACGAGGTCATCAAGATCAGCGAGCCGTACAAGCTCGCCGGACGCGTGTTCAAGCCCGAGGACACGGTCATCACGCTGGGCGACGTGCGCATCGGCGGCCGCGAAGTCGTGCTGATGGCCGGCCCGTGCGCGGTCGAGAGCGAGAAGCAGCTCGACATCATCGCCTCGAGCGTCGCCCGCTTCGGGGCCCGCATCCTCCGGGGCGGAGCCTTCAAGCCGCGCACCTCGCCGTACGCCTTCCAGGGGCTCGGCGAGGAGGGGCTGACCTACCTGCGCCGCTCCGCCGACCGCCACGATCTCAAGGTGATCACCGAGGTCATGGATACCACGCAGATCGAGCTGGTTTCGCAGTATGCCGACATCCTGCAGATCGGCGCGCGCAACATGCAGAACTTCCACATGCTCAAGGAGCTGGGGCGGATCCGCAAGCCGGTGATGCTGAAGCGGGGCCTCTCCGCAACCATCCAGGAGTGGCTGCTGTCGGCGGAGTACATCATGGCGGGCGGCAATCATCAGATCATGCTGTGCGAGCGCGGCATCCGCACCTTCGAGAACTACACGCGTAACACGATGGATATCTCCGCCATCCCGATCATCAAGAAGCTCAGCCATCTGCCGATCATCGCCGACCCCAGCCACGGCACCGGGCTGCGCGACAAGGTGATCCCGATGGCCCGCGCCGCGCTGGCCGCTGGAGCCGACGGGGTGATGGTCGAGGTGCATCACGAGCCGGAGCGCGCCCTGTCCGACGGGCCCCAGTCGATCTACCCGGAGCAGTTTGCCGAGCTGGTCGCGCAACTTCGGATCATCGCGCCGGCCATCGGGCGGACGGTCTGATCCATCGTGGCCTCCCCGCCGTTCCGACGCGTGACGATCGTGGGAGTCGGGCTCATCGGAGGGTCGATCGGTCTGGGGCTCCGTCGCCGTGCTCCGGGGATCCACGTGACCGGGTTCGATCGGCCCGCGGTGTTGCGGAAAGCCCGGGCCCGCCGCGCGATTCACGACGGGAGCCCCGTGCTGGCGCGGGCCGTGCGCGACGCCGACCTGGTGATCCTGGCGCTACCGGTGGAGAGCCTCATCGAAGTGTTGCCGCGCGTGGCGCGGCTCGCCCCGCCGACCGCGATCCTGACGGACGTTGCGGGGGTCAAATCGATCGTCGGCCGGGTCGCCTCACGGGCGGGGCTCGGGGCGCGTTTCGTGGGGGGGCACCCGATGGCCGGGTCGGAGCGATCCGGAATCGTCGGCGCCCGCGCGACGCTGTTCGATCGGGCGACCTGGTTTCTCTGCCCGCCGGGACGGGGCGGTGCCGGACACCGCTCGATCTCCCGCATCGAAAGGTTGGTGCGCCGGCTGGGCGCCTCCCCGGTGCGGATCGGGACTCGGGATCATGATCGATCGGTGGCGCGGCTCAGCCACCTGCCGCAGCTGCTCGCCGTGGCGCTGGTGAACGCCGCTGCCGGTCGGGCCCGTGCCGGAGCGGGCGGGCCGGCGTTCCGCGACATGAGCCGTGTGGCGGTCAGCCCCCCCGGGATCTGGATCGGCGTCCTGGCAGCGAACCGGCAGGAGATCGAGCGCGCGATCGATGAATGCGTGCGCGAGCTAAGGCGTCTCCGGATGGCGCTGGACGGGCGGTCGGGCCCCTTCTTCCGGCGGGCGGCCCGGGCCCGGTCACGGCTCCTGGGACGGGGGATGGCATGATGAACCGATCGCTCTTCCGACCGGCGGCGTGGCTGGTTCTCGGGCTGGGGCTGGGCGCGCCGACCGGTGTCCCGGCCAGCGGATCGACGCCGGAGAATGCGACCGAAGGGATGCTCCTGGTGCTCAACAAGCACGAGGACACGCTGATGCTGTTCGACGTCCCTGCCCACCGGCGGATCGCCACGATCAAGGTCGGTCGCGAGCCGCACGAGGTCGCGGTCACCCCGGATGGGCGCAAGGCCTACGTCGCCAATACCGGAGAAGGAAGCGTCAGCGTCGTCGATCTCGCCTCCGCCACGGTCGTCAAGACGATCCGATCCGAGCGCTTCGCGTTGCCGCACGGACTCGCCGTGACCCGCGATGGCCGACACCTGATCCTCACCAGCGAAGGGAGCCAGCGACTGTTTGCCATCGAGACCAGGGGCGACACCATCACCCGATCGATGAGCACGACGCAGAAGAACGCCCACATGGTGGCGATGCAGCCGGACGGTCGCCGGGCCTGGGTGCCCAATCTAGGGTCCGACACGGTGACACTCCTCAAGGTCCCCGAACTGCGCATCCTCGGCCACTATCCGGTCGGCGCCGGTCCGGAAGGGATCACCGTGACCTCGAACGGCCGGTTCGTCCTGGTCGCTCTCCAGCGCACCGATCAGCTCGCCATCCTCGACGCCTCGGATGCCGGCCTCATGGCCCGCGTGTCCACCGGACGGACGCCGGTCCGCGTCGCCACCACGCCCAACGGCTTCACCGCCCTGGTGGCCAATCGCGGATCCGACGACCTGACGGTCGTCGATGTCCTGGAGCGTCGTGTCCGGGCCCGTGTCGCCGTCGGGCGGCGACCCGGCGGGATCGCCATCAATGGCCGCGGAACACGCGGCTACGTCTGTAACAACGACTCCAACAGCGTGTCGGTGGTGTCGATCCCGGGATTCGAGGTGACCGGCACGATCGAGGTCGGCGCCCATCCCGACGGGATCGCCTTCGCTGCCAGGAACCCACCGGTTCGGGGTCAGGGAAGAGGGGGCCGGTCATGAAGGCCGTCAACAACGGATCGTTTCCACACGGCGGGGGGGCGGTCGGGCGCGAACTCGATCAGGCGCTGCGCGTCCGGCCCGCCGGCGCGCCGCCCGACGCGGCGATCCGCGCCCTGCAGGACCGGGCCACGCGCGAGGCAATCGATCTCCAGGTCGGCTCGGGGCTGGACCTCGTGACCGATGGTTTGCTGCGGCACACGGATCCGATCACCGGCGTGACGGAGGGGTTGCGCGGCATCCGACTGGCTGATCGCCGCGTCCGCTGCC
>JANNTZ010000238.1:0-1604 GCA_031394595.1 Acidobacteriota bacterium
CGCCACGGCGCTTGCGGCCATGGTGAACCCCCGGGCCGCGCTGGTCAATTTCTCGCGCCTCGATGAGGCAGGAGCCCGAGGCGCCTACGGGTTCTATGACGCTCTCGATTACACCCCCTCGAGGTTGCCGGACAAGACCCGGCTTGCGGTGGTCCGCGCGTACATGGCCCATCACCAGGGGATGACCGTCGTTTCGATGGGGAACGTGGTCCACGACGGAGCCACCCGGAGGCGCTTTCACTCCCATCCCATGGTCCAGGCGGCGGAGCTCCTGCTCCAGGAACGGACGCCGCGGTCGGTCGCCGTGGCCCGGCCCCGGGCCGAGGAGGTGCTGGAAGCCGCACACGTCCGCGATCTCGTTCCTCCGACTCTGCGGCAGTTCGAATCGCCGCACGACATCACGCCACGCACCCATCTCCTTTCCAACGGCCGCTACACGGTCATGATCACGGCGGCAGGCTCCGGGTTCAGCCGGTGGGAAGACCTGGCCGTCACCCGCTGGCGGGAGGACACGACGCGCGACTGCTGGGGCACGTTCGTCTTCCTGCGGGACGTGGGAACCGGTGACCTCTGGTCCGCCGGCTTCCAGCCCTGCGGAACCGAAGCCGATCAATACGATGTCGTCTATTCCGAGGACCGGGCCACCATCACGCAGCGTGACACCTCCCTGTCGATCGTTCTCGAGGTCGTGGTCTCCCCCGAGGACGACGCCGAGCTCCGCCGGCTGACGGTGACCAATCTCGAACCCCGGGACCGTGAAATCGATTTCACCTCGTATGCCGAGGTCGTGCTGGCTCCTCAGGCCGCGGACGAGGCCCACCCCGCCTTCTCGAACCTGTTCGTGGAGACGGAGTTCGTACCCGGGCACGGGACCCTGCTGGCGACGCGGCGCCCGCGTTCGACGGATGAGCCTCCGATATGGCTCGCCCACCTGGCCGCGGCGGAGGGGGATGCGGTCGACGCGCCGCAGTACGAGAGCGACCGCGCCCGGTTTCTTGGCCGGGGCCGCGCGATCCGCTCGCCGCTTTCCGTGATCTCCGGCGAACCTCTGTCGAACACGGCGGGGACGGTCCTGGATCCGATCATGAGCCTGAGGTATCGCGTCGCGATACCACCTCAAGGGACGGTGCGTCTCGTGTTCACGACTCTCGTGGCGCGTTCCCGGGAGCAGGCCCTGGAGATTGCAGAGAAGTATGGTCAGGCGGCAACGTTCGAGCGCGCCAGCGCGCTGGCGTGGACGCAGGCCCAGGTCCAGCTGCACCATCTCCGGATCACCCGGGACGAAGCGCATCTCTTCCAGCGTCTCGCCAATCGCCTGCTCTACGCGGATCGCTCCTTGCGCGCGGGGCAGCAGGAGTTGGCCGGGGGCAGCGCCGGCCCATCCGGGCTCTGGGCAAACGGCATCTCCGGTGAGTTGCCGATCGCCGTGGTACGCATCGAGAGGGACGAGGAGCGGGAGGTCGCGAGACAGCTCCTGCGGGCGCACGAGTACTGGCGTTTGAAGGGGGTTTCCGCCGATCTGGTGATACTGAATGCGAAGGGCACCTCCTATGCGCAGGATCTTCAGCAGTCGGTCGAAGCCATGGTGCGGGCGAGCCAGTCCG
>JANNTZ010000254.1:0-4145 GCA_031394595.1 Acidobacteriota bacterium
CGCCACGGCAGCGACGGCGGAGTCCGCGTCCTTCTTCTTGCCCGTGGACAGCGGCTGGGAACGCTTGGAGCCGTCGCGATAGATGGCGATGGCCTTCAGGCCCAGCTTCCAGCCCTGGAGGTAGACGTCCTCGATCTCCTCGGCCGTGGCGGCCTCGGGCAAGATGACGGTCATGCTGATCGCGCCGGACAGGAACGGCTGGATGGCGCCCATCAACCGGACGTGGCCCATGTAGTGGATGGAGCGCTCGCCGTTGACCGGCTTGAACGCGCAATCGAACACCGACAGATGAGCAGGACTGAGGTGCGGTGCCCCTTCGATGGTCTCGTTCTCGTCCACGTACTCCATGATCTCCTTGACCTGGGACTCGGAGTAGCCGATACGCTCGAGCGCGTGCGGCACGGTGTTGTTGACGATCTTCAGCAGCCCGCCGCCCACCAGCTTCTTGTACTTGATGAGCGCGATGTCCGGCTCGATGCCGGTGGTATCGCAGTCCATCATGAAGGCGATGGTGCCGGTCGGGGCGATGACCGTCGCCTGGGCGTTGCGGATGCCGTGCTGCGCGCCCTGCGCGTGCGCCTCCTCCCAGCAGTCGCGCGCCGCGCTGTAGAGATCGAGCGGCACGTGCGCCGAATCGATCTTCGCGACATGCGACCCGTGCTTCTTGATGACCCGCAGGAACGGCTCGCGGTTCTTCGCGAAGCCGTTGAACGGCCCCATCTTCTCGGCGATACGCGCCGACATGACGTAGGCCTCGCCGGTCAGCACCGCGGTGATGGCGCCGGCGTAGTCCCGCCCGGAGTCCGAGTCGTACGCCTGTCCGCGGCTCATCAAGAGCGCCCCGAGGTTGGCGTACCCCAGGCCGAGCGGCCGGAAGTCGTGCGAGTTCTGCGCGATCCTCGCCGTCGGGTACGAGGCGTTATCGACGATGATCTCCTGCGCCAGGATGGTCGTGTCGATCGCCCGGCGGTACGCTGCAACATCGAGCTCGCCGTCCTCGTTCGTCAGCTTCATCAAGTTCAGCGAAGCCAGGTTGCAGGCCGTATCGTCGAGGAACATAAATTCCGAGCAGGGGTTGGAGGCATTGATCCTGTTGGTGTTCGGGACCGTGTGCCAGTCGTTGATCGTGGTGTCGAACTGCATTCCCGGGTCGCCGCAGTGCCAGGCGGCGTCGGCGATCATCCCCATCAGGTCGCGCGCCTTGTAGGTGTCCATCGGGCGGCCGTCGGTCACGGCGCGGGTGGTCCACGCGCCGTCCGCCTCGACCGCCTTCATGAACTCATCGGTGACGCGCACCGAGTTGTTGGAGTTCTGGAAGTAGACCGAGGAGTAGGCGGCACCGTCAAGGGCCGCGCTGTAGCCGGCATCGATCAGCGCCCAGGCCTTCTTCTCTTCTTCGTGCTTGCACTTGATGAATTCCTCGACATCGGGGTGGTCGATATTGAGGATGACCATCTTGGCGGCGCGCCGGGTCTTGCCGCCGCTCTTGATGACCCCGGCGAAGGCGTCGTATCCCTTCATGAACGACACCGGGCCCGACGCGGTGCCACCGCCGGCCAGCAGCTCTTTCGACGATCGGATCGGCGACAGGTTGGTGCCGGTGCCGCTGCCGTACTTGAACAGCATCCCCTCGGTCTTCGCCAGCCCGAGGATCGAGTCCATCCGATCCTCGACCGAGTTGATGAAACACGCTGACCCCTGCGGGCGCGGCTCGACGCCGATGTTGAACCAGACCGGGGAGTTGAACGACATCTTCTGATACGCGAGGAGGTGCTTGAGCTCCGCCTCGAAGATCTGCGCGTCTTCTTCGGTGCCGAAGTAGCCCTGGGCCCGGCCCCAGCCGGCGATCGTCCGCACCACGCGGCCGATCAGCTGGCGCACGCTGCGCTCGCGCTGCGGCGTGCCGAGGGTGCCGCGGAAATACTTGGAGACGACCACGTTGGTGGCGGTCTGCGTCCAGAATTTCGGGACCTCGACGGCTTTCTGCTCGAAGACGACCGCGCCCTTCTCGTTGCCGATGACGGCGTCGCGCAGTTCCCAGTCGATCTCCTCGAAGGGGTCGACGCCCGGTTTCGTGAAGTAGCGCTCGAGGGTCAGACCGGTGGCGGCCCGGCGCATCGACAGCGGCGCGCCGAAACCGGTCTGCGGCTGGGCCGTCTGGGGCTGACTCTGGGTCTGCGGTCCGGCCTGCCCCTGGGTCTGCGGTCCGGCCTGCGTCCGAGGATGGGTCTGCGTCCTGCGGCGGGATCCGGCAGCCATGTCACCCCGCCGTTCCTTCAATTCCGACTCCTTCTTCATCCCGCCTCCCCGACAAATTGTGCGCGTCTCATGCCCGTTTCGTCCACCACACCGCCACCGAACCGAATATCCGGCCTGCACGGGGGCGGCGCCCCGTCATCTGCGGCCTTCAGACTTCGCTGCTGATCGCACGGCTCGAAACGTGCCGCCGGGTCGCCTCCACCCTCCTGGAGCGCCCGCGCGGCGCATTTGCCAACTTACCACAGCCGGTTCGAAGGCTGTCAAGACCGAATCCACAAAATATTGTGGAGTGTGGACGGGCAGACCACAAGATCATGCGGGGCCGCCACTTAGGCTGTGCGTCCCCCTGTGAATCGTCTGTGGACGGCTGTGGACGGGGACTGCCGCAGAGGCCGGCCTCGGTCCCAGGATGGGTCAACGGGGGCGGCGGCGGGGTAGGATCTGTTCCGCCGGCCAGGTGGAGCATGTCGGCCCGGACGGAGAGATGGCGATCATGCGAGAGTCGGCGATCATGAAGGAAGGCGACGGATCAGGCCCCGCACGCCTCTATCGGCGCTATGGAAAGACCGCACTGACGGTCGTGTTGATCGCCGGTCTGGTGGTTCTCGGACGAATGGCGGGGGGACGTCTGCCGGAGCTCGCCGTCCTGCTGCAAGGGCTCGGCCTCTGGGGACCGATCGTCTTCGTCGCCGTCTATGCCCTGGCGACCGTGGCGTTCGTGCCCGGATCCATCCTGACGCTTGCCGCCGGCGCCCTGTTCGGCTTGTGGCGCGGGGTGCTGTTGGTGTTCGTCGCTGCCGTGCTGGGGGCGTCGGCCGCGTTCCTCGTGTCGCGCCACCTCGCCCGCCCGGCGATCGAGAATCGTCTGGCGGGGAACGTCCGCCTGGCCGGCATCGACCGGGCGATAGGCGAAGGCGGCGGGTGGATCGTCTTCCTGCTGCGTTTGTCGCCGGTCTTCCCGTTCAATCTCCTGAACTACGCTCTGGGTCTGACCCGCGTGCGGTTCGTGGATTATCTGTGGGCCTCCATCGGCATGCTCCCCGGCACGTTCCTCTATGTTTACTACGGCAAGGTGGCGGGGGAGGTGGCGACCCTCGCCGGCGGGGCCAAGGTCTCCCATGGCGCGGGACACTACGTGCTGCTGGCCGTGGGCCTGATCGCGACGCTGATCGTCACGCTGCTGATCACGAGGACGGCGCGCCGCGCCCTCCAGGCGGCGACCGGAACGCCATGACCGACCTCATCCGGCCCCTCGACGATCACAACCGGCGTCATCTGGCGAGCGTCCGCCCGGACGGCTACGTCAACCCCGTCCCGAAGGAGCGCTATCACCTGGTGGTGATCGGCGCCGGCCCTGGGGGGCTGGTGACGGCGATCGCCGCCGCCGGTCTCGGCGCCCGGGTGGCGCTGGTGGAACGGCACCTGATGGGGGGCGATTGCCTGAACGTCGGCTGCGTGCCGTCGAAGGCGGTCCTGCGCGCCGCCCGCGCCTGGCACGAGACGCGGCACGGGGCGCGCGACTTCGCCGCCCCGGCCGCCGACGGCGGCGGCGATTTCGCTGCCGTCATGCGGCGCATGCGGCGGCTGCGCGCCGATCTCAGCCCTGTCGACAGCGTCGAGCGTTACACCGGGAAGGGAGTCGACGTGTTCCTCGGCGAGGGGCGCTTCGCGGCGCCCGACACCGTCGAGGTCGCCGGCGCGCGGCTGAGGTTCCGCCGCGCCGTCATCGCCACCGGGGCCCGCGCCGCTGTCCCGCCGGTCCCGGGGTTGGCGGAGGCGGGGCCGCTCACCAACGAGACGATTTTCTGGCTGGAGGAGCTGCCGCGCCGGTTCGTCGTCCTCGGGGCCGGCCCGATCGGCTGCGAGATGGCGCAGGCTTTCGCGAG
>JANNTZ010000298.1:0-30462 GCA_031394595.1 Acidobacteriota bacterium
GCAGATCGGCGGGGCGGACCGGCTCGCGCCGGGGCGCCGCCGGGCGGGCGTAGAGCAGCAGGTCGTTGATGCGGGCGTCCAGCCGCCGGACCTCGTGGAGGATGTCTTCCAGGACATCGCGCCGCGTGGCCTCGCCGGGTGGGTCCTCGCGCAGGACCTGGATGGCGCCGCTGATGCCGGCCAGAGGATTGCGGATCTCGTGCGCGATCGAGGCCGCCATCTCGCCGATCGCCGCCAGCCGCTTCATGGTGGCATGCTGCTCCGCCCGCAACATCTGGCGCAGCGAGTCCTCGCGATACGTCGCCAGCATCAGGGCCAGCGACAGATCGATCACCCGATCGACGGCGCGGGCCGTCGCCTCGGCGGCGGATTTCCCGCGCGCGGAGGTGGCGCGGGCGAGGCGCGCCAAGTGGCCGCGCAGCACGTGCATGCCGCTGATCATGTAGGACTGCTCCAACCCCACCTGCACGTGACGCCGCCCGATGTTCGCCTGCAGACGCACGAATTCCGCGTTGTGCGGACCGCGCAGCGTGCGGGCCAGCCATTCGCGCAGCGTCCGTCGCAGACGGTCGACCTGCACGGTGCCGCCGGTCAGGACCCGGGAGGCGCCCGGGTCGGCCACGATATGGGCGTAGAAGTCGTCGATGATCGCGTCGAGGTGCGGCTTGGCGTGACGGTGCAGACGCGCCAGCAGACGCGAGTCGCCGGCCGTGAACCCGACGTAAGCGCGGACCCGCCGGTAGAGAGCGCCAGTATCGACCATGGCGGGCCCGGTCGCGGGCCGCTCCGGGAGCGCCGGCGACTGTTCCGGTCCGGGGTTTGCAGCGCGTGCTTTGCGTTGTTTCGGTTTGCGGCTCATCGGGACACGCTGACTATACTGCACCGTCGGGCCTCATCTGTTAACATCGCCGGTCTCGCGGAGGAGGGTGTCGTGCGCGTCTTCCACTGGGTCCGTGAATACCTGAAAGCCAGCGTCCGCAACGCCATCAGCATGGCCGGCCTGACCATGGCCAGCGTCTCGGGCGCCATCATCCTGACCATCCTGGTTCTCGATTTTCTCGGCTTCCACGGCAATCCCTACCTCGGCGTCCTGGTGTTCCTGGTCCTGCCGGCGTTTCTCCTGCTCGGCGTCGTGCTCATCCCGCTCGGTGTAGTGCGCAGCCGGCACAAGGAGACCCGCCGTCTGCCGGTGATCGACCTGAACCTCGAGACCCACCAGACTCGACTTCTCGGCTTTCTGGTTCTCGCCATCGTCAACATCGTGATCCTTTCGTCGGTCACCTACCGCGGCATCGAGTGGATGGACTCGACCCAGTTCTGCGGCGAGGTCTGCCACAGCGTCATGGCGCCCGAGCTGACCGCCTACTCGCGCTCGCCGCACTCGCGCGTCGCCTGCGTGGACTGTCACATCGGGACGGGCGCCGGGTGGTTCGTGCGATCGAAGCTGGCGGGCGTCGGCCAGGTGTTCGCCGTCAATCTCAACACCTACGAGCGGCCGATCCCGGCCCCGATCCACAATCTCCGCCCGGCGCGCGAGACCTGCGAGCAGTGCCACTGGCCGGAGAAATTCCACGGCGACCGGATCAAGGTGAATACCAAGTTCAGCGACGACGAGGTCAACACCGAGCTGAAGACGGTGCTGATCCTCAAGGTCGGCGGCGGCAGCCTGGAGTCCGGGTTCGCCTCCGGCATTCACTGGCACATGAACATCGCCAACGAGGTCCTCTACCTGGCGGACGACAAGCGGGAAGCCATCAGTTTCGTCCGCTTTCGATCGATGGATGGCCACGTGACCGACTACCTGATGTCCGGGACCGAGCCGCCCACGGAGGACGAGATCCGCCGGCACGGCCGCCGGATGGACTGCGTCGACTGTCACAATCGCCCGACCCACATCTTCCGGCTGCCGGAGGAGGAGGTTGACGCGCTGCTGTACTCCGGCAGGATCGACCGTACCCTGCCGTACGCGCGCCGGACCGCGGTGTCGGTCCTGTCGGCCGGCTACGCCAGCCACGACGAGGCGCGCGCGAAAATTCCGGAGGCGTTCACCGCCTACTACCGTGAGAACTACCCGGCTGCGGTCGAAGCGAAGCAGACGGCAATCGCGGCGGCCGGCGAAGCCCTGGTCACCGTCCACAACGCCAACGTATTCCCGGAGATGAAAATCACCTGGGGGACCTACGCCAACCACATCGGGCACATGACTTCGCCCGGCTGTATGCGCTGCCACGACGGCGAGCACGCGAGCGCCGACGGCCGGACGATCAGCGCCGACTGCGAGAACTGCCACACCCTCCTCGCGGTCGAGGAGAATGCCCCCGAGGTCATGCAGAAGCTGTTCCCGGAAGGGACGACCGGGAAGTAGACCGCTCCACCATGCACATGGACTGCGCGAACCGGCGCAGCCCTGACAGCCCTGCGTGATGTGGCGCACGTTACCGGACCGACCAGCAGCCTAAGGCCGTCTGCCCGCAGGGGTTGACCTGTCTCGCCTCTGGCACAGCCGTTGCGGTGTTTCCCCCCGGATCGCCCTGGGGAGGGCCGCAGGCGCCGCCTGCCCGGGCAGACCCTGGAGGTCGATGCCATGCGCCGGTGGGGAGTCATGGCCGTGCTGATTCTGGCCGGCCCGGTGACGGCGCTTGGCCAGGAGCTGCGCGGTCGGATCCGCGAGACGTGGCAGGATCAGTCGGGGGAGGCGATGGAGAGCGAGAGCTTCCTGCAGAACTACGAGATCAGCTTCAAGAACAACGTCACGAAGGATCTTTACTGGCAGGCGCGCCTCCGAGCCCTCATTCAGTCGTTTCAGACCGACATCGGCGGATCGGGCGACAGCGATCTTCTCGAGCCGTTCTTCCAGATCGTCTATGCGGGACCGGTCTGGCAGGCGAGCGGGGGGACCCGGCTGACGCGGGTCAGCGCCGAGAACCAGGTCGCCGGGATCGACCGGGAACGGCGCGACTATTTCGGGAGGGTCGCCTGGTACAAGGAGCGCCTCCCCCAGATCGACTGGTCGGTGTCGCGCATCGACCTGCAGGAGGACGACGTCGATGCCACCCTCGAGGACCGGTCGTTGTTGACCATGAACTATGGCGGCGAGAGCGCCTCGACCAGTCTGGGCCTGGAGAACCGGCGCTTCGAGGACCGTCGCAACAGCTTCGCGCGCACCTCGTGGCAGGCGTCCTGGAACGGCGATCTGCGCGGCGAGGCGGCGGGCGCCGACCTGGTGTACAGCGCCCAGGCGCTGGTCGTCGAGGGATCGGTGAAGGACGAGACGCCGCAGACCCTGAGGGTGGACGTGATGCGGCCCGTCCGCGCCGCCCTGTTCGCCATCGACATGACGCCGCTGACCGGCGCGCTCCCCGCCGCCCCGGCCCTCGCCGACGGCGACCTGACCACCCCGGCCGTGGACCTGACGGGGGACTTACGGAACCTCGGCGCCGAGTTCGGCCCCGGCGTGGCGGTGGACACCGTTCACGTGTACGTGGAACGACGGCTCCTGCCGGGCAACGGCGCGGAGTACCAGTGGGATGTCTACACCAGCCCCGACGGCGACTTCTGGACGCTCCAGGCGCTGGCGCTGCGCGGCCGGTTCAACGATCTGGAGAACCGCTTCGAGATCGATTTCGTCCCGGTCATGGAGAGGTTCCTCAAACTGGTGAACACGCAGTTCAGCCGCGACGAGCCGCCGCTGGCGGTCACCGAGGTCGCCTGGCTGGGCGAAGAACTGCGGACCGGCACCCACGTCCGCGACAACTCCCGCCGCAGCGTCAACGGGACGCTCGCCTGGGACGTCAACGAGGCGTTCGGCCTGTCGTTCACGACCCTGATGAGCCGCCGGACCGACGCGGCGGAGATCGTGTCCACCGAGGAGGACTTCAACACCGCCGCCACCGCGACCGTGCGTCAGGACGGCATCGTCACCACCGTCCGGTTGCAGGCGATCAACCGTGACACCACGCAGGGACGGCCGGAACGTGACCGGATCGCGTCGGCCGGCGTGGCCTTCACCCCATTGCCGACCTTCGATCTGTCGGCCACGGCGACGCACCGGCGGAACGACTCGCTCGGCCTGGTCCTGGTGGAGTCGAACTCGGTCAATCTCAGGGCGGCGGCGCGCTTTCTGAACACCACGGAAGCGGCCTTCGACCTGGCGTACGTCCGCCAGGAAGAGGGCGTGCTCCAGCGCAGCACGACGCGGCGGCTCGCCAACCTGTCGATCTACGCCCCGCTGCGGCCGACGCTCATCTTCTCGGGGAACTACACCGGGGAACGGATCGAGTTCAGCGGTCTCGGGCTGCAGGGCGGTCGGACCGACCTCGATCTGCGGTCGCGACTGTCGTACCGGCCGACACGGGTCTTCGGGGCCACGGTTGAATACCTCTACCAGGAAATCTCCGGGCTGAAGGGGGGATCGACGCTGTGGGACGTCGACTGGCTGCCGTTCCCCGGCGGCGCCCTGCAGTTGCAGCTCTCCGTGATCCACGACCGGCGATCGCTCACCGGCGAACTGCGTGACGAGAACCGGGCGGCGGTGCGCTGGACCCTGAACCCGCGCACCCTGCTGGAAATTGCCTATGCCGGGATCCGTTCCGGGGCGGCGGATGCCGGGCGGACCGACCTGGCGACCGTTTTTCTGGAGTTCCGATTCTGATGCGCACCCGGACGCTCGCCGCGCTGATCCCGGCCGTCGCCCTGATCCCGGCCGTCGCCCTGATCCTGGCGGTCGGACCGGGGCCGGAGGCCGCCGCGGCCGCAGCGTCGGAGCAGGCGCCCCCCGCCGCGTCTCCGGCCGCAGAGGAGCCGCGTGGCATCGCCGTCCTGCCGTTCACGCCGCGCGGCGCGCCGCCGGACTGCTGGGACCGGATCCGGCCGTCCCTCGACCTGGCGCTGTCCGGGCGCGGTCTGGAGCTGGTCGACCCGGCCCGCGTGGACCGCGAACTGCGCGCCCGGCGGCTGCGGGACCTGAATCTCCTGACCCGGGAAGAGATCCGCGGGCTCGCGCAGGCGCTCGAGGTCCGCCGGCTGCTGATCGGCTCTCTGTATCGCTGCGCGGACGGGGGAGAGGCGGCGAGCCTTTCGGCCCGGGTGGTCGATGCCGGGCAGCTCGGCCTCGAGTCCGTGACATTCGTGGGGGTGGAGGGGCGGGAGTTTCTCGGGGCGCTCGGCGCCGGCGGGACGGTCAGCCGGGAGCGGACGCTCCTGGAGGCGGCACGACGCCTGGCGATCGCCTTGTTTCCCCGGGACGACAAGGAACGGGCGGAGGCCGCGGCATGGGACCCGCTGAAGCGTTCGGTCCTCGCGCCGTCGCCGGCCCTCTTCCTGTCGCCGCGGTTCCGCGAACGACTGCCGGCCAGCCTGGTGGTCCTGCCGTTCCGCAACCGCAGCAACCACCCCGGTGCGGGACAGATCGCCGCCGATCTGATGGCGTGTGCCATCGCCGCGGCCCTGCCGGTCGATCTCTACGACGCCGGCGACGCGACCCGCCGGCTCCTCGAGCGCGGCTGGCGCACCGGTCTGCCAGTCGCACGCGAGGACGTGCGGAGTCTGGCGCGCGATCCCGGCGTGGCCGCGGTGCTGATGGGTGACGTCGATCGCTGGGAAGAGGCAGTCCCGGGAGGCGGCCTGGTGCCCGAGGTGGCGGCGGCGTTCCGTCTGCTCGATACCGGGACCGGGGAGATCCTGTGGGCCGCCGACCACGAGCGGCGCGGGGATGAAACCCGGTCGTTCTACGAGGTCGGCAACGTCCGGCTGGCCGAGACGCTGATGCTCCGGGCGGCGTTCGAGGCCCTCGCCCCCCTCGTCGATGTCTTCGAACCTGTCCCGATCTCTTCGCAAGGAGGACTCGACCCATGATGCGCGATCACGCCCACCGCCGCAGGTCCGTTGCCCTGCTGATGTCCACCGTTTTCGCCGTCGTGGCCTTCGGGACCGTGGGCCCCGCAGCCGCTTCGCCGCCGGCCGGCCAGAAGTCCGCCGCGCCGCGGCCGGCCGGCCCCAAGTCCGCGGCCGCCGAGGAGGCGCGCCTCAGGCTGGCGACGGTGAACGGCGAGCCGATCTCGCTCGCCGATCTGAAGAACGCCTTCGAATCGCGGCATGCAGGGCACGGCAGCCTGCTGATCGGCGAGGAGATCCTGCGGGCCGTCCTCGACCAGGCGATCGCCGAAACGCTGACCGTCCAGGAGGGGAGGCGGATGGGGATCGCGGAGGAGCCGGGGTTCCTCCAGGCGCAGGAGATGCAGCGCGACCTCCTCCGCCTCCAGGAGCTGGAGGAACGGTTCATCCGCAAACCGGCGGAGCCGACGCCGGCACAGGTCAAGCAGGCGTACGACCTCCTGCCGAAGCAGATCCGGACCTCGCTGATCGAGACGCAGGACAAACGGGGGGCCGGGGAGGCGCTGAAGCGCGTGCAGGGCGGCGAGTCGTTCGGCGCCGTCGCCCGGGCGGTGTCGACCCACGCCAGCCGCAACCGCGGCGGCGATCTCGGATGGGTGACCTGGGGAGTCATCGATCCGGTCACCGAGGCGATGATCCTGAAAACGCCGGCAGGGACGATCGCCGGACCGTTCGAGGCCGAGGGGGTCTGGCGTCTTGTCCAGGCGGTCGAGATCAAGATTGGCGAGCCGCCGGCGCGCGGGAAGGTGGAGGACAAGATCAGCGCCATCCTGAGGATGCGGCGACAGGTGGCGCTGCGCGGCGATCTGGTCGCGTCGGTCAGAAAGAACCACCCGCCCAAGGAGGAGGCGCTGGTGGTGGCGAAGTTCCTGTTCGCGCCCCGCAGCCCGTCCGACAAGCCGGATCCCGCGGATGACGCCGTCCTTCTCACGACCGCGACCGGGCTCAAGTTGACCGCCGGGCGGGTGCGGTCGCGCGCCCGGGGCCACGGTGGCAGCATCGCGGAGACCTGGGAGGCCGCGGTCGCCGACACGCTGCTGATCGACGAGGCCCGCCGCCGGATCGCCATGACCCCGGTTCTGGAGCGCCAGGCCAGGGCCTGGGCCGACGCCCGGATCCGCGGGGAGGTGGAGGCCACCGTCATCCTGAAGGGTGTGGAGGTGGGTGACGCCGAAGCGCGGGCGGTCTACGACCGCAACCCGGCGGCGTTCGCGGTGCCGTCGAAACACCACCTGCGCCAGATCGTCGTCGTGACCGCGGCCGAGGCCGAGGCCATCCGGCGTGATCTCGCGGCGGGCAAGGACTTCGCTGAACTGGCGCGCGCGCGATCGATCGACACGGCCTCGGGGCCCAAGGGCGGCGATCTCGGCTGGCTGGACGGGCCGCGCGGTCCGGCGGGCCCGTCGGACGGTGTGTACGCGTTGAAGGCGGGCGAGACGAGCGGTGTGATCCAGGGAGCCCAGGGGTTCGGCATCGTTCAGGTCATCGAAGTCACGCCCGGGGCGATCCCGCCGTTCGACCAGGTCCGTGATCAGGTCACCGAGCGACTCGTGATCCAGAAACAGAAGGAACGTCGTGCCGCCTTCGTCGCCCGCCTGAAGGAGCACGCGAAGATCCAGCTCGACGAGACCGCGTTCCGCAGGGCCGTGGCCCTCCAGGACGAGCAGACCGGCCGGCGGCTGACTCCGGGGCCGGCGCCGTCCAAGGGGAAGACCGGATGAGACGCGCCGTCCTGGTGGCGGCCCTGACGGCCGCCACCATCGCCGGATCGGCAGTGGCCACCGGGGCCGGATCGATCGCCGCCCAGGATCGCGGCGAACCGGTGTTCCCGCAGACGCTGCGGCCGCGATCGGTGGCTCTCGTCTACGAGCACCTCGACGGCACTCCGTTCAAGCAGCCCGCCGCGGTGCACTACGACCCGGTCCAGGACGAGGTGTTCGTCGTGGACGCGGGGAGCGGGATGATCGGCATCTTCGATGCGCGTGGCGTGCCGCGCTTCACCTTCACTCCCGGGAGCCGTTTCGACCCGCCGATCGCGGTCGACACCGATGGCGAGGGAAACATCTACGTCCTGATGGGGGGCGAGCAGGAGATCCGGGTCTTTGACTACCGCGGCACGCCGGTGCGGACCATTCCCATCGAGCCGGTCGAGAATATCGAGCCGGCGATCGCGGGTTTCCGGATCGGGCCGGGCGGACGGATCTACCTGCTCGACAACGCCGGTCACCGGATCCTGGTCCGGGGACCGGACGGGAGCCACGTCCGGATCATCCGGGGTTCGGGTCGCCGGGGCGGTCGCCTGCAGGCACCGCGCGATCTGGCGTTCGACGGGGAGGGCAACCTCTACGTCAGCGACTCCACGGGGATCCCGATCCAGGTCTATGACCCCTACGGCAAGTACCTGCGCGGCTGGGGCGAACGGGAGATCGGGCCGGCAAACTTCTCCACCCCTTCCGGCATCAGTGTCGATCCGGAGGGGTTCGTCTTTGCCGCTGATGCCGTCCGGCAGGAGATCAAGGTGTTCGACCTGCAGGGAAACCACCTGATCGGCTTCGGCGGCTTCGGATCCTCCGCCGGCGACCTGGCGTATCCCGTGGATGTCGCGGTCGGATCCGGAGGGCGGGTGTTCACGGTCGAGCGGGTCGGCCGCCGGCTTCAGGTCTTCACCCTCACCCGGGGCCGAGTGCGCTGAAATGCGCAGACCGCCCGCGGGAGGTCACGCAACCCTCCCGGTTCACCATATGGCCACGCCGAAAAGTTGCTGTGTTTCAATCGTTTCTTGCTCTCCACCGACGATCCCGCAACCGAATGTGACGTCTTTCACAAGGCGGGGGTGTGGCACGGTCGTTGCTGTACTGTGTGGCGGGACTCACGAGCACGGCTCTCGGCCAGGACGCCGGGCTCCATCAAACAAGGAGGTGATCAGAGCATGAACAAATACTCCATCGCCCTGATCGGAGTGGTGGGCATCGGCCTGATCCTGTTGATGGGCGGCCCGGCGTGGGCCGGCGACTATCACCGGGGGGCGACGCTGATCTGCAGCGACTGTCACGTCATGCACTTCAGCCAGACCCACGGCTACAACGCCAACGGCGGCGGGTTGTTCACGCCGCTCGGCCCCGGCACCGACGGGTACGCCTATCTGCTTCGCAACGAGGTCAACGAACTCTGTCTGACCTGCCATGACGGCCAGGCGTTCGCCCCGGACGTGCTCGAGGCGAACACCGGGACCGGCGTGCGCCAGGCCGGAGCGCTGAACCGCGGCGGCGTCACGCCGTACTACAACGCCACGGGTCACACGCTCGACACCATGGACACGGCGCCGGGCGGCACATGGACGCCGGGGATCCATGGGCTGACCTGCGTTGACTGCCATGCCCCGCATGCCCGCGGCGGGCCGACGGTGAACAACGCGTACCGCAACCTCAGCCCGACGGCCGGGGGGCTGGCGACGTTCGATCCCCCGTCCTACGCGATCGGCACCAACGACACCACCAAGGACGTCTATGAAACCGCGGCCGGTGCCAGTGACGTCGCGAACGTCAACTTCAACGAGCCCGATCAGACCAAGTCGGCGTATGGCAACTGGTGCAACTCCTGCCACAGCTCGTTCCACGGTGGACCGGGCAGCGCCAACACGGGCGGCATCGGCACGCCGGCGGAGGAGTTCGACCGGCACCCGACGGCGGGAGTCGACATCGGCGCCCTCGGCGGCGGGCACAGCAGCAGGTCCGTGTTCGCCATCGGCGCTCGCAGCGGGACCGGCCCTGGCCCGAAGATCAACTGGGTCAAGGTCATGACCGCGACCGGCAACTGGACGCCCGACATGCCGAGCGAGGTGACCGACCACACTCCAAGCTGCATGAGCTGCCACAAGGCCCACGGCAACCGGAACGCGTTCGGTCTCGTCCAGATGAACCCGCTCAGCGGCGCGGTGACGGAGGAAGGCACGGCAGGGGGGACTTACAAGAACCTCTGCGCCCAGTGTCACACCCAGGCTCTATAAAGTGAATCCGGACCCTCCGGAGACACGGGGGGAGATGCGAGCGGATGGGGCATCTCCCCCCTCTTCTTTTGCCCGCATGTGAGAGCATAGGTCGATGCGACTCCCGCGGCGTTCCTGGTCTTCCCTGGTCCTGGTCCTGACGCTGGCCGCGACACCGATCACCGCCCTTCTCCAATCTCAAGAACAGGACACCGCTCAGCAACCGGAGACCGGCCAGCGGCCGGACGCCGGCCTGACCGACCCGCACCGCCGGCGGTCGACGATCTACGTCGCGGTGCGCGGCGCCGCAGAGGTCGTCGCCTACGGCCGGGACAGCGGGGAGGAACTGGCCCGCATCCCGGTCGGCCGGCTCCCCTCGGGACTCGCGGCGCGCCCCGACGGGGACCGGATCTATGTCGCCTGTGCCGGGGCGCACACCGTCCAGGTGATCGACGGCGCCAATCGCACCGTCCTCGACACGGTGGCGCTGCCCCACGGCGCCGCGCCCTCCCACCTGGTCCTGTCGCCCGACGGCCGGACGTTGTATGTCGCCGCCACCGGTCTCGACTCCGTCTATGTCTTCGACGCCCCCAGCCTGCAGCAGACGGCGGAGATCCCGGTCGGGCGCGCTCCCACGCGGCTGGCGATCGACGGGGACGGAAGGCGCCTGTTTGCCCTGGCGACCGAAGGCGGTCGGGTGGACATCATCGAGACCGCCGGGGCGAAGGTCGTGGCGAGCGTCCCAGTCGGGTCGCGGCCCGCCGATCTGGCTTTCGATCCCCGGTCCGGGGCGGTCTACGTGGTGCGACCCGGCGCGCCGATCCTGAGTGTCCTGCCGGACGCTGCGGCGCGCGTCAAGGAGATCGCCCTCGACGTCCCGGCCGCGGCCCTGACGCTCGACCTGGCGCCCGGGCGCCTGGTGACGGCCAGCCCCGACCTGGGCCGCATCGCGATCCTGGTGGCGGGGACCGGGACGACCACCAAGGTGATCCGGGTCCCCGCGGTCTCGCGGGTCGCTCTCGACCCGGAGGGGAAGCGTCTGTATGCTCTCAGCGCCCGGCGGGGCCTTCTTCTTTATGTGAACCGGGTTCTAGGCGGGGTGGAACGGGAATTGAAGGTCGGGAAGGATCCATGGGACCTCGTGCTCATCCCCTGAGGGTGGCCATCCTGGCCGCCGTCACCGCGGCGCTTGCCGCCGCGATCGCCGGCTGCCAGCACCGGCCGACGACCTTCGTCCACTCGCAGGCCGACTTCAGCCTGATCCGCCGGGTGGCGGTCCTGCCGCTCGAAAACCTTACGACCGACCTGACCGCGGGGGAGAAGGTCCGGCAACTGCTGATCATCCAGCTCCTGTCGTCCGGCAGCGTCGATGTCGTGGATGTCGGCGAAGTCGCGCGCGGCCTCCGGGCCGCCGGTGTCGTCAGTCCGACGGCCCCCGGCACCGAGGAGGCGAAGAAGCTGGCGCGCGAGCTGAACGTGGAGGCCCTGATCACCGGCACTGTCCAGGAGTTCTCCCAGAGCCGCACCGCCGGTGCGCCCTCCACGTCGGTGTCGCTCGTGTTCCGGATGATCGAGACCGACACCGGGCAGGTCATCTGGTCCAGCAGCGCTTCCCAGAGCGGTGTCGGCGCGATGGCGCGGCTGTTCGGCGTGGGCGGCGAGAGCGCCACCGAGCGGGCGCGCGAATTGATCGCCAGATGTCTCAAGACACTGATCCGCTGACCGTGATCCCCGGCGCGACCCACCTCCGAGCCATCCTGGTCGCCGCGGCGCTGCTGCTGGCCGTCGTCCCGTCGCCGGCGACCGCCCAACTCAAGAAGGGAAAGGTCCTCCGTCCGGATCAGAAGACCTGCGTCGACTGTCACGCGAAGGAGGTGAGGGACTACGGCGCCCGGTCGTCGAAGCACGCGCCGGTGGCGGCCGGCAACTGCGAGGCCTGCCACAAGCGGCACGGCGTGGTCGGAGTGCTGCGGCTGGTCACGGAGGATCCCGACTTGTGCCTCTCGTGTCACACGCCGGCGATGACCTTCGCCCACCCGCCCGCGGAGAAGCAGAAGTGCGGCACCTGCCACGACCCGCACGGGGCGTCCGGGAAATCTCTCCTGAAGCAGACCGGTTCGTCCGCCTGCCTGACCTGTCACGACCCGAAAGGGTTCGAGGGGACCTCGGTCCACGCGGTGACGCAGGACTGTCTGCGCTGTCATCTGCCGCATGGCGGACCCGAGCCCGCCGGGCTGCGCCAGAAGGCCGACACGCTGTGCCTCTCCTGCCACGAGGGGAAGAGCGACGGCGAACTGAAGGCGCATGGCGGCATCCGCCCCGGCGGGTCGTCCTGCCTCTCCTGCCATGCGCCGCACGCGTCGTCGTCGCCCGGCCTGATGCGGCGCATCGTCCACCCGCCCCTGGCCGACGGCTGCCAATCGTGTCACGGCGACAACGCGGGCACCGGCGGGAGGTTCCCGACGGTCGCCGCCGTCCCGGAGCTCTGCCTGACGTGCCACGAGGATCCGCGGGTCACGCCGGCCGGCGGGAAGAGCGCCGGGGAGTGGCGCCCGCATCATCCGGTGGGGGAGGGAAACTGCCTCACCTGCCACGCCCCGCACGCTTCGGATCAGAACGGTCTGCTCGCCCGGCCGCAGGCGAAACTCTGCGGCACCTGCCACGCCGAGGCGGCGGCGGCGGCGCGCGCGAAAACGCCCCATCGCCCGGCCCTCGACGCGTGCACCGCCTGTCATGCGCCGCACGGCGGACCGGCCGGTCTGCTGCGGGCCCGGGCGCCCGATCTCTGCACCAACTGTCATGCGACGGTGAAGGCCGATCTCGGCCGGAAGGTCGTGCACCCGCCGGCGGCCGAAGGGGACTGCCTGACCTGCCACGCGCCGCACGGATCGGATCAGGCGGGGATCCTGATCGAGACGCCGGTGAAACTCTGCGGCGCCTGCCACGACATGGTCGCCAGGGCCATATCCGCCACCCACCCGCATCCTCCGGTCAATGAGGGCCGCTGCATGACTTGCCATGTGCCGCACGGTGGCGACGGGGATCATCTGCTGGTGGCCGACCTGGCGGCGGCCTGCCTGAAATGCCACACCGACACCGCGACCGCGTTCCCGGAGGACCGGCGCCACGCCCCGTTTTCCGGCGGCGACTGCCTGGTCTGCCACCAGCCGCACGGTGGGTCCCGCGACGGGATCCTGGTCTCCGAGCCCCTGGCCCTCTGCCGGTCCTGCCACGACGCGCTGCCGGGAGAAGAACATGCGACGGTGCGTCACGCCCCTCTGGCGCGCGGCCAGTGTCTCGCCTGTCACGGACCGCACGGTGGACACCCGCCCGGACTCCTGCGGGTCGCCGACTCCCGGACGCTGTGCGTCAGCTGCCATGCCGAGGAGGGGCGCGCCGCCGTCGCCCGCGAAGGGGTGGTCCATCCCCCCTTCCGCAAGGAGCCCTGCATCACCTGCCACGAGCCGCATGTGTCGTCGGAATCGACGCTGTTGCGGAAGGCCCCGGGAGCGCTCTGCACCGGCTGCCACGACGCCGCGGCGCCGGCCATGGGCACGGCGCACCGGGGTCTGGTCCGACCGACGACCGACTGCACCGGCTGTCATGCGGGCCACAGTTCGGAAGCCCCGAACCTGGTGCTGCCGGTGCTGCACGCGCCGTTCGGCGAGGGGAAGTGCGGGGCCTGTCACACGGGGGCGCAGCCATGACGCGCGGGAGCCGGCACACCCGCGCCCGGCCGGTCCTGCGCGGCCGGCTGCCGGCCATCTGTCTCGCGATCCTCGCCGGTACCGGCGGGGCGGCTGGTTTCGGCGGTGTCGCGATCGCCGCCGCCGCGGCCACAGCGACCCCTCCGGCCGGCTGCGACAACTGCCACGATCAGCCGGCGCAGTGGGGCGGCAGGAAGACGGTCCATCCGCCGGTGAAAGAGGGGAAGTGCACCGTCTGCCACAGCCCGCACGCCGCCCGTCACGCGGCGCTCCTGAGGCGCGGCGGCCTCCGTCTCTGCGCCGGCTGTCATGCCGACCAGACGCGATCCGGTCCCGGCATCGTCCAGCACGGCGCCCTCACCGACGAGAAGGGATGCCTGGCTTGCCACGATCCCCATGCCACCGAGGGAGCCGACCTGCTCGTCGGTCCGCCTGCCGAAGCCTGCTCGACCTGCCACGAGCGGGTCTTCAAGACACCTCCGACCCACCCCCATCAGCCGGTCGCCCGGGGGGAGTGCCTGACCTGCCACGATCCGCACACGTCGACGCGCCGCGGCCTCACCCGCAAGGCCGAGCCCGAGCTGTGCGTTGCCTGTCACGCCCCCGCAGCCGCCGGCTTCGTGGCCGCCCACAAGGGGATCCCGGCCGGCCGCGCGCGCTGCACCGGCTGCCACGCCCCGCATGGATCGGCCAATGTCGGGATGATCCACCCGGTGACCCATGCGCCGTTCGCCGCCGCCGAGTGCGCCACCTGTCATGACGGCATCAAGCCGGGCAAGCCGTTCGATCCGGCGGCTTCCGTCGCCCTGTGCGGCAACTGTCACGAGCCGCACGCGGCGGGACACCCCGTTCCGGCCGGGGCCGCCTGCACCGCCTGCCACAGTCCCCATGCGTCGCCCACCGCGAAATTGATCGCCGGGCCGGAGCAGACGGTGTGCGTCGTCTGCCACCAGGAGATCGCCCGGCAGCGGGAGACGGCGGCCGCCGTCCACCCGGCCTTCGGCGGCACCCAGGACTGCACCGTCTGCCATGAGATCCATACCGGGAAAACGACCGCCCTGCTCAAGAAACAGGACCCCCAGGCGACCTGCGTGACCTGTCACGGATCCCACTCGCAATTCGCGCATCCGATGGGGGAAGGGGTTGCCGACCCCTCCCGGCCGGGACGATCGGTCGGCTGCCTCTCCTGCCACAACCCCCACGGGACGGCGCACCCGGCGCTGCTGCTGGCGGACCCCCGGCAGGATCTCTGTCTCCGCTGCCACGCGGCGGGCGGCTTCTAGATCGGCCGGCCGTCATCCGGCCCCGCCCCGATCTGAGGGGTCAGGCGCAGGGGTGGTGAAATTCCTCCGGGACGCCAACAGCGGCCACCGCTTCCCCGCTTTCCGCCCCGCCCGCCACTGCCCGGAATGGCCGTTTGCGTGAAACTCACGGACCGTGCGTGTTCCGTCGCACGGCACGGAGTTTGCTCAACAGTGCGGCAGTACTTGGTGCGGGCCGTTCTGGAGCAGGCCCACGCAACGCCGCAACGAGGGGCAGCTCCACAGTAGACATCGTTGGCAGGGACGTGAAGCGACCCGAAGGGGAGGGACGGGTCCTGGGGGTCGAGTCACGCCCACACACAGGAGGGAATGCCGTGAAGCACCTCATCAGATTGACCGCCATCGCCGTTCTGTTGATCGCAGGGATGGCGGCAGCGAGCGCGCAGGAGGAACCAGCCCTGCTCGACGCCGCGAGCCACCCGAAGTTCGTGACCCCGGTCCCCAACCCACTCCACCCGGGTTTCATCTTCCAGCCGGACGGCACGACCATGACGGGGGAGCCGCTCTACAACGTGGGGATGTTCGAGTTCTACCAGAGCCTGGGACTGGTCGACGCGGCGGGAAACCCGCTGCTCACGAAGGTCTGGGGCTACGGGAAGGACAAAGCCGGCGCCACCTACCCGGGACGGACGTTCGTCGCCTACAGCAACCAGCCCGTCAACGTGCTGTGGACGAACAATCTCGTCGATGATCTCGGGAACCCGCTGCCTCATTTCCTGCCGGTGGACTCGTCGGTCCACTGGGCGGCGCCCCTCGACCCGCCGTACCCGTACAGCGGCGTTCCAGCGGTGACGCACGTTCACGGAGGCCTCACCGAGTCGGCCAGCGACGGCATTCCGGAAGCCTGGTTCACGCCGGGCTTCGCGCAGGTCGGCAAGGACTGGAAAAAGGCGCTCTATCACTACGATCTTCCCCAGCAGTCGGGGACGGTCTGGTACCACGACCACGCGCTGGGCATCACGCGGCTGAACGTCTATGCCGGGCTGGCCGGCTTTTTCATCCTGCGCGACGGCCTCGACACCGGGCAGCGCGACAACCCACTCGGCCTGCCGGCCTACCCGTACGAGGTGCCGCTCGCGATCCAGGACCGGATGTTCACCACCGACGGGCAGCTGTTCTATCCGGCCGAGCCGGAGGAGGAAGGTCAGCCTGCTCCGAGCCACCTGCCCGAGTTCTTCGGTGATTTCGTCCTGGTCAACGGGCAGGCCTGGCCGGTGCTGGACGTCGAGCCGAGGAAGTACCGCCTGCGCTTCCTCAACGGGTCGGACTCCCGCTTCTACAACATGTGGATCACCCCGCCCGCCACCCTGGGCGTCGCCTCGGGGCCGCAGATCGTCCAGATCGGGAGCGACGTCGGGCTGCTGTACGCTCCCGTGTTCCTGGACCAGCTCACGATCGGTCCGGGCGAGCGCGTCGACACCATCGTCGACTTCGCCGGCTTTGAGGGCTCGACGCTCATCCTCCGGAACAACGCCCGCTCGCCGTTCCCCAAGGGCGAGACCGTGAAGCCGCAGACCAACGGCCAGATCATGGCCTTCCGCGTCGGGACGACGGTCACGGAGCCGGACCAGCCGATTCCGGCGACGCTCCTTCCGGCGCCGATCGAGTTGCCGGTCCAGACCGGGCCCACCCGGAGACTGATCCTGTTCGAGGGCCTGGACGAATTCGGCCGCCTGAGGGCGCAGCTTGGCACGACCGATGCGGGGCCGCTCATGTGGGCGGACCCGATCACCGAGAACCCGATGCTGCACGACGCCGAGGTCTGGGAGATCTTCAACACGACCGAGGACGCCCATCCGATCCACCTGCATCTCGTCCACTTCCAGATGATCGATCGGCAGAAGTTCCGGGCCCGCATGACGCCGGATGGAGCGCTGACCAACATTCGGGTGATCGGCAGGCCGGCGAAGCCTGACCCCGACGAGGTCGGCCTCAAGGACACGGTGCGGATGTTCCCCGGCACGGTGACCCGTATCATCGCCAGGTTCGACGTTCCGGGGCTCTCCGTCTGGCACTGCCACATCCTTTCGCACGAGGACCACGAGATGATGCGGCCGTACTGCATCGGCGAGATGGACGCATGCGTCAGCACGCCGATGATGCAGCCTTGAGACGTCGCCCCATCACTTGAGCATCTCCAGAAAGGGGAGGGGCGCCCGCAGCGCCCCTCCCCGGTTCTTCGCGGCCGGTCACGTGCGCCGTATCACCCGTCATCTGGTCGCCGGGACGTTCTTCGCCTGCCTTCTCGCGGTGGGCGCCGCGCCCGCGTTCCCGAACCCGGACGGCGGAGGAGCGCGCGGGATCGCTGCCGGAGCCCCCGACACCTGGGTAGCCCACAACGAAATCCACGGCCTGCGCGTGGTCTTCTCGCCCGGCAGTGCGCGGTTCGGGCCGCTCGTCCCCGACGGGGCGCCCGGGGATGGGGTCGCCGGCTTCTTTTCCCGCCGCCCCGCCTGGTCGCTCGATATATCCCTGCGGCGTCACGGACCGGCCGGGGAAGCCGGGGACGCCGGTGCCGCGGCGCCCCGGGTCGGGCCCGATTTCATCGACTTCGTCCGCCGCGATCTCATCGAGCGTTTCATCAACCAGGACCGGGGCCTGACGCACGAGCTCTTTCTCGAGGTGTCCCCCGGGTCCGCGCCGGCGGTACTCGACTTTGCCATCTCGGGGACGCTCGTGCCCAAGGTGTCCGAGGAGGGTCGCAACGTGGAGTTCGCGACCGCGTCCGGCGAGGTGGTTCTTTTGTACCGCGACCTGCGTGCCGTGGATGCGGACAGCCGCGAAGTCGACGCGCGCTGGGAACGGATCGAGGCAGACGGCGACGCCGGCGGATTGCGACTCGTGATCCAGGCCGCGGACCACGCGCTCCCGATCGTGGTCGGCGGCCGCTTCGTGACCCCGAAGGGAACACCGCGGGGCGTCCCCGAATCGGAGGCGGCAGGTGGCGTCACCGCGACCTGGCCGGTCGGCCAGGTCGCAATCGCGCCCCTGGCTGTCCCGACGAACGATGAGTGCTGGGGAGCGGAGGTCATCCCTGGGGCCGGGCCTTTCCCCCACCTCAGTGGGACGTACGACCTCACGGACGCCACGACCGCCGGCGACCCGCCGCTGCCCACGTGCCAGGCGAACGTGAGCCGGAGCCTCTGGTTCCGCTTCACGCCCGCGGCGGGCGGGAGCTACACGTTCTCGCTGTGCGCCGGCGCTCCCACGGGCACGACGCTGGACGACACGGTCCTGGCGGTTTACGAGGCCACGGGGGACTGCGCCGGCCTCGTGGAGATCCCGGGAGGGTGCGACGATGACTCCTGCTCGGCCACCGATCTGCAGTCGGTCGTCGCCGACGTTGACCTCGCCGCGGGCACGACCTACTACGCCGTCGCCTGGAAGTACGGCGCCACCGCCCCCGCGCCGGGCGCGGGCGCCGTGCAGCTCCTCGTGGCCCAGAACCCGCCACCCGGACCGGCGCCTCCGAACGACCGGTGCCAGGGGGCCGAGATCATCCCATCCGGTGGGCCGTTCCCGTACCTGACCTCCGTGACACCGGACATCGGCGGGGCCACGACGGCCGGCGACCCGCCCGCGCCCTACTGCCAGCCCTCTGTTTCGCGCAGCACCTGGTACCGCTTCACGCCAACCGTGGGGGGCCGCTACACGTTCTCCGTCTGCGCCGACGCGCCGACCGCGTCGACCGTGGACGACACGGTGATGGCGATCTACGCCGGGACCGGTGACTGCTCCGGCCTCACACAGACATCGGGGGGCTGCGACGACGACTCCTGTCTCGGCGAGGTGGCGCAGTCGGTCGTCCGCGGGATCGAACTGACGGCGGGGACGGGCTACTACGTGGTCGTCTGGCAGTATGGGACCGCCCCTCCAGCGGCCTGGAACACGGCGGTCCAGTTGCGCGTCAGCCAGGTCCTGGCGCCGGAGAACGACACCTGCGCGTCGGTGCCGACGCTCCTGCTCGACGCTCCGGTGGACGGCACCACGGTGAGCGCCGCCGACGACTACCGGCTGCCCGCGGGATCGGCCTGCTTCTCCGGGCCCGGCCAGACGGCCACCACGGCGCCCGGGGGCGACGTCGTGTGGGTCTTCACCGCGCCGACGGAAGCGCGCTATTCGTTCCGCATGAGCGGCTTCGAGACGGCCAAGAACGCGGTCCTCTACGTCGCCGCCGACTGTCCCGCGGGACCCGCCCCGGCAGTCATGTCCACCTGCCTCGGAGCGGCCAATCGCAACGCCGGCTACCCGGCGGAGGAGGTCGCCTGCCTGCACTTGAACGCCGGCCGGACCGTCTACGTCTACGCGGACGAGGCCGTGACGACCGCGGGAAGCGCGTTGAGGATCGAGGTGAACCGGTGCCTTCGGGAGGCGGAACCGAACGACACGCCCGCCGCGGCCGGCGTGACGACCTGCGGCCTGGAGGGGGCCATCAACCCGGCGGGGGACGCCGATCTGTTCAGCCTCGGGACCGTGGCGGCGGGCTCGCGCGTCTTCGCGATGGTCGACGGCGCCGCCGCCAACAGCACCGATTTCGACGCGCGCGTAACCACGACCGGCGACACGCTCGAGTACGACGATCTCAACAACGACACCCCATTCGGGAGCGTGTCGCCGAACCTCGCCGGCACGCCGCTCACCGGTTCCGCCGCGTTCCTCAGGATGAGTCACTACAACGCCGCCGCGCCGGCCGAGCCGTACCGGCTGTTCGCTGCGGTCCAGCCGTCCGGGACCGAGGCCGCGCCGGAGATCGAGCCGAACGACACCCTCGCCGGCGCGACGCAGGCCCCGGGTCTCTACTATGCGGGCGCGCTGTCGAGCCCCGGTGACGTTGATGTCTACGCCGTTCCCGGGGTCGCGGGAGACCTGCTGTTCGTGGCGCTCGACCTGGATCCGGGACGCGACAACACGCCGTTCAACGGCACGCTCGCCCTGCTCGACCCCAGAGGCTTCACCCTGATCCAGGTGAATGACGGCGGCGCGACCTCGTCGGTCGGTTCCGGTGCCGGGAGCCTGGTCGCGACGTCCCCGCACTCCCCCGCGGAGGCGATCGCCTGGCGGGCCAGCCGCGACGGCACTCACTACGTGCGTGTCGGTTTGTCCTCTGGTCTCCCCGGCGACTACCTGCTCTCCGTGGCGCCCAACTGCCTGGTCGGCGCGGCGGTCGATCGACTGGACGTGGACGGCGACGGCGTGGCGAACGTGGACGACTGCGCGCCACGGGATCCGGATGCCTGGAGCGTGCCGAGCGAGGCGACGGACCTGCGGATTGGCACCGGGAACGAACCGGACCTCCTGCAGTGGTCGGCCCCGGTTTCAGCCGGCGGCGCCGCGGTGTCGTACGATCTGGTCCGGGCGACACGGGCGGACGATTTCACGGGCGGGATGTGCGTGGCCGGCGGGCTCTCGACCCTGTCGACTTCGGACACCGGGTTGCCGACGAGCGTCTTCTACTACCTCGTGCGTGTTCGAAACCACTGCGGCGGAACCCTCGGCACGGGCTCGGATGGCACGCCGCGGCTCGCCCCGGGCTGCCCCTGAGCGCCGCGCGGCGATCAGACGCTTTCGTCGAATGATCGCGACTGCGAACGGCCCGGCGCCGGCATCGGGGCCCGCCGGCCCCCCGGACGCCAGGAGGTCAGGACCCGCAGGTAATTCGCCCGCTCGTAGGCGGAAGGGTCGGGGCACGTGCGCAGGCCCATGCTGCCGCGCATCTGATCGATCGATTCGTAGCCGTGGTCCTGCAGCCACGCCATCAGTCCCTCGCGGATGATGCGCAACTGCTGCGGGCCGTGACGCAGCAGGGTCGAGACCATCTGCACCGCGTGGGCGCCGGCCATGATCGCCTTGACCGCGTCGTGCGCCGAGTGGACGCCGCCGGTGATGGCGATCGAGGCCCGTACCCGGCCGCTCAGGATCGCGGTCCAGCGCAGGCGCAGGAGCAGCTCGTCCGACTCGGACAGGCGGAGCGTCGGCATCGCCTCCAGGCGCTCGATCTCGATGTCGGGCTGGTAGAAGCGGTTGAACAGCACCAGCCCGTCGGCGCCGCGGGCGTCGAGCTCGCAGGCGAGGTTGACGATCGACGAGTAGAACGGCGACAGCTTGACCGCCAGCGGGATCTTCACGGTCCGTTTCAGGTTGTGCACGAGATCGAGCAGCCGGGTCTCGACCTCGGCGCCGGTCTCTTCGGGGTCGGTGGCCAGGAAGTAGACGTTGAGTTCCAAGGCGTCGGCGCCGGCCTGCTCGATCAGGCGGGCCGCATCGATCCAGCCTCCCGGTGTGGTGCCGTTCAGCGAGCCGATCACCGGGACACGGACGGCGGCCTTGATCCGGCGGACCTGTTCGAGGTAACGGTCGGGATCGAGCGCGAAGTGGTTGTCGGGCGGGAAGAATGAACCGGCCTCGACACCGCCGAACGAGCGCGTTTCGTCCTCGCGCAGGGCGATCTGGTGCTCGCCATGGATCTGTTCCTCGAACAGCGAATGCATCACGATCGCCGCCGCACCGGCGTCCTCCAGCCGGCGGACGGTGTCGAGATCGTCCACCAGCGGGGAAGCGCCGGGCATCAGAGGATGCGCGAGCTTGAGGCCGAGGTAGGTCGTGGTCAGGTCCATGTCGTCCCCCTCTATCGTCTCGCGTCCGGGGAAACAGGGTCGGACGGTTGGGCTCCATTGCCGCCAGCCCGGCCGGCGCCGACCAGTTCGGGCTCCTCCGGTTTGTCCGGTGCCGGGATCCCGCCGGGCAGGACGGGCATCCGGGAGAGGTAGTCGTAGACCGCGTAGCGCGCCGTCGCCTCGTGCTGCGCCCGGTCGAGGAGCCACTTGAAGCGCTGCGGGTCCTGCTGCTCGACCATCCGGTAGCGCAGCTCGTTGCGGGCAAAACGGGCCAGCTCGATCTTGGGCGCAGCGCTGTCGAGGACCATCGGGTTCCCGCCGGTCCGGCGACGGCGCGGGTCGTAGCGCAGGAGCGGCCAGGCACCCGAGTCCACCGCGAGTTTCTGCTGCTCCGCCCCCTGCGACAGGTCGTAGCCGTGCGCGATGCACGGGCTGTAGGCGAGGATCAGCGACGGGCCGCGGAACGATTCGGCCTCCGTGAAGGCGCGGACCGTCTGCGTGTCCTTGGCGCCGAACGCCACGCGCGCCACGTAGACATTGCCGTAGGAGATTGCCGCCAGCGCCATGTCCTTCTTGGGAGTCGCCTTGCCGCGTGACGCAAACTTGGCGGCGGCACCCATCGGTGTCGCCTTCGACTGCTGCCCGCCGGTGTTGGAATAGACCTCCGTGTCGAGGACCAGGATGTTGACGTCCTGGTGCAGTGTCAGGACGTGGTCGAGACCGCCGTAGCCGATGTCGTAGGCCCAGCCGTCCCCGCCGACAATCCAGACGCTGCGACGGACCAGGGAGTCGGCGATCGCTTCCAGGACACGAGCCTCGTCATCCTCGATCCGCTCCAGCGCCCGTCTCAGGAGCCGCACCCGGTCGCGCTGTGCGGCGATTTCCCTTTCGCCGTCCTGCGTCGCATCCAGGATGGCGGCCACGAGATGCTCGCCGAGACGCGGCGCCAGTCGGCGCAGGATCGTCCGGGCGCGATCGGTCAGACGATCGACCCCGAGGCGCAGCCCGAGCCCGAACTCGGCGTTGTCCTCGAACAGCGAGTTCGACCAGGCGGGACCGCGTCCGTCCCGGTTGGT
Organism: Acidobacteriota bacterium; assembly: GCA_031394595.1. Taxonomy (GTDB): domain Bacteria; phylum Acidobacteriota; class Polarisedimenticolia; order Gp22-AA2; family Gp22-AA2; genus JANNTZ01. The sequence continues at coordinate 22,597 of JANNTZ010000298.1, forward strand.
GGCGTAGGGGGTGGTCGGCAGGTTGCCGCCGTAGATCGAGGAGCAGCCGGTGGCGTTGGCGATGATCAGCCGGTCGCCGAACAGCTGCGTGAGGAGCTTGACATAAGGGGTCTCGCCGCAGCCGGCGCAGGCACCCGAGAACTCGAACAACGGCTCGAGGAACTGGCTCCCCTTGACGTCCGTCTTCACCTGGCCGCGGTCCGCCTCGGGCAGGTCGAGGAAGAAGGCGAATCGATCGCGTTCGGCGTCCATGATCGGGGGTTGAGAAGCCATGTCGATCGCCTTGTGACGCGGATTCGACTTGTCGCGCGCGGGGCAGACGGCGACGCAGAGACTGCACCCGGTGCAGTCCTCCGGGGCCACCTGCAGTGCGTAGGCCTGGCCGGGGAACTCCAGCCCGCGGTACGGAGTGGACTTGAACCCGTCCGGGGCTCCGCCCAGCAACGCCGGATCGAAAACCTTGGCGCGGATGGCGGCGTGCGGGCAGACAAAGGCGCACTTGTTGCACTGGATGCAGAGCGCCGGGTCCCAGACCGGGATCTCGAGAGCGATGTTGCGTTTCTCCCAGCGGGCGGTCGAGAGCGGCCAGGTGCCGTCCACCGGGAAGGCGCTCACCGGCAGACCATCTCCCTGGTTGGCGAGCATGACGGCGGTGACCCGTTTCACGAAATCGGGCGCCGCCTCCGACACGGCCGGCGGGCGGCGACGGGTGGCGGTCGCCCGGTCCGGAACCGGGACCTCGTGCAGGTGCTCCAGGGCCAGGTCGACGGCGCGGCAGTTGCGCGTCACCAGGTCCTCCCCCTTGCGTCCATAGGTCTTGCGAATGGTCTCCTTGATCGCCGCGACCGCCTCCGGGGCCGGGATCAGCCCGGCCAGCGCGAAGAAGCACGCCTGCATGATGGTGTTGATCCGGCCGCCCATTCCGGCCTCGCGGGCCACACGGTGGGCGTCGACGACATGGAGACGGATCTTCCTGTCGACAATCTGTTCCTGGACTTCGCGTGGCAGGTGATCCCAGGTCTCCTCCGGCGTCCACGGGGTGTTGAGGAGGAACAGCGCCCCCTTCCCGGCGTGCTCGAGCACGTCGATGCGGTCGAGGAACGCGACATGATGGCAGGCGACGAATCCGGCGCGGCGCACCAGGTATTCGGAGTGGATGGGCCGGGGGGAGAAGCGCAGGTGCGACACCGTGACGGTACCCGACTTGCGGGAGTCGTAGACAAAATACCCCTGGGCGAACCGGTCGGTCTTCTCCCCGAGGATCTTGATCGAATTCTTGTTGGCCCCTACGGTGCCGTCCGAGCCGAGCCCGTAGAACAGGCCTCTGAAGACGTCGTCCGGCTCGAGGTCGAACTCCGGGTCGACCTGCAGCGAGTACCCGGTGACGTCGTCGACGATGCCGACCGTGAAGTGCGGCCGCGGGTGATCGCGCGCGATCTCGTCGAACACCGCCCGCACCATCGCCGGGGTGAACTCCTTCGAGGCCAGTCCGTAGCGGCCGGCGATCACTCGCGGCTCGCGCCGGAAGGTCCGCAGGGTCGCGGCGCGCGCTTCGTTGAGGGCGGCGACGACGTCGAGATAGAGCGGGTCGCCGACGGCGCCGGGCTCCTTGGTGCGGTCGAGGACGGCGATCGACCGGGTGCTCGCCGGCAGCGCCTCGACGAAATGCCGGACCGAGAACGGCCGGTACAGCCGCACCTTCAGGAGGCCGACTTTCTCGCCCCGGGCCGCCAGCCAGTCGACCGTCTCCTGGGCCGTCTCGGCGCCGGACCCCATCATGACGATCACCCGCTCCGCCGCCGGGTGGCCGACGTAGTCGAACAGCCGGTAGGCGCGGCCGGTGCGCTCGGCGAGCCGGTCCATGGTCGCCTGGACGATCGCCGGGCAGGCGAGGTAGAAGAGGTTGCAGGCCTCGCGCGCCTGGAAGAAGACATCCGGGTTCTGGGCGCTGCCGCGCAGCACCGGGTGATCGGGGTTCAGGGCCCGCCGGCGGTGCGCCGCCACGGCAGTCTCGTCCAGCAGATCCTTCAGGTCGGCGTCCTCGAGCGCCGAGATCTTGGAGACCTCGTGCGAGGTCCGGAAGCCGTCGAAGAAATGCAGGAACGGAACACGGGCGGCGAGCGTGGCGGCGTGGCCCACCGCGGCGAGGTCGTGGGCTTCCTGGACCGACGCCGAGGCCAGCATCGCGAAGCCGGTCTGGCGGCAGGCGTAGACGTCGGAATGATCGCCGAAGATCGACAGGGCGTGGGTCGCGATGGCGCGGGCCGCCACGTGCATGCAGAACGGGGTCAGCTCGCCGGCGATCTTGTACATGTTCGGGATCATCAGGAGCAGCCCCTGCGACGCGGTGAAGGTCGTCGCCAGGGCGCCGGCCTGCAGGGCCCCGTGGATCGCGCCGGCGGCCCCCGCCTCGGACTGCATCTCGGTGACTTCGGGGACCTGGCCCCAGAGGTTTGGCCGACCGCCGGCCGACCACTCGTCCGCCAGTTCGCCCATGGTGGACGAGGGGGTGATCGGGTAGATGGCGATGACTTCGCTGAGCCGGTAGGCGACGGAAGCCGCCGCCTCGTTGCCGTCGAGGACAAGACGATTCTTGGCCGTCACGTTCCCCTCAAGTTGTCGAGGCCGGGTAGGGTCCGGGCACGGGACTTGAAACCAACCGGTACCCGGACGGTGAACCGGCTTCGAAAATGCGGGTTGCAAGGCGTGAGCCACGGGACATCTCCCCTCTGTGATTGGAGAGCCGTGGGGTTTGAGTTCAGTGAGCCGCGTAGCATGGCGCAGGCATGAGACGGGTGGCGCAGGTGCGTTGAACGACGCAGGGAGGGAGCGATGAACCGGGTCGTCCGGACTGGAAGATACCCTTCCGAGGACCGGGAGACCGAGGGACTGTCGTCAGCCGAGGCTCGGGAGCGGCAGGTCCGCTTCGGCCCCAACGACATCCTCGAACCGGATCGCGGTCACCTGGCAGCCCTGGTCCGGGACACCGCCGCCGACCCGATGATCTGGTTCCTCGCCGGGACCGCCATCCTCTACGCGGCTCTCGGCATGGCCGCGGAGGCGGTGACGCTGGTGGTGGCGGCGGTCCCGCTGATCTTCATGGACTTCTATCTGCACCGGCGGACCCGTGCGTCCGCCGCAGGGCTCGCCGGATTGCTGGCAGCGAGCGCCACCGTGGTGCGCGACGGGAAGTCGAAAGTGATCCCGGCCCGCGACGTGGTTCCGGGGGACCTGGCGCTGGTGGCAGTCGGGGAGGGGTTCCCCGCCGACGGGATCCTGGTCGGTGGCGAAGGGATCCAGACCGACGAGGCGTCGCTGACCGGCGAGGCCCACCCGGTGACCAAGCATCCGGTGCCGCGGCTGCCACGCGATGGCGAGGAAATCGCGGTCATCGATACGGACTGCGGTTTCGCGGGGACCCGCCTGCTCACCGGCCGGGCAATCCTGCGGGTCGTCTGGACCGGGGGCGAGACGCTGTATGGGGAGATCGTCCGTTCCGCCCGCGTGGCGGTAGGGCGCACCCCCTTGCAGAAGGCGGTCGGCCGACTGGTCACGGCGGCGGTCTGGGCGGCGGTCGTCCTGTGCGCCGCCCTCGCCGCCGTGCGGCTGGCCCAGGGGCAAGGGTGGGTCGATGCCCTGCTCAGCGCCGTGACCCTGGCGATCGCGGCCCTCCCCGAGGAGTTCCCGGTCGTGTTCACGATGTTCCTCGGCGTCGGGGTATACCGGCTGTCCCGGCGTCAGGCGCTCGTCCGGCGCGCCGTCTCGGTGGAGAACATCGGACGTGTGACCAGCATCTGCTCCGACAAGACTGGCACGATCACCGAGGGGCGGCTGGTGGTCCGTCATGTCGAGCCGGTGATCCCGGAAGACGAGGCGCGGCTCCTGGCGATGGCGGCGATCGCCAGCCGCCGCGGTGCCGGCGACCCGCTCGACGAAGCAGTCATCGCCGCGGCGCTGGCGGGCGGTGCCGACCTCGAGGGTTCGATCGTCGCGACCTTCCCGTTCACTGAGAACCGGCGCCGCGAAACGGTCCTGGCCCGGACCCCCGCCGGTCTGATCGCGGCGATGAAAGGCTCGCCGGAGATCGTGCTGCCCCGCTGCGCGCTGACCACCACCGCGCGCGACGCCATCGAAGGCCGGGTGGCGACGCTCGCGGCGGAAGGGCACAAGGTGATCGCGGTCGCGATGCGGGCGGTGACCCCGGACCCGGTCGCAGCCGAGCCGGAAGATGGATACACCTGCCTCGGACTTCTGGCGGTCGAAGATCCGGTACGCGAGGGGGTGCGGGAAGCGGTGGCCGAATGTCATGCCGCCGGCATCCACACGCTCATGGTGACGGGGGACCATCCCGACACGGCGATCGCCGTGGCCCGCGACATCGGCCTCGGGAGCGGGGCCCCGGTCGCCGTGCGCGGCGACGATCTCGACGACTTCCTTCGCCGCGACGGTGCCGCCGGGTTGCGCCGGATTCAGGTCGTCGCCCGTGCGCTGCCGGCGCAAAAGCTGAGGATCGTCCAGGCGTTGAAAGAGGCGGGCGAGGTGGTCGCGGTGACCGGCGATGGCGTCAACGATGTCCCGGCGCTGCAGGCGGCCGATGTCGGCATCGCCATGGGGGGGCGCAGCACCCGGAGCGCGCGCGATATCGCCGCCATCGTCCTGCTCGACGACAATTTCCGCAGCATCGTCGGCGCGATCGGCGAGGGGCGGCAGTTGTTCGAGAACCTCCGGCGCTCCTTTCTCTACCTGCTGGCGATCCACATCCCGTTCGTCCTGACCGCCACGATCGTGCCGCTGATCGGCGCGCCGCTCCTCTACCTGCCGATCCATATCGTCTGGATTGAAATGATCATCCACCCCGGTGCGCTGCTGGTCTTCCAGGACCCGCCGCAAGCCGGCCCGCTCGGCCGCCGCGTGCCGCCGCGCGCTGCTCCCGGGGGGGCGGTGCGCTTCTTCTCGCGGCGCGAGTGGGCGGTGATCCTGGGGTCCGGGTCGCTGATCACCCTGGCGGTCATACTCGCTTTCGCCCGAGAGCTGGCGTCGAATGAGACCGTCGGGACGGCACGGGCGGCGGCGATGGCGGTGCTGGTGACGGCGAGCGGGACTCTGACCGCCGGCCTGAGCCGCCTGCGGACGCGCGCCGCCCGCGTGGTGACGGGATTATCGGTCGTGGTGTCGCTGGTCCTGATCCAGACCGCCTGGACCGCGGTGCCGCTGCACCTCAGTCCGCTGCCATCCGTGACGCTCGCGACGGCGATCTTCGCGGGCGTGGTGGCGGCCGGGCTGCCCATCCTCTTCGAACGTCTGCCGGGTCTTACCGCGCCGCCTCGTCCATGATGGCGATCAGGGTCGTCTCGACTTCCTGCGCGACCGATTTTAGCGCCGGGGCATCGTAGAGCCCGATCAACATGGTCGGCAGGATGGTCGCCAGGCGGCGCCGCGGGCCGTCGTCATACAGGGAGATGCGGCAGGGCAGGGCGGTGGAGATTCGCATGTCGGACTCCAGGACCTTCTTCGCCTGCTGCGGGTTGCAGACCTCGAATATCCGGCAGGCGGGCCCGAACGCGACCCCCTTCCGGGCCATCGCCTCCTTGAGGTCGTGCACCCCGAGGACCCCGAACCCGTGGCGGACCACCGCCTTCTCCAGGTCCGCGGCCAGGGTCTCCATGGACTTGGTCGACTCGACGATGTGCAGCATGTCCGGTCCCTCCGGCGGGGAAAGGACCCCGCCTTACAGAATGAACAGCGGCGCCAGGACCAGAGTGATCGTCGACAGCAGCTTGATCAAGACGTGCAGCGAAGGGCCCGCCGTGTCCTTGAACGGGTCGCCGACCGTGTCTCCGACCACCGCCGCCTTGTGCGGGTCGGACCCCTTGCCGACCACCCGGCCGTCCACCTTGAACTCCCCCGACTCGATGTACTTCTTGGCGTTGTCCCAGGCGCCGCCGCCGTTGTTCATCACGGTGGCGAGCAGGATGCCGGTGATCGTGCCGACCATCAGGAGCGCCGCGACCGACTCGGCCCCCGGCTGGCCGGAAGTGGAAAGGAACTTGAAGCTGTAGCCGACCGCCACCGGCGTCAGGACGGCGAGCAGTCCCGGCACCACCATCTGCCGCAACGCGGCGGCGGTGACGATGTCGACGCAGCGCGCGTAGTCCGGTTTCGACGTCCCCTGCATGATGCCCGGGTTCTCGCGGAACTGGCGGCGGACCTCGGTGATGACGACCTGGGCCGTCTGGCCGACCGCCTTGATCGCCATGGAGCTGAAGACGAACACCAGCGTGGCGCCGAGGAGGCCGCCGACAAAGACCGGCACGCGCGTCAGGTCAACCGCGACTTGGGTGCCGGTGATTTTGAAGACCTCGTCGAGATAGGCGCGGAAAAGGAGAAACGCCGCCAGCGCCGCCGACCCGATCGCGTATCCCTTGGTCAGCGCCTTGGTGGTGTTGCCGACCGCGTCCAGCCGGTCGGTCTTCTTGCGGATCGCCTCCGGCTGCCGCGACATCTCGATGATCCCGCCGGCGTTGTCGGTGATCGGGCCGAAGGTGTCCATCGCCAGGATGTAAGCGCACGGCGCCAGCATCCCCATCGTCGCGATCGCCGTGCCGTACAGCCCGGCCCCGGGGATCCCGCCCAGCGCCTGCTTGCCGCACCAGTACGACGCCATCAGCGCCGTCGACACGGTCAGCACCGGCAGCCCGGTGCACTCGAAGCCCACCGCCAGACCGCTGATGATGTTGGTCGCCGCCCCGGTGCGTGAGGCCTCGGCGATCGATCGGACCGGCCGGTAGCGGTACTCGGTGTAGTACTGGGTGATCCAGACGAAGGCGTAGGCGGTCAGGATGCCGACGATGCCGGCCATCAGCAGGTACCCCTGGCGCACGGTGGTCGCCGAACCGGCGGTCGGCCGCAGCAGCATGTAGACGCTGGCGGCGAAGCCGATCATCGCCAACACCGTGGTCACCATGTAGCCGCGGTTCAGGGCGTTCATCGGGTCCTCGTCCTCCCGGCACTTGACCGAGAAGACGCCGACGATGGTGGCGATGAGACCGAAGGCGCGCGCCAGGAGGGGGAACAGGATGCCGCCCATGCCGAACACCGGGTACAGTGCGATCCCGAGGATCATGGCGCCGATGTTCTCGGCCGCCGTCGACTCGAACAGGTCGGCGCCGCGTCCCGCGCAATCGCCGACGTTGTCGCCCACCAGGTCGGCGATGACCGCCGGGTTGCGCGGGTCGTCCTCGGGGATGCCGGCCTCCACCTTGCCGACCAGGTCGGCGCCGACATCGGCCGCCTTGGTGTAGATGCCGCCGCCGAGCTGGGCGAACAGAGCCACGAACGACGCCCCGAACGCGAAGCCGACGATCTGCAGCGGGACGTGATGGTAGTCCTGCATGCCGCCGAAGAACCAGAACAGTCCGCCGACCCCCAGCAGGCTCATCGCCACCACCGACAGGCCGCTGACCGCGCCGGCGCGCAACGCCAGCTGCAGCGCCCCGTTCAGGCTGTGCCTGGCGGCCGAAGCGGTCCGGATATTGGCGCGGATCGAGACGAACATCCCGATGAAACCGGCGATCGCCGAACACAGCGCGCCGGTGAAGAACGACACGGTGATCTTCCAGGCGGTCCCCGACCCCATCTCGGCGATGTTCTTGACGTCACGGTTGAAGAAGTAGAAGCCGAAGATGATCAGGGCCGCGACCAGTGAGAGTAGGCCGATAGTCTTGTATTGGCGCGCCAGGAATGCCTCCGCCCCTTCCCGGATGGCGTCCGAGATGACGCGCATCTCCGGCGTGCCGGTGTCGGCGGACAGGACCTGGCGGGCCAGGAACGCCGCCACCATGAGCGACAGCACGCTGATCGACAGGA
>JANNTZ010000324.1:0-14203 GCA_031394595.1 Acidobacteriota bacterium
TGGATCCCCATCGCGTCGTCGCGGCGCCTCGCGTCCGACGCCACGGCGCTCAGAACGCGGCCCGACGCAATACTCGGACAGGCTCCTAGTCGGCGGGGCGGCCGGCGTTGGGGTCTTCTTCCTGCTTACCGCCGACTTCAAGTCGCAGGTGTCCATCCGCGTGTCCATAACCCTCGGACTGTAGAGCACTCCTCGTACCTAATTGGACGGGAAAAGGGCAACGAATTGAGCAAGTCCTTTGTTCGCTGCCCTCTTCCCGGAGCCTAAAAATCCCTCGGGCCTCTGGCCCTTTCGAAGACTGGATCAATCCTGGGCGCCTCATAGGAATCCGTCCGCCGATCGGCGGCCCCCGGGGTATATTGATGCGCGAGAGGGGATACCCATGCGTGAGGGGAGGGTACGGGGGGTGCCGGTGGACCCCCTGGACATCATCGCCGGGACGGCGAGCGCCGCGTTCGCGACGGACGAGAGCGGTCGCATCGTCGTGTGGAACAAGGAGGCCGAGCGGCTGCTGGGGCACGGCGCCGCGCGGATCCTGGGCAAGCCCTGCCACGAGGTGGTCTGCGGCAAGGACGTCTTCGGGAACCGGTTCTGCGACCAGGAGTGCAGTCTGCTGCGAATGGTCCGGAAACGCGAGGCCGTCCACCACTTCGGGATGGAACTCCGGACGGCGTCGGGCAGGACGCTGCGCGCGGATGTCTCGGTCGTCGTCGTTCCCGGCCCGCGGGGTTCCCAGTTCACCATCATCCATCTGCTCCATCCCGTCGTTCCGATCCCCGAGGCTGCCGAGATCCCGGGGGCGGGCGTCGCCAGCGCCCACGCCGACGCGGCCCCCGTCTCCCTCGCGGCCGCCTCTCAGCCGCCGGCCCGATCCGGATCTCTGAGCGAGCGTGAGGTCGAGGTCCTGCGGCTGATGGCGGACGGCGCCAGCACGGAAGGGATCGCTGTTTCGCTGTTCATCAGCCACACCACCGTCCGCAACCACATCCAGAACATCCTGCGCAAGCTCGAGGTGCACAGCCGGCTGGAAGCCGTCTCGCTCGCCCTCCGCATCCGCCTGATCTGATCCGTCCCTCACCTCTCCCTGATGCAGGTGCATCAGGATCAAAATGATGCGCCTGCAGGATTTACCCCCGCCGGCGGGGCGGCCTAGAGTCGCCCGGCGAGTTGGGTTCTCGCTCAAGGGAGGTGGCCATGAGGAGTCTCTTCCGAGGCGTTCCCGTCGGCGGATTGTGCGCGATCGCGTTCCTTCTCCCGGTCCTCATGCTGTTAGCGAGCGTCGCGCCGGCCTTCGCGGTGCCCTCGTTCGCGCGCAAATACGAGACGAGCTGCGCCACGTGCCATTACGCCTATCCGAAGCTGAACTACTTCGGCAAGGCCTTCCGGAACAACGGCTACCGCTATCCCGAAAAAACCGACCAGGAGATGACCAAGGAGAAGCCCGTGAGCCTGGGCGCCGAAGGGTACAAGAAGATGTGGCCCAAGGCGCTGTGGCCGGCGCACATCGCGGGCTCGCTGCCCGTGGGGATGAGGGCGATCCTGAGGGCGAACGAGTTCGAAAGCAACGCCAGCAACTCGAGCTTCGAGTACCCGCACGAGGTCGAGCTGTTGGGGGCCGGGACGATCGGCGAGACGTTCTCTTTCTTCGGCGAGATCGAGATCGAGAACGAGGACAATGAAAACGACCTCGGGATGGCCTTCGTCCTCCAGTACGATCCCAGGCCTTCCCTGCACGTGCGGCTGGGGAGCCTGTCCGTCCACCCCATTCCCGACCACCTGCGGCTCACGGCGGCACACTACAGCGCCTACGACACGCGGAACACTCCCGGGTCACGCACCCTGACGGCGCCCAATCCCAACTTCCTCGCGGGCCCGGCGACGCTGTCGATCGGCGCCTCCACGGGGGAGGACCGCTGGCGCCTCCGGGACGGCCAGCCGGGGATCGAGGTCTGGGGCGCCCGCAACGGCCCGGGCGGCAACGGCGGCCTCACGTGGGGGACAGGCGTCGTCAACGGACAGGGCCTGAACGACGCCAACAGCGACAAGGACCTGTTCGCTCGCGTGGCCTACAAGTTCGGAGGCTACGGCGAGCTCGGCGGCGGCCAGCCGCCGGACAAGCCCGAGTTCTGGCGGGACGATTCGTTCAAGATCGGCGCCTTCTTCTACCAGGGATCCTCGACCAACACGTACGATGGGAGCACGCTCGCGGTGGACCCGACCGACCCAGCCGGCCTGTCGGAGGTGTCAGTGGGGACGACGATCGAGAACGATTTCGATCTCGCCGGCCTGGAGTTCGACTGGTGGTTCCGCGACCTGAACTTCTTCGGGCTGTATCTCCGCCAGAGCGACGACGATCCCCGGGGCACCGGCGAGGCGATCGACACCGACGCGTGGTTCGCGGAGGCGAACTACGTCTTCTACCCCTGGCTGATCGGCGTCCTCCGCTACGGCCAGACGAGCCTCGACTTCGCGACGAGCACGGATCCGGAGGCCCAGGAGTTCCTCGTCCCTGCCGTGGTCGTCATGGCCCGCGCGAACGTCAAGTTCACGGCCGAGGCCCAGATGAGGCTGGATGACGCCGGCAAGGGCAACGATCGCTACATCCTGGGGCTCGATTTCAGTTTCTAGCCGGCAGACCTGGAGGGAACGGCGATGCGAAGCAGAGCCTGGGTGATGGCGGCCATCGCCGCCCTGGTGATGACCGGCGCGGCTGGCGCCGGCGAGTTGACGGGGAAGGTCAAAGTCGTCGGCGCCCGGTCCAGCGCCGACGCCGTGGTCTACATCGAGGCCGTTGCGGGCAAGACGTTCGCGCCTCCTTCGGCTCACGCCACCATCAACCAGAAGAACATGCTGTTCGTCCCGCACGTCATGCCCGTCCTGGTGGGGACGACCGTGGACTTCCTGAACAGCGACCCCGTGCTCCACAACGTGTTTACCCCCGACAAGTGCGCCGAGAAGTTCAACCTGGGCGCCTGGCCCCAGGGACAGACGCGCAGCTTCACCTTCAAGCAGCAATGCGTGGCGACCCTCCTGTGCAACGTCCACCCCGAGATGGAGGCGTTCGTGGTCGCCGTGCCGACGCCGTTTTTCGCCGTCACCGGCCCCGACGGGGTCTACGTCATCAAGGACCTCCCCGACGGGGCCTACACGGTCAGGATTTGGCACCCGAAGGCGAAAGAGGCGAGCCGGGCCGTGAACGTCGCGGGGGCCACGGCGGCCGATTTCGAGCTGACGAGGAAGTGACGGGGAGCGCGCCTTGAACGTCCGGCGCGTCGACCGGGCCTGGCTGGAGAGCAACTTCCCCTGCCACGCGGCCTGCCCGGTGGGGACGGAGGCGGGGCGCTACGTGGCCCTCATCGCCGAGGGGCGCTACCGGGAGGCCTACGCGGTGGCGCGGCGTCCGAACCCCCTGGCCTCGATCTGCGGCCGCATCTGCGCGGCGCCGTGCGAGGCCGCCTGCCGCCGGGGGGCCCTCGATGAGCCGATCGCCATCCGCGCCCTGAAGCGCTTCGTCACGGAGCGCTTCGGCGTGGAGAGCATGATCGATTTTGACGTGCTGCGGGAGATCTACGGGCGGCGCGGGGTCCTCTACCCGGATGACCGCGTCGCGGTCGTCGGCGCCGGACCGGCGGGGCTCGCGGCGGCCCATGACCTCGCGCTCAGGGGTTACCCGGTGACGCTCTTCGAGGCCCAGCCGGTGCCGGGCGGGATGCTGCGCCTGGGCATCCCCGAGTACCGGCTGCCCCGCGAGCTCATCAAGCTCGAGATCAACGCCATCCTGAGCCTCGGGGTCGATCTCCGGGTGAACGCGCGCCTCGGCCGGGACTTCTCGCTGGGCGATCTCCGCGCGCAGGGCTTCCGCGCCGTGTTCATCGCCATCGGGGCGCACCAGGGACGGGCCCTCGGCATCCCCGGCGCCGATCTCGACGGCGTCCTCAAGGGCGTGGATTTCCTGCTGAACGTGAACATGGGGTACCGGCTCGATCTGGGGCGGAAGGTCGTGGTCGTCGGCGGGGGCGGCGTCGCGCTGGACGTCGCCCGCACGGCCCTGCGGACCGCCGTTCCGGCCGAGGCGATCAACCCCGATATCAACATCGTCACGGCGCTCGACGTGGCCCGCTCCGCCGTCCGCTTCGGCATCAAGGAGGTCCACGTCGTGAGCCTCGAGTCGATGGAGGAGATGCCGGCCTCCGCCGACGAGATCGCCGAGGCCCGTGAGGAGGGAATCCTGTTCCATCCGCGACGCGGCCCCCACCGGATCCTCGGGGATGACGGCCGGGTGACGGGGCTGGAGACGATCGCGTGCGCCTCGGTGTTCGACGAGCGGGGGCGCTTCGCGCCGACCTTCGTGGCCGGGAGCGAGCTCGCGATGGCCGCCGACACGGTCATCCTGGCCGTCGGCCAGACGATCGACCTGTCCTTCATCCGTCCGGAGGACGGCATCGAGACGACGCCGCGCGGGACGCTGCGCGTCGATCCGGTGACCCTCGCCACCACGGCGCCGGGGATCTACGCCGGCGGGGATGCCGCCTTCGGGCCGCGCTTCGCCATCAACGCGATCGCGGACGGCCGCTGCGCGGCCGCGTCGATCCATGCCTACCTTCGCCGCCTCCCGGCCGGTGCCGAGGTCGGCGAGGTCCTGCTCGAGCCGCTGCCCGGGTACACGCGCCCCCCGGACTACGAGGGCGTCCTCCGACAGAAGCCGCCGGTGCTGCCGATCGATCGGCGCGTCGGCATCGCCGAGATCGAGCAGTGCTTCCCCGAGGGCCCGGCCCGGCTGGAGGGGTCGCGCTGCCTGCGGTGCTGGATCAACACGACGTTCCACGAGGACCCCGAGATGGGCACGGAATGCATCCTGTGCGGCGGGTGCGCGGATGTCTGTCCCGAGGAGTGCATCGAGTTCGTCCCGGTCGGCGCGATCGGCGCGGACCCGTCGCTGCGGGATGGTGCCGTGGCGGAATTCGGCGAGGCCGCGCGCGCTCTCTTCGAGGCGGAGGGGGCGCGGGGCACCGCCCTGATCAAGGACGAGACCGTGTGCATCCGGTGCGGGCTCTGCGCGGAGCGCTGCCCGGCCGGCACGATCGTCATGGAGCAGTTTCTCATTCGGGAGAGGGGCGATGAGCGGACCTGAATCGCGACGTGATCATCGATGCACACGCCGGCGCTTCTGCCAGGCGGCCGGGATCTCCGCCTGCGCCGCGACCGCGGGGGGGACCGGAGTCCTGTCGATCGACTTCCTGAATCCGCGGGCCCTGTTCGAGCCGCCGACCCGTTTCGTGGCGGGCGCCCCCGGGTCGGTGGGGGTCGGAACCGTGCTCACGTTCGAGGAGCACCAGGCGTTCGTCGTGCGGCTCAAGGAGGGGTTCCGGGCGCTGTCCTCGGTCTGCACCCACCTCGGCTGCGTGACGCGCTACCGCCCGGATGAGCAGGCCATCGCCTGCCCCTGCCACGGCAGCCGCTTCGGCCTCGACGGGGAGGTGCTCATAGGGCCGGCGCCGCGCCCGCTTCGCTGCCTGCAGATGGCCCTCTCTGAGAGGGGGGAGATCGCCGTCGATACGGCCGTGGAGATGCCGCCCGGCACGATCTTCAGGCTGTGAGGTCGCCGACGTGAATGTCGTGAAGGCGCTGACCGAGAGCCGGCTCTGGCGCTCCATCGTCCGCCACGGCACCCTGCCGACCAATCGGAACCGGGTCATGCTGGTGATCGAGAACGTCTTCCTCCACCTGCACCCGGCGAAGACGCGGCGGCGCAACCTTGAGGCGACCAGCACCTACTACCTGGGCGCCGTGTCCCTGGTCCTCGTCGCCGTCCTCACGCTCACGGGCCTCTACCTGATGCTCTACTACCACCCCTCGGTGCCCCAGGCCTATCACGACATGAAGGAGCTGCAGTTCGTCGTCGGCAACGGCGTCTTCCTGAGGAACATGCACCGCTGGGCGGCGCACGCCATGGTCCTGGCGGTGTTCCTGCACATGCTGCGGGTCTTCTACCACAAGGCCTACCGGCCGCCCCGGGAGTTCAACTGGGTCGTGGGGGTCGTGCTGCTCCTGATGACCCTGCTCCTGAGCTACACGGGATATCTCCTCCCGTGGGATCAGCTGGCGTTCTGGGGCGTCTCGGTGGGGACCAACATGGTGCAGGCGATGCCCGGGCTCGGGCCGAGGATCCGCTTCCTTCTTCTGGGCGGGAACATCGTCGGGGAGAACGCCCTCCTGCGGTTCTACGTGCTCCACTGCGTGATCCTGCCGCTGGCGCTCGCCCTGGGCGTGGCCGTGCACCTGTGGCGGGTCCGCAAGGACGGCGGTGTCCGGGGATCCTCGGGCAGCCGGCGCGGGCCGGCGGAGGCGGAATGACGGATCGTTTCGTCCTCGAGCGCAGCAGCGACGCCCGGGCGACGCCGAAACGGGTCGCCCTCGTCCGGCGGGAGGATCCCGCCCGCGTCCTGGAGGACCGGGGCGAGCTCGTCCCGACGGCGCCGCACCTGCTGGTCCGCGAGATCATCCTGTTCCAGGCGTGCGTCGTGGCCCTCGCGATCCTGTCGCTCGTGTTCGACGCGCCGCTCGAGGGGATTGCGGATCCCCTCCACACGCCGAACCCGGCGAAGGCACCTTGGTACTTCCTCGGCCTGCAGGAGCTCCTGCACTACTTCCCGCCGGTGGTGGCGGGGGTGCTTCTGCCGGCCCTCGCGGTCATCGGCATCGTCGTGATCCCCTACGTGCGCATGAACATCGAGATCGCGGGCCTGTACGAGCGCCCCTGGAAGCGGACGCTCGCCGTCCTGACCGTCCTGGCCGGCGCCGTCGGGACCCTGCTGGCCGCGTACCACGTCTGGCCGGTGCTCGTCCCCACGCTCGCCCTCTACGGGTTGATGCTGATGCCCGCGCTGCCGTTCGGCCCGCCGCGGCTGAAGCGGGCGCTTGCGCGCGTGCCGCTGGCCGACTGGATCATGCACTGGTTCGTCGCCGTGGTCGTCATACTGACGCTCATCGGGGTTCTCTTCCGCGGGCCTGGGTGGTCGTGGACGTGGCCCTGGCGCGACGGGATCTACTGATGGCCGGCCAGGACGTTTCCTCGGATCGCCTGTGGTTCTGGTTCGCCGTCTCCAGCACCGTGTTCGTGGGAATCCTGGCGATCTCGCCGGTCAAGGACTATCTGCGCGAGTACCGTACGTACCAGGAGCGTTACCGGGGACTGTTGCTCGAAACCGCCGGCTCCGCGGCCGAGGTGCGGAAGGCCCGGTCGGTGGACATCGCCATCCGCCAGATCTGGATCCCTGCCTTCGAGGACCGGGTCGATCGCTGTGTCACCTGCCACCTCGGGGTGGAGAACCCCAGGATGGCGGAGGCGCCGCAGCCCTTCCGTTCCCATCCCGCGACACCGCACGCTCCGGAGTATTTCCAGCGCTTCGGCTGCGTCGCCTGCCATCGTGGGCAGGGGCGCGCCACGAGCCTCGCGGAGGCGCACGGCGACACGCCCGACTGGGAGTCCCCGCTCCTGCCGCGCGAGTTCACGGAAGCCTCCTGCGGCCGCTGCCACCCGGGGGACGCGGTGCCCGAGGCCTCTCTCTTGTCCGAGGGGAGGGCCCTGGTGCGCCGCGCCGGCTGCTTCGCGTGTCACAAGGTCAACGGGATCGACGACTGGTCGAGCGACGCGCCTGACCTGAACGGGCTGAGCCTGAAGACCAGCCCGGAGTGGCTGCGGGCGTGGCTGCGCGCGCCGCGCGATCTGCAACCCAACACGCTGATGCCCGATTTCGGCCTGAGCGAACCGGAGATCGAGGCGCTGGTCGCGTTCCTCTGGGCCCAGCCGCCTTCCCCGTCCCAGACACTGGGGCCCGCGGACGAGGCCGCCCTTCCGGGAGATCCCGGGCGCGGACGCACGCTGTTCGGCGAGTCGCGCTGCGTTTCCTGCCACACGATCGAGGGACGGGGGAACGGGAGCGCGCCCGACGTCGCCGCCGTCGGATCCAAGGTGGGGCGCAGGTGGCTGATGGCCTACCTCCGCGACCCGCACGCCTTCCAGCCGAGGACGCCCATGCCGCGCTACAACTTCAGCCGGCAGGATCTGCTCGATTTGAGCTCTTACATCGTCTCGGAGCTGACCGACCCGCAGGTGCCCGCGCCGGGCGCTCTCTTCAGGCCGCCGCAGAAGGCGGTCGAGGAAGGAGGGCGGCTGTACCGCAAGTACGGCTGCGCCGGCTGCCACCGGATCGCGGGGAGCGACCTGCCGGCCGAGGCCGGCCCGGAGCTGACGGGGATCGGCGACAAGCCGGCCGCGCTCCTCGACTTCGGGGCCCGCGCCGACCTGCCGCGGACACTGCCCGCGTGGCTCGCCGCCAAGGTCGCGAACCCGAGGTCCTTTGGCGAGGGGCTCAAGATGCCGCGGTTCGGATTCACGGATGACCAGGTTCGGGCGGTCGTCACGGCGCTCCTGTCGCTCGGAGCCAGGCCGGTTCCCCAGGCGTACCGCGTGCAGGAGCCGCGCCCCCGGTACGAGCCGCCGGGACGGTTCGGGGCGCTCGTCGAGAGGTACCGCTGCCTCGCCTGCCATCAGATCGAGGGGGTTGGAGGGGACATCTCCAGGGCGCCCCTGACCGTGGAGGGGAGCCGGGTGCGGCGGGAATGGCTGGTGCGCTACATGCTCCTCCCGGGCACGATTCGGCCGCTGCTCACCGACCGGATGATCCCCCTCCGGATGCCCCGGGAGGAGGCCGTCTTTTTCGCGGAGTTCATGGAGAACGTGTTCGTGGACAACTCGGTGCCGGGCGAGATCTTCCCGGGTGGCCCTTCTCCGCGCGAGGTCGAGCGGGGACGCTCGCTGTTCTTCGAGCGCTACGGCTGCCAGGCGTGTCACATGGTCGGCGGGAGGGGAGGGTACTACGGCCCGCTGCTCGATGGGGTCGGCGAGCGGCTCGAGTCGGGCTGGGTGCTGTGGTGGCTTCTCGGGCCGCAGCGCTGGAGGGCCGACGTGCGCTGTCCCAACTATGGTCTGGAGGAGAAGGACGCTCGTGACCTGGCTGCGTATGTCGTTTCGATCCCCGCGGCGGTCGCCGCGCCGGATCGCGGACGATGAAGGGGGTGTGATGCGTCGTCCGGGGGTGGCCACGGTTCTCTGGCTCTTGGTGCTTTCGGGCTGCGGCCCCGGAGCAGGCGGCGAGACACCGGCCACCTCGTCCGGCGAGCCTGCCATGCAGCGCGCGGCCGCACCGATGCAGAGCTACCAGGTGCGGGAAGGAAGTGCGCTGTTCCGTCACTATTGCGCCGCCTGTCACGGCGACGAGGGGCACGGCGACGGGCTGAACGCCTACAATCTGGATCCACGCCCCCGGGACCTGGCCGACCCGGCCTTCCAGAAGTCCCGGTCCGACGACGACCTGGCGGCCCTCATCCGATCCGGAGGTGGGGCGGCGGGGCTGTCGACCGGCATGCCGCCGTGGGGACGAACTCTCGGGGAGCGCCGGATCCGGAACCTCGTGGCCTACTTGCGCGCCCTCGAGCCGTCCGCGAAGTAGCCGGTGCGCCCGGAGGTTCTTCGGGGGGGCGACGCGACCTGCCATTGTGATCGTTCTGTGATCGAACCATCGGCCAACATGGGTCACTCACGGGTGGTGTCCCACGGTCCCGACCGAGGTCAGAACTTAAAATCCCTCGGGCCTCTGGTCCTTCTGGGTTCGACTCCCAGCCCCGGCACCATAGTTTCAATGACTTACGAAATGAGCACCCCGACGACCCAGCATTGCGATGACCTGATTGTGTCAAGACTGTGCTAGCTTCTCGGAAACAGCTTCAGTCGCGCCTGTCGCGATGACATCTTCGCTTACGGAACGCTGTTCGACAGAGCTGACTTCAGGACACTATCCCCCTTCGCTCGGCAGGCCATCGAGTCTCTTGGCTGCTAGGGACGATTTCCGCTTCTCGGGCGAGGCGGAGCCTCACCGCTGCAACGGCAAATCCGCTCGGCGCCGTAGCGACAGCGCCAGGCCAACGATCATCAGCGCGAGGAGCACGAGGTTGATGTAGATGCCTGGAGGTGTCCCGGTCCTGGCGATGGGCTTCACCAGCAGAATCCACCTCCTCGCGAGGTGCTCGAGCAGGAGCAGGACGAACATCAACGGAATCATGGCGCGGTAGCGAGTGAGCGCCAGGACGCCGAGCACGCTGAACACGAGCTGCGAGAGTCCCCAGATCGCGAAAAGCGCCACCACGGCCTCCGCGCCGCTGGCGCCGAAGCTGTCGAGGGGGATGCCATCGGCCGATTGCGCCGCACCACGGCCATTGAAGATGGTCCCCAGGGCGATACCCGTCTTCAAGACCACGACCGGTATGAAGAGCCAGACCGCGAGGGGGTGACCGCGATAGGTGTTGTCGATGCGTTGAGGAAAAATCTGGTTGAGCATGTGATCACTCCGACCTGAGCGGCGTAATTACCATAATGAGCAAAGACCACGGTCGCCAGCGTGAACCGGTCGGGCACTTCATTGCTCCTTGCTCTCGCTGGTGGATGGGCAGAAGCCCCAACGTCCGCGCCAGCCTTGCCGGAATCGTTCCTGCTCCTCCGGGGTCATGCGCTCCCAGCGCTCGGCCATGCGACGGCGGTAATCGGAGCGACCGGAACCGTGGAATCCAAATCCGCCGAAGAGGATCCGGCACAGCGCCAGAATCCCCAGCGCTTGCCAGAAGGTGATCTGGCGCCAGCCGAAGAGCGACGGTAGCAGCCAATTCCACAGGTGCATCACCACTTCGCCGCCGATGGCGATAAAAAGCAGCATCCCCAGAATCGCCAGCGGAGCAATGAAAATCAGTCTCTTCAATCTCGGTCTCATGTTCGGCTCCTCATGCTTTCGTAAATTCGTCGTAAATGCTTTGCAATCGCTCGCGCAGATGCAGCACCGCATAGCGTTTGCGCGAGAGCAGCGTATTCACGCTCACGCCGGTCTCGGCGGCCATCTCCTTGAAGCTGCGCCCTTCCAACTCGTGCGCAACGAATACCTCGCGCTGCTCCTCCGGCAGCTCGTCGACCGCCAACTCGAGTTCATCGAGAAGCACGTTGCGGGCGTAAAGCGCCTCCGGTCCGGCATCGGGCGAAGGCAGCAGGTCTTCCAACTGCAGCAATTCGTCGTGCTCGTCCGCGACGGCGGTATCGCTGAAGCTCTCCGGCTCCTTCTTGCGGAAGAGATCGGTGATGCGATTGCGCGCCACGCGAAACAGCCAGCCGGTGATGTGCTCGATCGGCATCAGCAGGCGGTTCGCTTCCACCAGCTCGTAGAAGACGTCCTGCAGAATGTCCTCAGCGTCGCGCGGGTCCGGCACGCGCCGGCGAATGAAGTTGCGCAGCCGGAACTGCTCCCGCTTGACCACTTCGGAGATCCGCTGGTCCTGTTCGAGTGGCATCCGCTCCAGGCTCGCCGTGTCCTTCATCTACGGTTGTAGACGAATGAGGGGGTGCGGATATTGTAGTGTCGCTAAGTTGCTCATGACGATGTGTGGGAGATGACGCGAAAGGAGGAACTACCGGAGGGGGTCGCGAAACAGGTGTCCACCTGGGTGTCCCTAACCCTCGGACTGTAAAGCATTCCTCGGGCCTCTGGTCCTTCTGGGTTCGATTCCCAGCCCCGACGCCTTCATCGTGCGTGGGCAGCCTGGAGAATTACGATTCCGCGCCGGTCAGGGCGGGCTCTTCGCCGGCGCGATCGAGATCCCCGCTCCAGAGGTAGAGCCGGGTCTCCGCCACGACGACGCCCGAGAGGGCGAGGAGCGAGATCAGGTTGGGGATGGCCATGAGCCCGTTGGCGATGTCCGCGAAGGCCCAGACGGCCGGCAGCGTGGCGACCGATCCCACCATCACCGCCGCCACCCAGAGAAAACGGTAGGGCATCACGGCGCGCCCGCCGAAGAGGTACTCCGCGGCCTTCTCGCCATAGTAGGACCACCCGAGGATCGTCGAGAAGACAAAGGTGAGAAGCCCCACGGTCAGCACCAGCGGGCCGATTCCCGGGAACGCACCGAAGGCCTCCTTCGTCAACGCCGCCCCCGAGAGCCCCTTCGTCCAGACCCCTGTGTTGACCGCGACCAGACCGGTGAGAGCGCACACCACCACGGTGTCCCAGAAAGTCCCCGTGGAGGAGACCAGCGCCTGCCGGACCGGATTCTTCGTCATGGCGGCCGCGGCCACGATGGGGGCGCTTCCGAGACCCGATTCGTTGGAGAACAGCCCGCGGGCGACACCGTAGCGGATCGCCTCGCGCATTCCGGCTCCCGCGAATCCGCCGATGGCGGCCTGCCCCGTGAAGGCGCTCTCGAAAATCAGACGCAGCGTCTGTGGCAGCGTATCCGCCCCCATGACCAGGAGCGCCGCGCAGCCCAGGACATAGAAAATCGCCATGAATGGGACGAGCAGCTCGCACACGCGGGCGATCGACTTGATTCCACCGAGGATCACCACGGCCGTGAACGCGGTCATCACGGCCCCTGTCCACCAGGGGGAGACGTGGAAAGTCTCCTTCACCAGCGTCGAGATGGAGTTGGCCTGCACCATGTTGCCGATGCCGAAGGCGGCCACCGCCGTGAGGGCGGCGAACGTCAGCCCCAGCCAGCGCGCCTTCAGGCCGCGCTCCAGAACGTACATCGGTCCGCCGGCCATCGTGCCGCCCGGCCCGCGGACCCGGTACTTCACCGCCAGGACCGCCTCGGAGTACTTGGTGGCGATGCCGAAGACCCCCGTGAGCCACATCCAGAGGACGGCCCCCGGCCCTCCCGCGCTGACTGCCGTGGCGACTCCCACGATGTTCCCCGTGCCGATGGTGGCGGCGAGCGCCGTGGTGAGGGCGCCGAAGTGGCTCACGTCGCCCGTGCCCTCGCGCTCGCGCCGGAGCGACAGCCGGATCGCCTGGAAGGTGAACCGCTGGATGAGGCGCAGCCGCAAGGTCAGGAAGATATGGGTGCCGAACAGGAGAATGAGAAGCGGATATCCCCAGACGAGGTCACTGACGGCTGTCAGCGTTTTCTCCACCGATTCCGTGCCGGTCCCTCCGCGCCGGGAATATAGGGCCCGCCGGCTACGCTTTTCCCTTCGGCAGCGGCAGAATCATCGACACCTCCCGCTGGTAACTCCTGTAGGACTCGCCATGGATCGTCGCCAGGTCCTTTTCCTCCCACTGGATGGCGATGAGGATGTAGGCCGTCGTGACCACGGCGAACAGCAGGTGGCCGGCGGTCATCCGCGGCGTCGCCCAGAAGGCGATGATGAAGCCGAGCATGATCGGGTGGCGCACGATCCTGTAGAAGAACGGCATCCTGAACCCCGCCTCCGTGTAGGGTGTGTTACGCAGGTGCAGGTAGACTTGCCGCAATCCGAACAGATCGAAGTGATCGATCAGGAAGGTGCCCAGGAGCACGATCAGCCACCCGAGCCAGAACAATCCGTGGAGCACGAGACGGCCCGCCGGATTCTCCACGGCCCACATCACGCCCGGTATCGCCCGCCATTGCCAGAAGAGCAGCAACAGGATCAGGCTGGCAAGCAGGACGTAAGTGCTGCGCTCGATTGGTCGCGGGACAAATCTCGCCCACCACAGCTTGAACGCCGGTCGCGCCATGACGCTATGCTGGACTGCGAACAGCCCGAGGAGGACCAGATCGATCAGAAGCGCCCGGGAGAGCGGTTCCCCGACCCCCGAATCGATCGACTTGGGGACGAGGATATTGCCCACGAACCCGATGGCGTAGAGAAAAGTGACGAAGAAGATCAGGTAAGCGACCAACCCGTAAACGAATGCGAGCAATCGGGCCATCGCGGATGCCTCCCCTCGAGTCTGAGTCCGAAAACCGCCAGGCGACGATAAGTGGCGACATTCTATCGCAGGGACTCAAGAAACCGTCCACCGGGAGCGGCCGGTGCTGCGCCCGGCGCCGGGATCGGTCGCCCGCGCGGCGCCGAGCCCGGCGGCGCGGCCGGTGGCCCACGCCCAGAGAAAGTTGTAGCCGCCGATCGGGCCAAAGGCGTCGAGCACCTCACCGCACAGGAAGAGGCCGGGGTGCCGCCGGCTCTCGAGCGTGGCGTGGTGGACCTCGCCTAACGCCACACCGCCACCCGTGACTTCGGCCTTGCGGTAGCCCTCGTCGCCGCTGCACGGCAGCTCACCCCGCACGAGCGTGTCCACGAGCCGGCGTCGCTCGTCGCGACGCAGCTCGGCGAGCACGCGGG
>JANNTZ010000361.1:0-14849 GCA_031394595.1 Acidobacteriota bacterium
CGCCACGACCGCAACCGGCACCAGCCCGCGCCGTCGGTCCCGGCGCACCCTCTGCTCCAGCAGATCGGGGCGCATCTTCATGTCGCGATCGACCGGAACCAGGACCAGGCTGTCGGTGCCCAGCCCGATGAGATCCACGGCCCGCGGGATCGAAAAGTGCGATTGCTCCGACGCGTACACCCGCAGCCGCCCCGTCAGGCGGCGGGGAATCCCCGCCTCGCGGGCCCGCGGCCCCAGCGCCCGATCACGCGCCATCTTCAGGGCCAGGATGTTGGCCACTCCCCCGCCGCTCGTGAACACGCCGAACGCCCGGGATCCGAACCCGATCCGATCGTTCAACCAGCGGATGAGCCGCGTCTCGACGTGGGTGGCGGCCGGGCCCGCCTTCCAGGCATCGGTGGACTGGTTGAGCAGCGCCGCCGCGGTCTCGGCGGCGGCCGCCACCGGCAGGGGGATCGGGTGCAACAGCCCGAAGATCCGCCGGTGGGAGGTCTGCAGCGAGTGGCGCAGGATGCGCCCCCGGAACTCGGCCAGGACTCGCGGCACCGATCGTCCCCGTTCCGGCAGCGGGCCGCCGAACAACCGCGTGAGGTCCTGGACGCCGGCACCGCTGTAGACCCGGGCCCGGCCATCCTTTTTCAGGTGATCGAGGGTCGTGGCGATCAGGCGATGGACGAAACGGCCCGCCCGCGCCGGATCGATCAGCGCGGCCGGTGGCAGGGGGCGCCCGTTCGTCGGCCCGCCGCGCCGCCGCCGCGCCGGCGGTATCATCCGGCCGGCGCCCGGCGGGGCAGCCAGGCTGCGATCCGACCTTCGGTCCGGACGATGGTGCGATCGCGCTGCGGGGATGCCGAGATGATCCCGACCTCGCAACCGACCAGCGCCTCGATCCGCCGGACGTACTCACGTGCGCCCGGCGGCAGATCGGTTTCGCGGATCGCCGTGGAGGTCTCCCGCCGCCAGCCCGGCATCGTCTCGTACACCGGGCGAGACCGGCGGATGATCGCCGGATCGCCCGGGAGCGTGTCGATCCGCCGGCCGTCGCAGTCGTAAGCGACACAGATCGGGATCGACTCGAAATCGTCCAGGACATCGAACAGCGTCAGGGCCACCGATTCAATCCGGTTGACCATGACGGCGTAACGGGCGACGACGGCGTCGAACCAGCCGCAGCGTCGCGGCCGTCCCGTCGTGCTGCCGAATTCCCGGCCGCGCTGTCGGATCTTCTCGCCCTCGGCGTTGTCCTGCTCCGTCGGCATCGGCCCCTCACCCACGCGGGTGGAGTAGGCCTTCATCACCCCGATCACTCCGGCCACGCGCACCGGGCTGATCCCGAGGCCGGTGCAGGCGCCCCCGGCGGTCGAGGTGGACGAGGTCACGAAGGGATAGCCGCCGTGGTCCAGATCCAGCATCGTCCCCTGCGCCCCCTCGCAGAGGACCACCGCGCCATCGTCCAGCCGCCGATTGAGCAGCGTGGCGGTGTCGGTGATGAACGGTCGCAGCGCCGCTCCATGCCGGAGGTAATCCTCGGCCACCCGCTCGGGGGCCGGGTTGAACTCCGCCGGCAGGGGTGCACCCCCGGCGGCCACCGCGGCGGCCAGCGCCCTGACGCGGTCGGGGAGGGCCTGCGGGTCGGCCAAATCGGCGACCCGGAGACCGTAACGCGCCGCTTTTCCTTCATAGGTCGGCCCGACACCCAGACGGGTCGTGCCGATCCGGCCATCCCGTGCCGCCTCCTCCCTGGCGATGTCCCGCCCTCGGTGGTACGGCAGGATGAGATGCGCGCGGTCGCTGATCCGGAGGTTGTCCTCCACCCGGATGCCGGACCGTCGCAGCTCTTCGATCTCCTTGAGCAGGGATCCCGGCTCGATGACCACGCCGTTGCCGATCACGCAGACGACGCCGTCGCGCAGGATCCCCGATGGGATGTGATGCAGCGCGAAGCGCCGTTCGCCGACGCAGATGGTGTGGCCGGCGTTGGGGCCCCCTCCGTAGCGCGCGACGATGTCGACACGCTCGGTGAGCAGGTCGACGATCTTCCCCTTGCCTTCGTCACCCCACTGCGCACCGACGACCACATACGCGGGCATGGCTGTCCCCGGATCGATTCAGCAAAAGTATGGGCAAAGGGTGCCGTGAAGGAGTCCTTTGCCGTGCCATGCTAGCAGAAAGCGGGGGCGGGGCGGGAGAGCGTGAAGGTCGGGCGGGTCAGTTGGCCGAAAAGATCTGCTGGACGCGGAACACCAGCGAGTCTTTGATCTGTTCCTTGTCGATGAAGCCGCTCACTCCGCTCGCCTGAAGGAAGTCGAGGACATCCTTCTTGAAGACACCGCTCATGATGAGGATCGGGGTCTCTTTCACGCGGGTCGTTTTCTTGATCTCACGCAGGACATCGAAACCGGTCATCTTCGGCATCAGGAGATCGAGCACGATGAGATCGGGGTGCTCGTTATTGACCATCTCGAGGGCCTGCTTCCCGTCGGCCGCCTCCACCACCTCGTAACCGGCTGCGGTCAGAAGCCGCGCCGCCACCTTGCGGACGGTGATCGTGTCATCGGCGACCAGGATCTTCTTCTTGTGTTCCGTCTTCTCGTAGGTTTCGGCCGACGAGGAGGACTTGATCTCGTCCTGGAGCAGGTCGATCCGGACGGTTTCCTGGCAGGAGTTGCAGAGATACTTGATGACCTTGGAGTGACCGTCAACTTCACGGAGGCGGATTTCGGATTTGCAATTCGGGCAACGAACGATCACACGCCCCTCCCGCGGGCCCACCGGCCGGACCCGGCCCGGCCGGGTGGATCCCGGCGGTCTCCCCCCAAGTTAGTGCCCGGGGTGGCGTTTTTCAATGTGCTACACTCCGACCGGACCTGCTGGCGGGCCGGTCTTCGAGGCCGAAGATGGTCGACCCCCACATCGATCTGGACGGTGAACACCTCGCGCTCGAGGCGGTGGGCCATGTCGCTCAGGGGGCCCGCCGGGTGCGCCTCCTGCCGGCGGCCCGGCGACGGATCGAGGCCAGCCGGGCGGTCGTCGAGAGGATCCTCGCAGGCCCCGCCCAAGTCTACGGGGTCAATACCGGGTTCGGCCACCTCAAGGACATCCGCATCCCGGGCGACCAGCTCGAGGCGCTGCAGGTCAACCTGATCCGTAGCCACGCCGCCGGTGTCGGTCCTCCGCTCCCGGCGGACGTCACCCGCGCCATCATGCTGCTGCGGGCCCACGTGCTGGCGCGGGGGTATTCCGGTGTCCGCCCCCTGGTGATCGACACGCTCCTCCAGGTCCTGAACTCCGGCATCCTGCCGATCATCCCCGAGCAGGGGTCGGTCGGTGCGAGCGGCGATCTGGCTCCCCTCTCTCACCTCGTCCTGGCCCTGATCGGCGAAGGCGAGGTCACGGTCGGCGC
The DNA here is from genome assembly GCA_031394595.1 of Acidobacteriota bacterium. Classification (GTDB taxonomy): domain Bacteria; phylum Acidobacteriota; class Polarisedimenticolia; order Gp22-AA2; family Gp22-AA2; genus JANNTZ01. The sequence continues at coordinate 3,404 of JANNTZ010000361.1, forward strand.
CGATCGGCTCCCGGCACGCAAAGCGCTGGATCGAGCCGGGATCTCTCCGATCCTCCTGGCAGCCAAGGAAGGATTGGCCCTGATCAACGGCACGCAGATGATCACGGCCATCGGCACCCTCGCGCTCCTCGAGGCCACGGAGGTGGCCGTGGCCGCGGACATCGCCGGGGCCTGTACTCTGGAGGCCCTGAAGGGAAGCCACCACGCCTTCGAAGAGCGGATCCACAGCCTGCGACCCCACCCCGGGCAGATTGACTGCGCCGCCAATCTCCGGCTGATCCTGGCGGGGAGTGACATTGCCCGGTCGCATGCCGACTGTGGCCGGGTCCAGGATGCCTATTCCCTCCGCTGCCTGCCGCAGGTGCACGGGTCGGCGCGCGAAGGGATCCGGTTCACGCGCGGCATCCTGCAGGTCGAGGTGGACGCGGTGACCGACAACCCCATCGTTTTTCCCGACACCGGCGATCTGGTTTCGGGCGGCAATTTCCATGGCCAGGCACCGGCCCTGGCTCTCGACACCCTGGCGATCGCCGTCGCCGACCTGGGGTCGATCTCCGAGCGCCGGATCGAGCGGCTGATGAACCCGGCGTTCAGCGGTCTGCCGGCCTTCCTGACGCGGAACCCCGGCGTCCATTCCGGCCTGATGATGGCGCAGGTGACGGCAGCCGCCCTGGTATCGGAAAACAAGGGACTCTGCCACCCCGCGAGCGTCGACTCGATCCCGACGGAGGCCGGTCAGGAGGACCATGTCTCGATGGGCCCGATCGCCGCCCGCAAAGCCCGCCGGGTGGTGGCCCACGTGCGCCAGGTGATTGCGATCGAGCTTCTCGCCGCCTGCCAGGGGCTCGATTTCCTGGCGCCACTCCGGGCCGGGAAAGGGGTCGAGGCGGCCCGCCGGGTGGTCCGGGCGCACGTGCCGTTCATGGATCAGGACCGCATTCTGGCCCCCGATATGACGTCGCTCGATGAGTTGATCCGTTCCGGGGCGCTGCGATCCGCAGTCGAGGCGGAGATCGGAGGGCTGCGATGACCGCCGTTTCGGGAGCCCCGGCCGGCGCGCGTCCGGTCCGGGCGCCGCGTGGCACCACCCTTTCGTGCCGCGGCTGGGGCCAGGAGGCCGCCTTGCGGATGCTGATGAACAACCTGGATCCCGAGGTCGCCGAGAAGCCGGACGACCTGATTGTCTACGGCGGCACCGGCAAGGCGGCCCGCAACTGGGAGTGCTTCGACGCCCTGGTCCGCACGCTCCGCGAACTGGGCAACGACGAAACCCTGATCGTTCAGTCCGGCAAGCCGGTCGGGGTGTTCCGGACCCACACCGGCGCCCCCCGGGTCCTGATCGCCAACGCGCTGCTGGTCCCGGCGTGGAGCACGTGGGAGGTCTTCCGCGACCTCGACCGCAAGGGGCTCACGATGTTCGGGCAGATGACCGCCGGGTCGTGGATCTACATCGGCAGCCAGGGAATCGTCCAGGGGACCTTCGAGACCTTCGCCGCCGCTGGCCGGCGCCATTTCGGCGGCGACCTGGCGGGCCGCCTGATCGTCACCGCCGGTCTCGGCGGCATGGGCGGCGCCCAGCCCCTCGCCGGGACGATGAACGGCGCGGTGGTGGTCGCCGTCGAAGTGGACGCCGACCGGATCCGCCGCCGACGCGAGACCCGTTATGTCGACCGCCAGACCGCCTCCTTCGACGAGGCCTTCGCCTGGGCGCGGGAGGCAGCCGCCCGCCGCGAGCCGCTGTCGATCGCCCTGCACGCCAACGCCGCCGACGTCCTTCCCCGGTGCGTGGATCGCGGCATCGTGCCCGACCTGGTCACCGACCAGACCAGCGCCCACGATCTGTTGCACGGTTACGTCCCGCACGGCCTCCCCTACCCCGAGGCGCTGGCGCTGCGCCGGACCGATCCGGATCGCTGCATCGCCCTGGCACGCGGTTCCATTGCCGTCCAGGTGCGGGCCATGCTCGATCTCAAGCGCCGTGGCGCGGTGGTGTTCGATTACGGCAACAACATCCGGCAGGCGGCGAAGGAGGGCGGGGTCGTCGACGCCTTCAATATTCCGGGGTTCGTCCCCGAGTACATCCGGCCGCTGTTCTGCGAAGGCAAGGGCCCCTTCCGCTGGGCTGCCCTGTCGGGAGACCCCGACGACATCCACCGGACCGACGATGCGGTGCTCGAGATGTTCCCCGAGGACCTTTCGCTGGCACGCTGGATCCGCCTGGCGCGCGAACGGGTCGCCTTCCAGGGGCTGCCAGCGCGTATCTGCTGGCTCGGGTACGGCGATCGGGCCCGTTTCGGGCTGCGAATCAACGAGCTGGTGGCGCGTGGCGAGATCCGCGCCCCGATCGTGATCGGACGCGACCACCTGGACACCGGCTCGGTGGCGTCTCCCAACCGCGAGACCGAAGGGATGCGCGACGGGTCCGACGCCATCGCCGATTGGCCGGTCCTCAACGCCCTGCTGAACACCGCCGCCGGGGCGACCTGGGTGTCGGTCCATCATGGGGGCGGCGTCGGGATCGGATATTCCCTGCACGCGGGGATGGTGGTGGTGGCCGACGGGACTCCGGAGGCGGCCGCCCGCCTCGAGCGGGTCCTCACCACCGACCCCGGTCTGGGCGTGGCGCGACACGCCGACGCCGGCTACCCGGAGGCGATCGCCGCCGCACGGGCGGGTGGCATCAGAGTGCCGATGCTTTGAATCAGCGGGCCGGGATGAACGGCCAGAGGGTCGGGATCAGGATCAGACTGATCGCGAAGGCCGCAAACGTCAGTGGCAGCCCCACCTTGATGAAGTCCCGGAACCGGTATCGCCCCGTGCTGTAAACCAGCAGGCAGGCCGGCTCGAACGGCGTGATGAACGAGCAGGAAGCGGCCAGGGTGATGGCGATGGCGAACGGCCGCGGATCGAGGGCCAGTTCGTGCGCCGCATGGATGCCGATCGGCAGCACCAGGAGCGCTGCCGCGGCATTGCTGAGCGGCTGCGTCAGCACCACGGTCAGGACGAAGAAGGCTCCGACCAGGACCAGGGGGTGGTTTGACGGCAGCAGGTCCACCAGACCGGTCGCCAGCAGACTCGCAGCACCCGACTTCTCCATGGCCATCCCCAGCGACGACATCCCCGCCAGCATCACCAGGAAGCGCAGGTTGAGGTAGGAACCGGCCTCGTCGGCTGACAGGCATTTGAACGCCATCACCAGGGCGCCGCCCGCCAGGAAGGCGGTGGGCGAGTCGATCCATCCGAGGGCCGAGGCGAGGACCACCACGGCAAAGATCAATGTCGCGATCATGGCCTTGCGCGGGTTGTACAGCGGCAGCACCACGCTCTCCATCAGCAGCATGGTCGGCTCGTTCCCCAGCCGATCGAACATCTCCTCCCGCCCGTAGACCAGCAGCACGTCACCCGCGTGCAGCCGAATCTTCCCGACCTTTTCGACCACCACCTCCCCACGCCGGTGGATCGCCAGGACGCTCAGGTCGAAGCGGTGCCGGAAGTTCAGCTGCTTGAGGCTCTTCCCGATGAATGGCGAGTTGTAGGAGATCGTCGCCTCGACCATCTTGACGCGATCCGACTCGAGGTCGGCCCGCTTCACGGCCGGCAACGACTTCACCTCCAGACCCTTGGTGCCGAGGACCGCCGGGATGGTGGCGGCCTCGCCTTCGACGAGCAGCAGGTCCCCGGGACGGATCTCCTCGATCCCCGAGGGCGACACCATCCGCTGATCGCCCCGCACGATTGCCAGGACCAGTAGCCCGAGCTTCTGCCCGAGGTCGGCCTGGGCGATCGACTTCCCCACCACCGGCGAACCCTCGCGGACGATGATCTCGAACAAGAAGCCCTTGATCCCGTAAGCCTCGACCGTCTCGGCTTCCGGGGGGAGCCTCAGGATGCGCGGCGCGACCCAGAGCAGGTAGAGCATCCCCGTCAGCGCGACCAGCACCCCGACCGGAGTCAGCTCGAACATGCCGAGGGGCGCGAGACCGAACTGTTCGAGCGCACCGGACGCGGCCACGTTGGTCGAGGTCCCGATCAGCGTGCACATCCCGCCGGTCATCGAGGCGAAGGCGATCGGCAGCAGGTAGCGCCCGCGGTGCACCCGGAACTGCCGGGCCATCGCCTCGGCCACCGGGATGAACATCGCGGTCGCCGCGACATTGTTGATGACCGAGGAGACCCCATTGACCGCGCCCAGCAGCATGGCGGCCGTTTTGCGCTCGCTGGTCCCGGCGTAATGCTTGATCCACCGCGCGATGATATCGGCGGCGCCGTTGTGGATGATGCCTCCCGTCAGGATCATCACCCCGGCGATCATCAGGACGGCGGAATTGGCGAACCCCAGGAACGCCTGCTGTGGAGTCAGGATCTCCGTCACGACCAGCACCACGATGAGGAGCAGGGAGAAGATTTCGATCGCCAGCCACTCGAAGGCGAAGTTGGTGATGGCGAGAACGAGGAGCAGGAGCACCAGAACGATCGGCGCCGACATGGGGGGAGATTCTGGCCGAGGACCGTCTGCGAAGTCAAAAGGAGATTTCCCGTTAGAATGGCCGCGTGTCCCGTGCCGATCTGCCTCGGGTCGTTCTCAAACGCAGCCGCGAGCGCCGACTGCGCGCCGGACACCTCTGGGTCTACGCCGGCGAGATCGATCGGGCCGACGCGGGCGCGGAGCCGGGTTCGCCGGTCGACGTGGTCGACCACCGCGGACGGTTCCTGGCCCGGGGTGACTACAACCCCGCCTCGAGCCTGGCGGTCCGGGTGCTGACCCTCGACCGGGCCGAAAATCTCGACGCGGCATTCCTCAGGCGGCGGATTTCGGAGGCGGTCGCCTGGCGGCGGACGTTCTACGCCGCCGGCGAGTCCTGTCGCCTGGTCTTCAGTGAGGGAGACCGGCTGCCGGGGCTGACGGTGGACCGGTACGGCCCGGTGCTGGTGGTCCAGCTCTCGACCCTCGGGATGGACCGGCGTCGCGAGGCGATCGTCGCCGCGCTCGCGGACACGCTCCACCCGCGCGGCATCTACGAGCGCAGCGATCTTCCGATCCGGTCCCGCGAGGGACTCGAACCGCGCACCGGCGTGCTGGCGGGCGAGGTCCCCGACGCGATCGAGGTCGAACTTGACGATTTGCGCTTCCAGGTCCACCCGCGCGATGCCCAGAAGACCGGTCTCTACCTCGATCACCGCCTCAACCGCCGGCTGGTCCGCACGCACGCCCGCGGAAGACGGACCCTCGATGTGTTCTGCAACGCCGGCGCCTTCGCCCTCTACGCCCTCGCGGGCGGCGCCACCCGCGCAACCGGGATCGAGATCTCCTCCGAGTGCCTGGCGACCGCCCGCCGCAATGCCGATGCGAACGGCTGCGCCGATCGCTGCGAGTGGATGGAGGGGAACGCGTTCGATACGTTGCGGGCCCTCGAAAAGCGCGGCGACACCTACGATCTCATCGTCCTCGACCCGCCGGCATTCACCAAGAGCGCCACAGCGGTGGCGGCCGCGGTCCGGGGCTACAAGGAGATCAACCTGCGCGCCTTCCGCCTGGCCGCCCCGGGCGCGATCCTCGTCACCGCCTCCTGCTCGTTTCACCTGGGCCCCGAGGAGTTCCTGCAGGTCGTGCGGGACGCCGCGGCCGATGCCCAGCGCGACGCGGTCCTGATCGGAATGCAGGGGCAGGCCCCCGACCACCCGATCCACCTGGCGGTCCCCGAGACCCGCTATCTCAAGTGCGCTTTCATCCTCGTCCGCTGAACCCTGCCGGCCACGCGCTGAAGTATCTCCAGGATCGGGTGGCGGGCCGCAGCGCGGCGCCGCTCCGCACTCGCTCGCGAGGGCCACGGGGCGCCCATCCGGCGCGCATGGCGCGGCTCGAGGTCGCCACGCCGCGCTGCGGCCCGCCACCTGCGCCCGGGGGCACCCCCGCTGAGGCAACAGCGGGACCCCTGGGCTGAGCCGCCGAGCCCTGCGTTCGCCGGGGCGTGCGAGACCGAGCGACGGGGTCCCGCCGCGCGCTTGCCGCGCCTGCGGCGGCTGTGTTAGGGTTACGCTCCGTTCACGGAGAGCCCATGGAAATCGTGCTGACCATCATCCATATTTTTGTCTGCGTCTTCTTGATCCTGGTGGTGCTCCTGCAGAGCGGCCGCGCGGCGGACCTCGCCGGCGCGTTCGGCGGGGGCGGAAGTCAGACGGCCCTCGGCAGCCGTGGGGCCGCGACCCTGCTCAGTAAAGCGACGACGGTCACCGCAGTCCTCTTCATGCTGACATCGCTCGGTCTGGCGCTGCTGGCTTCACGTAGCGGGGGATCGGTCCTCGAATCAACCGCCATCCCGGCGGCCACGGCCCCGGCCACGCCGGGTGCCGAGGCTGCACCGGCGCCGACGGAAGGCGCGGCGCCGGATCAACCGGCGGCGACCCCCTCACCGGACCAACCCTGACCTCTGTTATGCTTTGCTGGCGGCGCGACCCCGCGCCGCCCTCCCGTGCCGGAGTGGTGGAACTGGCAGACACACCATCTTGAGGGGGTGGCGCCCAAAAGGCATGCGGGTTCAAATCCCGCCTCCGGCACCAGTCACCTCTGCGGCTACTCCTCTTCGTCTTCCAGAAGCGCCACGATCTCGTCGGGATCGATCCCTTCGAGAACCCGCCTGACGCGCAGGAGGTTCTCGATATCACCGCTGTAGCGCGCTTCGGGGCGCGCCTTCAACAACGCCATCGCACGGTCGATGGAATCGAGAAGATCTTCCAGGATGTCGCTCAGTGACCGGCCCCTTCCAGGAACCGCTCGGCGTCGAGAGACGCCATGCACCCGCTGCCCGCGGCGGTCACCGCCTGCCGGTAGACATGGTCCTGGCAGTCGCCGGCCGCGAACACACCGGGCACGTTGGTGCGGCTCCCCTCGCGGGTGATGATGTAGCCGGCTTTGTCCATTTCCACCTGCCCCTGGAAGATCCGCGTGTTGGGGACGTGGCCGATGGCGATGAACAGACCGTCCAGCCTCAGCTCCGAAACCGCGCCGGTCTTCAAGTTCTTCAAGCGAAGCCCCGCCACCGATTCCCCGCCGAGAACCTCCTCGACGACAGTATCGAGGAGCAGGACGATTTTCGGATTGGCCCGGGCCCGGTCCTGCATGATCTTCGAGGCCCGGAAGGCGTCGCGCCGGTGGATGAGGCTGACCCGGGAGGCGAACTTGGTCAGGAAGTTCGCCTCCTCCATCGCCGAGTCACCGCCGCCCACCACGGCGATCTCCTTGCCGCGGAAGAAGAAACCATCGCAGGTGGCGCAGGTGGAAACACCGTGGCCGATCAGCCGCTTCTCCGACTCCAGCCCGAGGAGCTGCGCCGACGCCCCCGCCGCCACGATCAGGGTCCGGGTGAACAGCTCCCCGTGCCCGCTGATGGTCAGCCGGAAGGGCCGCTGCGACAAGTCGGCGGCAGTCGCGGCACCGGAGAGGAATTCGGCACCGAACCGGGCCGCCTGCTTGCGCATCCGTTCGATCAGCTCGGGACCGAGGATCCCCTCGGGAAAGCCGGGATAGTTTTCGACGTCGGTCGTGAGGCTCAACTGCCCGCCCGATTCGTGACCGTCCACGATCAGGGGGCGCAGGTTGCCGCGGGCGCTGTAGATCGCCGCGGTCAAACCGGCACAGCCGGATCCCAGGACCACGACATTGCGGGGGTTCTGTGCCGACGAGCCTTCGGTGATGGCGGCCATGTCCTCTCCACGGCTCATCGGCAGGCAGGCCGACCGCCCGGTGGTACGCGCTTCAGGGGCGCGGCATGATAGCACGGCGCCGCGAAGGGCGGACTAGCTGCGGCCGGACCGCCGCACCCGATCGGCGACCACGGCCACCAGCCGCTGATCGAATCCGAGTGGCGGGGCGATGGTGATCCGAAGGCCCGGGTGGCGATGGATCGACCGCCGGCGCTGTGCCGGCAGGTCATGCGCCACGTGTCCTCCGAGAGCCAGGAAATAGGGCGCGAAGATGAGGCGTGTCGCGCCGCGTCGCACGCAGCGATCGACCGCCTCCTGGATGCCGGGCCTGGCGGCCTCGAGGTAGCAGGGCACCACGAGGGCGCCGCGCAACCTGGCGCGGAGGGCCCGCCCAACCTGGACCAGGGTCCGGTTGGCCGCCCTCACGCGGCTGCCGTGCCCGATGAGGACGATTGCCGAACGGGAGGCCGTCACCGCGCCAGACCCAGGATGCGCCCCGGAACCGGCCCCTCCGAGCACTCCACCATGACCGCTTCCGACGACGCAGCGTCCTCGTCCCGGACATAACCGAGCGCCACGACCCGGTCCTGCCCCGGGACGCGCGCTGCGCTGGTGATGGCGCCGATCCGCTCGCCGGCGCGGGCGATCCCCGCCCCCGGAGTCGGGGCGTTCGTCCCGTCCATTTCCAGACGGACGAGGAGCCTCGCGACCTTGCGGTACGTATGCAGCCGGGCGATGACCTCCTGGCCGACGTAGCATCCCTTGTCCAGCGCGACCGCATCGTCGAGCCGCGCCTCCCACGGATTATGGTCCTCGGTCAGCTCGCTGCCGGGCGCCGGCAGACCCGCCTCGATGCGCAGCACTTCGAGCGTCGCCGGCCCCGCCTCAACGAGTCCAGGGTCCGCCGCGCGCAAGGCGACGCGCGCCGGTTCGAGGGCCCCGACCGGCAGGACAAGATGCCAGCCTTCGCCGCCCAGCGGCCAGGCCCGCAGCAGGACCGCCGGTGTCCCGCCGCACTCGACTGTCGCGGCATGATGCCGCGGCAGGACAGCCATCTGGTCGCCGAACATCCGCGCGATCGTCCGCGAGGCGCCGGCGCCGTACAGAGCGAGGGTGGCATGCGATCCGGTCCGGTCCTCGGTCTTCACCTCCTCGCGGAAGGTGTAGCGCCCCACCCAGGCGATGATCGATGCGGCGCGTCCGGGGGCGGTGAGCGCCAGGATCCCCTCCGGCAGGCGGTGCAACGTGACCAGGTCGAGGATCCGGCCCTTGTTGGTTGTGAAGACCGCCGCGGTCCCCTGCCCGGGCTGCAATCCTCTGACCGCGGCGGTCGTCAGGCGGTGCAGCAGGTCGGCGGCGTCGCCGCCGCTGAACAGAACTCTCCCGAGATCGGACCGATCGGCGAGGACGGAGCCCTGTCGCGCCGCCCGAAGTTCTGCCTCCGGCCCACTGGCATCAGGAGTCTCCGGGCTCAAGTCGTCACCCGGTGAAGGCGATCTGGAGGCGGCGCGGGATGAGACCGGCATCGGCGCCGGCGTCGAGAAACGCCTGAACCGCCCGCCGTCCCCGCTCGCCGTAGTCGAGGGTCAGATCGTTCACGTACATCCCCACGAACCGGTCGGCGAGATCGGGCCGCAGCCCCCGGCCGAACTGTTCGGCGTAGGCGAGCGCCTCGGCGCGATGATCGAGACCCCAGGCGATGCTGCGTCTCAGGATGTCATTGATGTCGGCGATGACCCGCTCCCCGAGATCGCGACGCACGATGTTGCCGCCCAGCGGCAGCGGCAGACCGGTCCGGTCCTTCCACCAGACACCGAGATCGATCGCCTTGTACAGCCCCGCTCCATCGGCGCCGTAAGTCAGCTGCCCTTCATGGATGATCAGCCCCGCCTCCCGTTCGCCACGGGCCACCGCGCCCAGGATGGCATCGAACGGCATCGGAACCACCTCGACCGGACCGATCGCCAGCCGCAGCGCCAGGGTCGCCGAGGTCAGCAGCCCGGGCACCGCGATGGTCATCCGCTTCAGGTCGCCGGGATCGACCGGCGTGCGGGTGACGACGATGGGGCCGTACCCGTCGCCCATGCTGGCGCCGCAGGAGAGGAGCGCGTACCGATCGGCCAGGTAGGCGTAGGCGTGGATGGAGGCGGCCGTCACTTCGATGCGGCCCTCCAAGGCCAGCCGGTTGAGACTCTCGATGTCCTTCAGCACCTGGACGATCCGGTACCCGGGGGTCGGCACCCGGCCCGACGCGATGCCGTGGAACATGAAAGCATCGTCGGGGTCGGGACTGTGACCGACCTGGATCGTCTGCCCGAAGGGTTCGGGGGTACTGGTGGGCTCCTCGACTTCCTCCATCCGCGGTCTCCGGTCGTCGGTGTCGGTTTGCGGTGTTTCGGCCATCATTATATCCGCGGCCCGGGCCGCGGCCGCCCGACCAGCGCACCGCCGAGGAGCACCGCCCCCGCGATCGCCGCCCACGCCGCCCAGCCGAAAAGACGCGGCAGGGGGATCACCTCCAACAGCCAGCCGCTCAGGACCATGCCGAGGACGTTCCCCAGACCGTAGGTCGCCGCACCGTAGATCCCCTGGCCGCTGGCGCCGAGGGGACCGCCGAACAGGCGGTGCGTGTGGGTGACCGCCGCGACGTGGAAGGCGGCATAGGTCGCCGCGTGCATCGCCTGCGCGGCGATCATCGCGGCTGGCGACACCGAGGTGGCGCAGATCCACCAGCGCACCGCGGCGACCAGGAGCGCCCCGATCATCACCAGCGAGGCCGGCACACGCGCCAGCACCCGGGCCATCTGAACCATGACCAGGACCTCGCACGCCACCGCCCATCCCCACAGGAGGCCGATCGACGTCGCGGTGTAGCCGGCCTTCTCCAGGTGGATGCTGTAGAAAACGTAGTACGGGCCGTGGGCCGCCTGGGAGAGCGCGCCGGCGGCGAGGAAAAGCAACGTCCCCGGCGCCATCAAGATCCGGCGCAGGGTGCCGGCCGGCGGAGGGCCGGCGGAGCGGGGCGCGTCGGCCGGCAACCGGATCGCCGCGGCCGCGTTCAGCACCAGCAGGCCGAGGATCAGCGGGACGGCGGCCGCATCACCGCGCCCCGCCAGCAGGGGGCCGCCGGCGAGCGCCGCGACGATGAACGCCATCGATCCCCAGGCCCGCATCCGGCCGTAGGGCGGGCCGCCGCCCGCCGCCAGTTCCACCGCGGTCGCCTCGACCAGCGGTAACGCCGGGGCGCGCAGGAGGGCGAACAGGGCGACCACGGCGGCGACGGATCCAAATGCCCTGGCCTGGAGCAGGGCGGCAAACGCCGCCGTAGCGAGAGCGGTGGACAGCACGATGATGGCGCGACGCTGGCCCAGTCGATCCGCCACGGCTCCCCCGACCGCCGGCATGATGAGCGTGCTCAGAGGCAGCAGGGCGCTGACCAGCCCGATCTGCGCTCCGCTGAACCCGATCTCCTCCAGGTACAGGTTGAAATACGGCAGGTAGATGCCGAGGACCGCGAAGTTGGTGAGGTAGAACAGCCGGAGGGAGCGGGCGGCGGCCGTCGGCATGGGCCGCGAGAATACGGTCCCCTCCCAAGCCTGTCAATCACCGCGCCGCTGAGTCACCCCCAGTTTCGGGTGGCCGGCGGCAGCGCGTCGTGGCTCCGCACTCGCTCGCGAGGGCCACGGTGTGCCCATCCAACGCCCATGGCGCGGCTCGAGGTCGCCACGCCGCGCTGCCGCCGGCC
>JANNTZ010000446.1:0-3925 GCA_031394595.1 Acidobacteriota bacterium
GCCAGTCTGGGGCCAACCTGGCAGACCTGTGGAACCGTAGCGATCATCAACAATGCGCTGCAAATGTCGCAGACAGCATCGACCAACGTGTCCTTTCGGCAGACGTGCGTAGCGCTCTCCGGGGGGGCGGGGGTCGGTTTCGTGATCGGGGGCGCTGTCTGGGGGGATCGAATGCTCGGGGTGGGCGTGCCCGGGCTGATCAGGACGGCGGGGCGTCGTCCACGGTGAGGCGTCCGAGCGCCTCGGTGAAGTTCCACGGCATCCACGCTGCGGGGTCGCCTTGCACGGCGTCGGCGTGCCGCTGGAGCGCGACGAGGTACTCGAAGGGGTTGGCCTCGCACAGCTCCGCCGTGTGGATCAGGCTCATGAACACGTCGCCGACGCGGGCCCCGTTCTCGGTCTTGTAGAACATCGCGTTCTTTCGGTGGAGGATCGCCTTCTTCAGCGCGCGTTCACAAATGTTGTTGTCCAAGGGGGCGCCCGGGACCCGCAGGAAGAGCGTGAGTCGGTCCCAGTGCTTGCGCATGTAGCCGATCGCCTCGCCCAGACCCGAGTTGGGCTCGGCCAGGTGCTGATCGATCTGCTCACGCAACCATGTCTCGAGCTTCGCCATCCGCGGGCCGCTCTCCTCCTCGTGCAGGCGCAGCCGCTCTTCGTGGGAAAGGCCCTCCGCCCGCGCTCGCGCATCGGTCCGGTACACCTCGCGAAGCGTCTCCAGGACGTAACGGCACTCGTCGGGGAAGCTCGTCGCCACGTCCACGTAGCGGCGCCGGGCGTGCGCGATGCAACTCGCCAAGATTGCCTCGAACTCCCCAGCGGTGTTGCGTGACAGCGCGTCGCACATCTGGATGGGAGGGGAGCGATCCGCCGCTCGATGGGCCAGCACGGCGGCGAGGTTCTCCCCAGCATGCTTCGGCCCCGTCATGAACAGCGCGATCCGCCGACCTCCTGCCACCGATACGATCCCGGACGTGAACACCCCCGTCCGCGCCTCGGCCCCGGCACCAGGGACGGCCTCCGCGCGCGCTTGGTCGGTGAGTTCCAGGATTTTCATCGTGGTGTCGTCGTTGTGAACCACCTCGCCCTGGGCTGCCTGGTGGGTCAATTCGTCGTACGCCGGATCGAGCGATTCTGCCGCCCGCTGCACCACCTCCCACTGCGTCGCGGCCGGAAGCGGGATCCCCAGGCTTTGCTCGAGCCGCTCCAGCCGGTGGAAGGGAAGTCCGGTCCCGTACTTCAACAGCCCGATCATGCTCCCGGCCGTCGCGTCGTACTTTTCCGTGCCTACGCCCGGCGGAGACTCCGCCGTGAAGACCTTCCCGCACAGGTGGCAGCGCAGTCGATCCATCTCGTACACCGTGGCGCGCAAGGGCGCCATGCCCTTCACCCGCACCAGAACCGCGGGATCAGACTGCGCGTAGACTTTCCCCTTCGCACAGTCGGGGCACGGATCGCCGGGCCCGAGCGACGCATGCGCGACCCGCACCCGCTCGGCTCCCCGGTACGTCTTCACGCCGTTCCGGCCGTGTCCCTTGCGCTTCGTGCGGCCGGTCCGCCCCGCTTCGCCGTCGTCTTGCCCCGGGCGATCCTCGAGCACCCCGAGCGCCGCGAGCACGCGGCGCGTGGTCTCCGTCTTTGCCCCGAACAGCAGAATCCGCAGCCGCTGGATCGACGCTCCCTTCGACTCGATCTCCCGCGCGAGGAAGGCCAGCGTGTCCACCGCCGCCCGGAGCTTCCCCAGATCCTCCGCCACCAGCGGCGACGACGCGGCGCGATCGAGAATCTTCGTGAGATCCTCGACCCCCAGCTCGATCCGCTCGGGGTGTCGTCGCTTCATGAGGCCGCCAGCCGCTCGCGAAACCGACGCGTCAACGCATAGCCCAGTACCTGCTTGAGCGGACGGTTGGCTCGTTTCGTCGGCGCGTCCTTGCCCCGCCCCGTCGTCCAGCCCAGATCGACCCAGTTGGCTGCCCGGTAACACGTCCCGCGGAATCGCCCCGGATCCACGAAGGTCTCCAGGAAATAGATCGGGTGGCCGTAGATCCGTTGCCAGTCCCGCGCCAGCACTCGCGCCATGCGCCCGAGAAGGTGCGAGGCCAGATGCGACACCTCGACCCAGGGCAGAATCAGATACCGCGTGTTGTACGCCACCCCACGGATATTGCGCCGTCGCGCCTCGGCCGACCAGCCGATGTGGCGGTCCCGTGGACCCAGATGGCGCGGAGCCGAGGACCAGGCGAAACAGGCCACCGGCCGGGAGCCTCTATAGATGATGTACTTGAGGTGCTCGCCCACGGGCCGCGTGTAGCCCAGGTAGTGGTGCTCCTCGATCAGAGCCGCAAACAACGACGCCTCGGCCGTCCACCGCACCTGACGAAACTCGAGCGGCCGGAGCTCGGGCAGGGAAGTGCGCATCGGTGTCGTGTCGACCTCGACGCGGCGCGGCCTCTCGTGCCGGACGACGTTATTCGGCGGGGCCTTCCGAACCGGCGGGAGCTCGATTCGCCCTCGCCGGTGCAAATCGAGCATCAGACCTCGGCACACCATGTCGCGCAGCGCGCCGTTGGGCTGCACCCAGCCCCAGGCCTCACACAGCTTCTTGGACAGCACTCGCCGGCTCGCCTGCGGATGCGCGGTGATCAACGCCTGAATGAACACGACGTCGGTGTCGTGAATCTCCCGGCCCCGGTACCGCAGCGTCGCGTCCATCGCCGGCAAGCTACCAAAGGCCGCCTTGGAACGCAAGGCCCTCGCGAAAACCCTTCAGTTCCCCGCGCTCACGCGACGCCACGACGGGGCCGTTTGCGCCTGGTCCGGATTCCCATTCCACAGCAGCAGCTGCAGTTGAGGCACCTCCAAGCGTTTCGCCGCCACGCCGCCCTCAGGCCACCAGCAAAATCGCCCCTTCGACAAACGCTTGTGCATCAGCCAAAATCCCTGGCCGTCGTAAATCAAAATCTTGATGGCGGTGGCTCTGCGGTTGCGAAAAACGAATGCCGCGCCGCTGAACGGGTCGGCCTGCAACACCTCCCGGCACAGCCGCGCGAGCCCATCCATGCCCCGACGAAAATCCGCCGGGGCCACCGCGAGCAGGATCCGCATCTGCGGCGTGACCTGAATCATGCTCCGCTGGCCCGCAAGCTCCTCGTCAACGCCACCAGGTCCGGCGCCGCGACGCCCTTGAGCTCGATCCTCATCCGAGCTCCGGACGGATCCTCGATCTCCACCACGCACTCCGCACGCGACGAGTCCCCGCCAGGTACCAGCTCGACAAAGCTCGGGCGGGATTCGAGTCGGGACGAGACCTGCGTCGCGTCGGCCTCGACGTGCCTCTTGAGCACCGCGTAGTCCAGACGCAACGCCCGGCAGGTCCGGTGGATCCCGAATTGCCGGCCGGCCCTCGCAGCCAAAGCCCAGAGAGACTCAGGAATGCGCGGACGGCCCTCCCGCGTTTCGCGCCACCGCTCGAACCGTCGCCGTGTACGTTCCAGCCCCGCGGGCACGGCCGACTGCTTCCTCCTCCGTTTCATCGGCTCTCCTCCACGTCCATGCAGGACGACAACCGATGCTACGCGGGCCCGGAAGAACCTTCATGCATGCTTGCCGAAAGGACACCATCATCGGCCGTGATGTACTGGCCCTCGACGAAATAGCTCGCCCCCGGATTCAAAGCCGGATCGAGATCGACATTGTGGACTTGCAGCCGCTTGTAAATCGCATCCCCGGTGTTGCTGAAATTGGCCGGTGGAAAAGGGTAGTTACCCGTATAACCGTTCACCTGATACTTCGGCCCCAAGCTGCTCTGGGTTCCATTCAGGCCGGAATCGTAAGGATCGGAGCAGTTGACCCCCAAGCGGGCGCCGGTTCCGCTCGGAAGGCAAGACGTCGAGCAGTGGGTCAGCTGCAGTGCCGTGAACCCGTGTTT
>JANNTZ010000027.1:0-5024 GCA_031394595.1 Acidobacteriota bacterium
ATGTCGACCCGGCGAGATCGGTGAAGGGGATATCGCAGCGCAGGTCCCGCTCCCGCGGGAGCACGGACGCGAATCCGCCCGGGGAGGTCTCCTTTCCGCAGGCGAGCATGAACAGGGCAGGCAGCACGAGGACCACGAGGGGAACCCGGTGGAGGGTGTCGTTGAACGCCATCGAGGGGCCTCCTCGTCAAAGAGTATGTCCCGTGGGGAGGCTCCAGAGCAGGAACAACCCGGGCATTGCGGTGCGGAGACCGCGCCCGGCTGCACCGTGGAAGGCAGGGCCGACAGCCTCCCGGCCAGACCTACCGCGGCGGCATCAGCCCCCGATCCGCGAGAAACTTGAAGATGGCGTCGTAGATTTCCCGCCGCTCCTCCCGGCTGAAATTCCCGTGGTCGCCCTTCTTGATCGTCATCAGTCGATTGGGAACGCCGGCTCTGTCGAGCGCCCGGTGCAACCGCACCGCGTGGCTGTACGGGACATAGGGATCGGCGTCGCCGTGGATGGTGAGGACAGTGGGGACGCCGGCCCGGATGTGGGACAACGGTGAGAGCCGGCGGGCCAGATCGAGGCGATCGGCGCGGCCGCCGAGCCACTCGACGGCGTAGTGTTTGGCGTTCGGCCCGGCGAGCAGGTCGGCCACGTCGGTGATGCCGTACCAGTTCACGATGGCGGCGACCTTGATCTCCGGCTGCTCGCCGCTGCTCCAGCGGATCGATTCGTCGGTCGGGCAGGTGTTGTCGAAGCCGGCCGAGACCGGCAGCATGCCGGTGGTCAGGGCGAGATGCCCGCCCGCCGACCACCCCATGACGATAAGGCGGGCCGGGTCGAGGCCGTACTCCGCGGCATGCGCGGCGACCCAGCGCAGGGCGCAGCGGCAGTCCTCGACCGCGGCGGGCGCCGGCGCGACGCGGCCCAGCCGGTAGGAGATGTTCACCACGCTGAAGCCACGCTCCAGATAGGGGAGGACGCCCAGCGCGACGCCCTCCCTTGCGCCTTCGACCCAGCCGCCGCCGTGGATGGCGATCACCGTCGGGTTCGGCCCGCGGCGCGGGTAGGGCAGATAGAGATCGGCCTTCAGATCGACGCCGCTCGCCCGGTGATAGACGACGCCGGGGACCACCTCGACCTCGCTGTCGGCATGAAGGGTCCAGGATTCGGTGCTGACATCAGAGCCGGTCGCGGCGGCCGCCGGCGCGGCGAGGAACGCGAGTACCAGGAGCGGGATCATGATGACCTCCAGGGTCCTATTCGACGTTTCTCCGCAGAGGGTCGATTGCGAACCCCCTGCGGTAAACTGGCACAGCCCGTCCGTGCGAAAGTGGCGGAACTGGCAGACGCGCCGGACTTAGGATCCGGTGGGGCAACCCATGAGGGTTCGAATCCCTCCTTTCGCACCAGACAACCGCTCGACACCCGGAGCGCAACCGCGCTGGTCCCGGTTCATTAGGTTCGCGTCGCCAGGTGCGGGGCGATGATCTCCGCCACTCGTTCCACCACCGCGCGATCCTCCTCGTCGAAGGCCCCGGGCTGGTCGCGCTGAACGGCGACCACGCCGACCACGCCGCTGGCGTGGCGTGCGGGCACGATCAATATGATGTCACCGGCGGTCCGTGTCGCGCCGTCGCGGGTGACGGCCTCGATCTCACCCGCGACCGCGGTGTCCGGTCCGCCGGACGGCGGCGACCCGTGACGGGCGAGCAGCGTCAGCCGGTCTCGCCCGCGGCCGTGGAGTTCGACCCGGACGAACCGGCGGCCAGTCCCCAGCAGCATCACGACCTGGTCCCAGAGCGCCTGCCCGGCGTGCGTCGTGGTCGCCTGGATCGCCTGCTGTGCCAGCACCTCCGGGTCTATCAACGTGATGGCGACGTGCAGGGCGTTGTTGAAGCGGTTGAAGTAGTTGAACAGGCCGATGACCGCGGCCATCTCGACGATCTGCGGCTCGTCGAAATGCCGGCGCAGGTCGGCGAAGATTTCGTCCGGCACCTCGCCGCGACCGGTGGTCATGGCGTCGGCGAATCGCAGGGCCGCCCTCTGGTCCGGGGGGAACGGGTGGGATTCGGGATCGTTCAGCCCCGCGAGCGCTTCGTCACTGACCCCGAACTGCTTTGCCAAAGCAGTGTGGGAGGCGAGTCAATAGTCGCAGGTGTTGATGCGGGACACCCGCACCGCCAGCATCTCCTTGAGGGCGATCGGCACTGTTCCCGGTCCGATCACGGCGCGGAAATGGGACGTCAGCGTGGTTGTCAGCTCCGGGCGGTGGGCCATCGTCCGGAACATGTTGGGGATGTTGCCGCGCTCCGCCAGGAACTTCTCGAACAGGGCGCGGACTTCGCCGGTGAACCGATCGCGTGCGATGCGGCTGATACGCGCCACGGGGTGCTCCTCACTGAATATTAAATGATGCGCCAGGGGGCAGCCGATCGGGATTCCCGCGCCGGCGTCCGGCAACGAAAAGAGGGTAGCGGTGCCTCCTGGTCGTGTCAAACAGCACGGAGGGTGCCCCGGCCGGCCCCCCCCTCACTTGCCCCCTCCCCCGGCTCCTGCTATCATCCAACGTCGCTGCTGGCTTTGACACCTGCCGCCCGGAACTCCCGCATCCTCGCAACGGTCAGTTCCCGTACAGGAGAGTCCGGATGTCGAAGCCCGCGGGAGCCGGCGGCGGCGCAGACGAGGACGTGACATGATGAAAGTCGTGGTCAACGAGATCGGCATCTGCCGGCGGGGACTCGAGATCGAGGTCCCCGATGATAAGGTGCGCGACGAGATCGAGCGCTCGTACCGCGAGTACGCGCGGCACGCCAAGATGCCCGGCTTCCGCCAGGGGAAGATCCCCCTCGACGTCGTCCGCCAGCGCTTCGGCAAGGAGGTCCGCGACGACGTCGTCGGCCGCCTGGTGCGCGAATCGGTCCTCAAGGCCCTGGAAGAAAAAGAGCTGCAGCCGATCGACGCCCCGGTCCTGGACCGGGTGGACTACGAACCGGGCCGGCCGCTGACCCTGACGGCCAGCTTCGAGGTCCGACCGGTGGTGACGGTCTCCGGCTACCACGGCATGAAGGCGACGGTGCGGAGGCGGCTGGTGACCGAGGAGATGGTGGAGACGTCGCTCGGCGAGCTGGCCGACCGGGCCGCGAAGCTGGAGGCGGTCGAGGGGCGCCCCGTCCAGAAGGGCGATTACATTGTTGGAACGATGTCCTGCCAGTTCCTCAAGGGACAGGGCAAGAACCTGGACAACGAGTCGCTGTTCCTGGAAGCCGGAGCGGAGACCAACCATCCCGATTTCAATGCTGCAATCCTCGGTCTGAGCCCGGGGGAGAACCGTTCCTTCGAAACCAACTATCCGGACGATTACGCTTCCGAAGCCCTGCGCGGCCGGACCGTCGCCTACGCGGTCACCCTCAAGGAAATCAAGAAGAAGGTGGTCCCGCCGATCAACGACGACCTGGCGCGGGAGCTCGGGCAGTTCACCGATCTCGCGGATCTCCGGGCCAAGGTCCGGCAGGAGCTGGATCGACGCGCGGCCGAGAGCGAGCGGCTGGAGGTGAAGGATCATCTGCTGGGTGAGTTGGTTTCCCATCATACTTTTGAAGTCCCGCCCAGCATGGTCGAGGCCCACATTGACGGCCGGCTGGAGGGGGCCGTCAGGGATCTGATGGGGCGCGGCATCGATCCGACGAAGGCCAAGATCGACTGGCGGGAAGAGCGCGAGAAGTTGCGCGATGGGGCGGTCAAGAGTGTTCGCGCCATGATCATCCTCGAGGCGATCGCGGCGCAGGAGCAGATTGAAACCGGTGACGAAGATGTGACGGCCTGGCTGCGCGACGAGGCGCGGCGGCACAACACAAGCGTGAGCGCGCTGAAAGATGAACTCGCGCAAAAGGGCCGTCTGGAGCCACTTCGCCGCCAGATCGTCAGGGAAAAGTCGCTTGACTTCGTTTTGAATGGTGCTACTATTACGCGCGAGGAAAAATAAACCTCCATGCCACTCGTACCGATGGTGGTCGAACAGACCAACCGGGGAGAACGTGCCTACGATATCTTCTCCCGGCTCCTCAAAGACAACATCGTTTTCATCGGCAGCGCGATCGACGACACGCTGAGCAATCTGGTCATCGCGCAGCTGCTCTACCTCGAAGCCGAAGATCCCGAGAAGGACATCTCGATCTACATCAACAGCCCGGGCGGGTCGGTGACCGCGGGTATGGCGATCTATGACACCATGCAATTCATCCGTCCGGACGTTTCGACGATCTGCATGGGGCAGGCGGCGAGCATGGCGGCGGTGCTGCTGTCGGCGGGAACGGACAAGAAGCGCTTCGCGCTCCCGAACTCGCGCGTCATCCTGCACCAGCCGATGGGCGACTTCTCGGGCCAGGCCACCGACGTGGAAATCCACGCCAAGGAGATCCTGCGAATCCGTGAGCGGCTCAACGACATTATCCGGCAGCACACCGGTCAGGCGCTGGAAAGGATCCAGCGGGACACCGACAGGGATTTCATCATGACGGCGGTCGGCGCCAAGGAGTACGGCCTCATCGACCAGGTGATCAACAAGCGCGACTGAGACGCCGTCGAAATCCATGGACCAGGGAGAGTGACGATGGCCGGCAAGCGTGGGGAAGGTGAATCCCTAAGGTGTTCCTTCTGCAACAAGGATCAGCGTGACGTCAAGAAGCTG
This sequence comes from Acidobacteriota bacterium, assembly GCA_031394595.1. Taxonomy (GTDB): domain Bacteria; phylum Acidobacteriota; class Polarisedimenticolia; order Gp22-AA2; family Gp22-AA2; genus JANNTZ01. The sequence continues at coordinate 4,677 of JANNTZ010000027.1, forward strand.
ATCGCCGGTCCGACCGTCTACATCTGCGACGAGTGCGTCGACATCTGCCTCGACATCATTGCGGAAGACAAGGTCCTCGACAGCCCCTCCCCCGAGCAGAAGCTTCCCAAGCCCAAGGAGATCAAGGAGTTCCTGGACGGCTACGTGATCGGCCAGGAGCAGGCCAAGAAGAAACTCGCCGTCGCGGTCTACAACCACTACAAGCGGATCGACTACTTCGAGCGGAACCGCAAGCTCGACGTCGAGCTGCAGAAGTCGAACATCCTTCTCATCGGGCCGACGGGCACCGGGAAGACGCTCCTCGCCCAGACCCTCGCCAGGATGCTCTCGGTCCCCTTCACGATCGCC
>JANNTZ010000046.1:0-6042 GCA_031394595.1 Acidobacteriota bacterium
CCCACACCCCCCGGCTCCGGGGGGGGGGGGGGTTCAGCGATGCGAGGGGGGGGTTTCTCTCGCACATTTTGGTGGGGCACCCCCCCCGGGGCGCGGGCCCCGCGCGGGGCGCCGCCCGGCGGGACGACAAGGCGCACCTCCGCACCCGGGTCGAGGCGGGAGGCATGAATTACAAGGGGTACAACATCGCCATCCACGAGATGGGGCACAACGTCGAGCAGGTGTTCTCGATGACCACCATCGATCACACGCTCCTCCAAGGGGTGCCGAACAACGCCTTCACCGAGGCACTGGCGTTCGTCTTCCAGGCGCGCGATCTGGAACTGCTCGGCCTTCGGGAGGAGGGCGCCGACGCGGCCGACCTGCGGGCGCTCGAAGCCTACTGGGCCACGCGGGAGATCGCCGGCGTGGCGCTGGTCGACATCGGGGCCTGGCGCTGGCTGTACGAACATCCTGATGCGACGGCGGCGGCCTTCCGCGAGGCGGTCGTGGGGATGGCCCGCGACATCTGGAACCGCCACTATGCGCCGATCTTCGGCGTGCGCGACGTGCCGATCCTGGCGATCTACTCGCACATGATCAACAGCGGTCTCTACCTGCCGGATTATCCGCTGGGGCACTTGATCGCATTCCAGGTCGAGGCGCATTTCCGCGAGCAGGGAAGCCTGGGATCCGAGTTCGAGCGGGTGTCGCGCATCGGCTCGCTGACACCGGATGCCTGGATGCGGCAGGCGGTCGGCGGACCGCTCTCCACCCGTCCGCTCCTGGAGGCGACCGCCGCCGCGCTCGCCCGGTTCGAGAAGCGGGCCGCCGGCGTTACTCCGCCGTCGCGTTCCGGTTCCTGACCCGGAGCCAGACAAAGCGGGCCAGATAGAGCCCCGGGGCGAGCAGAATGATGGCAATGCCCGCCGGAATGTGCTCCCGCGTCGTCGTCGCCAGCACCACCAACCAGGTGATCAAGGGGACCAGGAAATTGACCCAGACACCGACCCGTCCGCCCGGGATGCGGAACCCCGCGGGGCGATCCCGCAGGACCCGGCGTCCGCGCACCACCGAGGCCAAGAGCAACAGGTCGTAGGCCCCGAACACCCAGACGTCGAGCACGAGGAGTTTTTCGAACGGAAGCAGCGCCAGGAGCGAGTAACCGGCGGCGTAGAGCGCGAGCACGCGGTAGGGCGTGCCATGCTTCGGATGCAGGCGGGCCAGGAACGCGGGCAGCACCCGGTCGGTCGCCAGGGCCCAGCCAAGGCGGGACCACCACAAGACATAGGTCAGGAAAATCACCGTGAAGCTGGCCACGCTCGCCAGGAACATCCAGTGTCCGAGGATCGGCCCTCCCACCGTGCTGCCGATGCGGGCGAACTCGCCGGAAGTCCAGGTCTCCCAGCCGCCCACGGCCGCCAGACCAGCGACCGTCGGCAGGGCGTACGACAGGACGACGAGCGGCGTGACGATCAGCAGCGCCCGGGGAATGTTCCGGCGCGGATTGTCGATTTCCTCGGCGGCGGTGCTGACCTCCGTGTACCCCGAGTAGAACCAGACCGCCAGCGCCAACCCGCCGTTCAGCCCGGTCCAGAAATCGGTCCCCGGCGGGGCGAACGGGATGAACGGATTGTGCCGGACCTGCAGGAACCCGGCCACCGCCAGCCAGACAAGCGGTGCGATCAGAAACAGGTTCAGTCCGACAGCGGCGGCGCCGACGATCCGGATCCCGCGGAAGTTCAGCCAGGTCAGTACGCCGATGAAAACGACGGCGGCGAGCCACTTCGACACCGGGCCCATCCCCGGAATCCAGAAGCGCAGCGCCTCGGCGAACAGGACGGGGTACAGGGCCATGTCGAGAAAGGACGACACCAGGCTCCAAGTCCCGGCGAGAAAGCCCCAGAAGGGACCGAGTATCTCGCGGGCCCAGACGTAATAGCCTCCCTCGACAGGGCGGGCCGCGCTCAACTCGGCCGTGGCGAACGCCATCGGGACGCCCCACAGAAAAGGCGCGAGGCAGAGGAGCAGGAGAAGCAGCCCCGGTCCGGTGGACGAGACGTACTCCTCGGTGCCGAACGGACCGCCACAGGCCGACGCGTAGACCAGTCCGATCAGAGCCAGAAGACCGACCCGCGCCTGGAAGCGGCCGTTGGGGAATCCCGGTGCTGAGGGGAGGCTCATGGAGTGCGCCGCCGAAAGATACGCACGGGGCCGTAGTTGGGCCCCGGTTCGAGGTCGGGGAAATGCTCCGGTTCCCCCGCGAGGACCAGCAGTGCCGCATCAGGCCGCAGTTCGGCGGCGAGCTTCACCCCGAGCCGCTTCTCGGCGTACGCCCCCGCCTGGTAGTAATAGAGGACGTCGTAGGCCGAGTAGTCGACCCGGAAGAAATCGCCCCGCTGCAGGACGGCGCGCTCGGGGTCCACGAGACCCGCGAGGCGGTCGCGGGCCGCGATGGCGATCCGGTGCATGGCGCGGTCGTACTCGATGCCGGTGGCACGGGCCCCGAGCAGCGACGCCAGGAACACCACGCGACCGTCGCCGCTGCCGAGATCGAGCAGGCGAGCGCCGGGACGGAGGACAGCGCGCAGCGCCGGAATCAGATCGTCCAGGAGGGAGGGGTAGAAAAGACCCTTCGCGACCACCGCTTCGGTTTTCAGGTAATGGATCTGCAGGCGGGGATCCTCGAGGACCTCCGGGGGCGGGGGACCGTTGTGCCCGGTCATCGCCTTCAGGAGATCGGGGGGGTAGGAGGCAAAGCAGATGTTCTGGATGGTTCGGACGGCGTTGGCAAGGCCAGCCTCGTCGAGCCCGCCGCCGGGAGGGGAAGGCGCGGCGACCTCCCGGGACGGCGTCGGTGCCGCCCACGACGGCGCCAGGACCGCCGCCAACAGGATAAGGACGGCGGTCACCGCCAGTCCCCGGGGCCCTGCATCGACGCTAATGACGCCGCTCCCCGGATTCGGTTCGTGACTGGCAGGGAACACAGTGGGTGGCGAATGGCACGGCGCGCAGGCGGGCCAGTGGAATGGCACCGGCGCAGGTGGCGCACACGCCGTAGGTGCCGGATCGGGCCCGGGCCAGCGCGGCGTCGATCTGCCGGAGCGTCCGATCGAGAATGGCGAGGACCTCGAGATCTGCCCCGCCTTCGCGACTCGCCTTCCAGCCGTGTACCCCTTCGCTGTCCCCGGCCGCCTCGCCGGACTGCTGTCGGGTGAGGGCTTTGCGGTAGCGCGTGTCGGCGGTGTGGCGTTGGTCGGAGAGCATCGCGATCAGCTCATCCCGCCGTGCGGTGTCGTCGCCCATTCCTGCCCCCGATGCGTTGCGGCCGCGCAGCGCGCCGATCTAACATGCTCGTCGTTTCCCGGGTCCCGGGCGTCCCACGCGAGGCTGCCGCGATGGCGATTTGGCTCGTTCCGACCCTGGCTAGCCTTTTGCTGTACGGCGTTGGTCAGGGGCTGATCAAGAAATATATCGCAGAAGTCCCCGCGGCCCGCTTCTGTCTTTACTTCGTTGTCGCCAAGGCGATCCTTAACACCGGGTACTGGGTGTTGTACCACCAGACGCCACTCATCCCGGACGGCGGCCGTGATTTCGTCACCGTCTGTCTGGTGGCCTACCTGTGCGACGGCATCGGCTGGCTTCTTTACTTCCAGGCGATCGTGCACGGGCCGATCGCCATCGTCGGTACGCTGAGTGCCGCCTATCCGGCCCTGACCGTGCTGTTCGCCCGGGCCTTCCTCGGCGAGGCGCTCGCGCCCGTCCAGTATGCCGGGGTTACGCTGGTGATCGCGGGATGCATCGGCCTGTCGTACGCCCCGTCTCCGCCCGGCTCGGCACCGACCAGCCGGAGATGGATTCCGCTGTCGTTCGTGGCCCTCGTCCTGTGGGGCACCTCGTCCACGCTGTTAAAGGCGGCCTATCGTCTGCCCGGTGCCGATGAGGTCAACGTGATGATTTACAATCTGGCCGGGGCGGTCGTCACCCTCGGTGTCTACGGCCTGCTGTGGGGTCGGCAGGGGGCGACCGACACCCGCGAGTGGGGCCGATCGTTCGTCCCGATGGCGATGCTCGCCGGCGGCGACATCGGTTTTATTCTGGCCACCCGGTACGGGCCGGTTTCCCTGACCACCCCGCTCAGTGGCGCCTACCCGCTGGTCACCGTCGTGTTCGCGCGCCTGGTCCTCGGTGAACGAATCGGGGGATGGCAGGCAGTCTGCATCCTGTCGATCCTCGGAGGCATGGCCCTGACCTCCGGTTCGGCCTGAGCCAGGCCAGGAGCCTGTCCGGGGACGGATTCAAAAGCCATAGTTGATCCCGGCGTAGAAATGGCCGTCGGAGCCGGGACTCCCTAGACCCCATCCGTAGTCGAGGCGGATAATCAGCGGTTGGCGCGGGAACAGGATCCGCAGCCCGGCCCCGGCTCCGGCGATCGCATCGTTGAGTCCGTCGGGGGTGCCGCTCACCAGACCTCCGTCCACGAACACCGCCGCCTTGAAGAGCCGCGCGACCGGCGGGCTGTAGGGGACCGCGTCCGGGGTGGACGGGGCGCGCGCCGCCGCGGCTTCCGGGTCGGGCAGGATCGGGATCCAAAGTTCGGCCTGCAGGGCCGCCACGTTGCGGCCCAGGCGGTAATCTTCCTCGAAGCCGCGCACCGAGCGCCCGCCGCCAAGACTCCACAACTCGTAGCTCGGCACGCTGCGGTCGATCGATCCGGCAAACAGGTGCATGTCGGTCTCGAGACCCGACAGGTGGCGGGTATGAAAGATCGAGTCGATCGACGGGCGGACGAAGGCGCGGCTGCCGCCGGCTGCGTCGAAGGCGAAGTCGATGGCCGGATCGACGCGCCACGCGAAATGCGGCCAGCGATCGTCGTGGCGCCATTCCCATCCGAGGCCCGGTCGGATCGTGGTCAGGACCTCTGCAGCTTCACCGGGCGGGGGCGGGTCGAGATCGGTGCGCTCGTGACGCAACCCGACCGTGAAGGTCAGAGCGTGCGGGCCGGTCCGGTGAAGCGGGCGCACTCCCAGGGACATGGCGCCGCCGGTGCGCCGCTCGTCGGTCCGCACCCCCAGAAGGAGGCGGTCGTGGACGAAGTTGGAGAACACTCCGATCTCCAGTTCGTACAGCCGGACGGGGAAGGCGCGTCGCGCCAGAAGTGGCGCCCGGTAGGAGAGGCTGCCGCCGATCGCGGCGTTGTAGGACGGCGCGATGCTCAACCGATCGTAGCGTCCGAAGAGTTCGTCGCGCTGGTAGAGGAATCCAATCGATCCCCCGTGGGCCGGACCGTAGGCGGCGTTGCCGCCCACGTAGTTCTTGTCACTCGTGTCGGCTCCGGCGTCGCGTGGCTGGGGCGCGAGGGCCTGGATCAGGTAGGCGCCCCGCCGCCAGCCCCGGTCCGACGGTTCCCCCGGCACGAAAGCGATGGTGTACCCGAACCTTAAGAGCGCCTCGCGGTCGCGGCGATAGCGCGCGTGGTTGTACAGGTCACCCGGCCGGGTCCGCACCAGACCGGTGAGCACGGCGCGCGGCGCGTCGGTCGGAACGGGATAGAGGTGGGTCGGCGGACCGCCGGGCCCGGCGCCAATCCGGGCGAGATCGTCGGCCTCACAGGTGATCAAGTCCACCGTGTGACTGCTTTCGCGCACCTGGACGCGGAGGACTCCATCCTTGCAGGACGCCTCGACGGAGGGGACATATCCCAGGAAGCGGTAGCGCCGGGCGATCCGGTCCGCGGCGACCTGGGGATCGCAGGACGATCCGACAAGCGGTTGCAGCATCTCCTGCAGACGATCGGTCGGGAAGACCGGTCGCGGTGGTTCGGGCCCCGGCGGGAGAACGAGGACGACCGGCGCGACTTCTCGCACGATGGGTGCAGCGGCAACGATTGGGGAGAGGGAGGCCGCCAGAAAGACCAGCAGGCCCGGGGCGGCGATTTCCCGGCGCGCGAGATGGGGTGGCATTGTCTGCGACTCCCGGTGAGCCTGTCCGGAGGGGACCCCTGTTGATTCGCCCCCCTGCCTGAGGGGATACTGCCCGGTCCTCCACCCGTGCCGGGTGGCG
>JANNTZ010000082.1:0-1802 GCA_031394595.1 Acidobacteriota bacterium
AGCGGGTCCACCTGCCGATCGCCGACCAGGTCGGGTCGCCGGGCGGAGCCGCGCCGACGCCGGCCGACACCGCGGAGGCGCCGGCCGCGCCACGGCGGAGGCACCCCGAGTGGATCCGGGTGCCGCTGCCGACCAAGCCGACCTTCTTCGAGGTCAAGGCGATGGTCGGCGAGCTGCAGCTGCACACGGTGTGCGAGAGCGCGAGCTGCCCCAACATCGGCGAGTGCTGGAGCCGCAAGGCGCTCACGATCATGATCCTGGGCGACATCTGCACCCGGTCGTGCCGGTTCTGCGACGTCACCACCGGGCGGCCGCTGCCCGCTGATCCTGACGAGCCGCGCCGGGTCGCCGAGATGCTCGGTCAGCTCGACCTCGAGCACACCGTGATCACCTGCGTCGATCGCGACGACCTGCCCGACTTCGGCGCCGCGCACTGGGCCGAGACCATCGGCCGGGTCAAGGACGCCTGCCCGGGCATGACGCTCGAGATCCTGGCCGGCGACTTCAAGGGCAGGACCGAGCACGTCGACGTGGTGCTGGCGGCCGGGCCCGACGTGTTCGCCCACAACCTCGAGACGGTGCCGCGGCTGTCGCGCCAGGTCCGGGTCCAGGCTAGCTACCCGCGCAGCTACGCCATCCTCGAGCACGCTCACCGGCAGGGCGCGATCACCAAGACCGGGCTGATGCTCGGGCTCGGCGAGCCCCGCGCCGAGGTCGAGGAGGTGCTGCGCGACGTCGCGCGGCTCGGCGTCGACATCGTCACGCTCGGCCAGTACCTGTCGCCGAGCAAGCAGCACCTGGCGATCGAGCGCTACGTCCACCCCGACGAGTTCGCCGCGCTGCGCGAGTTCGCGCTCGGCCTCGGCATCGCCCACGTCGAGTCGGGGCCGCTGGTCCGGTCCAGCTATCACGCCGACGGCCAGGCCGCGCTGGTCCGCGGGATCAAGGCGCGCCGCGGTGAGCCTCGGTCATCGCCGGCGCCGTTGACTTGACGGCCGGTCGTGCGACTCTGCGCGCATGCGCCAGGTTGCCGCGGTTGTTCTAGGCTCGCTGTGTCTGATCGCCGCCTGCGGTGATGGGGAGACCGTCGATCCGTTCGACGGCCCGCGCACCTTCGGCGGCGACCGGCTGGTCGAGTTGCAGCTGCCCGACGACCTGGTCGCGGGGCAGGAGTACCCGCTGGTCCTGCTGCTGCACGGCTATGGCGCCAGCGGGCTGGTGCAGACCGCGTACCTCGGGCTCGGCGACGTCGCCGTGGATCCCGGCGCGTTCTTCCTGGCGCCCGAGGGCACCGTCGACGGGTCGGGTCGGCGGTTCTGGAACGCCAGCGACGCCTGCTGCGGTGAAGGTGGCCCCGAGGTTGACGACGTCGCCTATCTGGGCGGCCTGATCGACGACGTCGCCGCGGCCTGGCCGGTCGACCCGGGGCAGGTCTTCGTGATCGGTCACTCCAACGGCGCGTTCATGGCGTACCGCCTGGCCTGCGATCGCGCCGACGTGATCACCGGCATCGCCGGGCTGGCCGGCTCCGACGACACCGGCGCCGATTGCGCGCCGGCCCACCCGGTCAGCGTGCTGCACATCCACGGCACCTCCGACGCGGTGATCGCGTACACCGGCGGCGACCTCGACAACGGCGGATACCCCGGCGCGGTCGCCTCGGTGACGCAGTGGCAGCATCACGACGGCTGCGACGCGGACCGCAGCGCCGGCACCGCGCTCGATCTCGAGGGCACGCTGGCTGGCGCCGAGACCAGCGTGGAGATCGCCGATGGCTGCCCGGACCGGGTCGGCGTCGAGCT
>JANNTZ010000086.1:0-12512 GCA_031394595.1 Acidobacteriota bacterium
TGATCATCGTCCTGCCCGGCAAGACCGAGACCAGCGGCAACACGCCGTTCGTGGGCGGCTCGCCGCGCGATTTGACGCTGCAGGACGCGGAGGCGGTCCGGCGGCGGATCCCCCGGATCCGCAGGCTGGCGCCGTTGTCGGTCGGGACGGCGCGGGTCGGCTACGGAGAACGGCGGCGCGAGGTCACGATCCTGGGTTCGACCCCGGAGCTTCTGGAAGTGCGGCGGCTGCACGTCGCCGCCGGCCGGTTCCTGCCTGACGTGGATCTCACCCGCGGGGCGCCGGTCGCGGTCATCGGTCGCAAGGTGCAGAGCGAGCTGTTCGGCACCGAGAACCCGCTCGGCCGCACCCTTCGGGTCGGCGACTGGCGCTTCCGGGTGGTCGGTGTGATGGCGGGCAAGGGGCAGTCGCTCGGTCTGGACATGGACGACGTGGTGATCGTTCCGGTCGCCAGCGCCATGAGGCTGTTCAACCAGTCGTCGCTCTTCCGGTTGATGATCGAGGTCGGGGCGCATGCCGAGATCGACGACACGCGCCGGCAGGTGATCGCCGTCCTCAAGGAGCGGCATGATGACGAGGAGGACGTCACCGTCCTGACCCAGGACTCGGTGCTGGCGGCGTTCAACCGGATCCTCGGAGTCCTGACGCTGTCGCTTGCGGGGATCGCGGCGATCTCGCTGTCGGTCGCCGGCATCGGCATCATGAACGTCATGCTGGTGTCGGTCTCCGAAAGAACGCCGGAGGTCGGCCTGCTGAAGGCGCTCGGCGCCTCGCCGCTGAAGATCCTGCGGGTGTTCCTGGTCGAATCGGTGCTGCTGTCGGCGATGGGCGGTCTGCTGGGGCTGGCCCTCGGTTACGCCGGGTCCGCTTTCCTGACCCGGTTGTTCCCGGCGCTGCCGGCGGCGCCGCCGCTCTGGGCGGTGGGGGCGGCGATCGCGGTGTCGTTCGGCGCGGGGATGATCTTCGGCGTGCTGCCGGCGCGCCGCGCCGCGCGCCTCGACCCGGTCGCGGCGCTGGCCCGACGATGAGAGCGATCGATCTGCTGCGCTTCGCGTGGGGGGCGGTCGCCGGCCACCGGCTGCGGTCCGCGCTGACGATGCTCGGCATCGCCATCGGCATCGCCGCGGTCATCCTGCTGACCTCGCTCGGGCAGGGGCTGCGCGAGTTCGTCATCGCCGAGTTCACCCAGTTCGGCACCAACATCATCGCCATCAACCCCGGCAAGTCGGAGACCACCGGCGGCTCGCCGGTGGCGATGGCCGGCACCATCCGCAAGCTGACCATCGAAGACGCCGAAGCGCTCCGGCGTCTCCCCCAGGTCGAAGCGACCATGCCGGTGGCGTTCGGCAACGCCCGGGTCGAGCACGAGCAGCGCGGCCGCAACGTCCTGGTTTACGGCGTGACCTCGGAAGTGCCACGGGTCTGGAAGTTCAATGTCCGGCAGGGACAGTTCCTGCCGCCTGGCGACCCACGGCGGGGGGCCACGGTCGCGGTGCTCGGCAGCAAGCTGAAGCGCGAGATCTTCGGCGACACCAACGCCCTGGGCCGGCGGATCCGGATCGGTGGCCGTCCGTTCCGGGTCATCGGTGTCATGGAGCCGAAGGGACAGTTCCTGCAGATCGATCTCGACGACACGGTCTTCGTCCCGGTCAGCGAGGCGATGAGCCTGTTCAATCGCGACGACCTGATCGAGATCGACGTGGTGTTCCGCAGCGCCCGTTTCACGTCGCAGGTGCGGGACGGCATCATGGCGGTGATGCTCGACCGTCACGACGGCGAGGAGGACTTCACCATCACCACGCAGGAGTCGATGCTCGAGGTGCTCGGCCGGATCATCGGCGTGGTGACCACGGCGGTCGGGGCGATCGGCGGCATTTCCCTGGTGGTCGGCGCCATCGGCATCCTGACGATGATGTGGATCTCGGTCAACGAGAGCACCTCCGAGATCGGCCTGCTGCGGGCCCTCGGGGCGCGGCAGTCGCAGATCCTGATCCACTTCCTGCTGCAGGCGGCGCTCCTGGCGACCGCCGGCGGCGCCTTCGGGATCGGCGCCGGGCTCGGCATCGCCCGCCTGTTGAAACTGGTGCTCCCGCGCCTGCCGGTCTCCACCCCCCCCGAGTACATCGCCGCCGCCCTGGGGCTGTCGTTCGTCGTCGGCCTGTTGAGCGGCGTCCTCCCGGCCCGTCGCGCCGCCGGCCTCGACCCGATCGTGGCGTTGCGGGCGGAGTAGGCGTGTGACGAGCCCCGCAATGGATCCCGTGAGAGTCGACCAGGCAGGCGAGGCGGTCATCGAGTTCCGTGCCGCCTCCTGCCGGCCGGGCGGCGGCCGCGATCGGGTGAGCGACCTCACCTTCACCGTCCGGCGCGGCGAGACGCTGGTCCTGCTCGGACGGAGCGGTGCCGGCAAGACGACCGCGCTCAAGCTGATCAACCGGTTGCTGGAGCCGACCTCGGGGGAGGTGCGCGTCGAGGGGCGCCGCACCACCGATTGGGATCCCATCCGCCTGCGGCGGCGCATCGGCTACGTCATCCAGGACGTCGGCCTCCTGCCGCACCTGCGCGTCGCCGACAATGTCGGGCTGGTCCCCCGGCTGGAGGGGTGGGACCCGGAACGGATCCGGCTGCGCGTGCGCGAACTGCTCACCGTGGTTGGCCTCGATCCGGACGAGTACGCGGCCCGGCGCCCCGACGCGCTGTCGGGCGGCCAGAGGCAGCGGGTCGGCGTGGCGCGGGCGCTCGCGGCAGACCCCCCCGTGCTGCTGATGGATGAGCCGTTCGGCGCGTTGGACCCGGTGACGCGCGCCGAGATGCAGGCCGAGTTCGGGGCCCTCGCGAAGCGCCTCGGCAAGACCATCGTGTTCGTGACCCACGACGTCCGCGAGGCGCTGCGGCTCGGCACGCGCATCGGCCTGTTCGCGGACGGACGTCTGGTGGCGTTGCATGCGGCCGCGGAATTCGTGAAGGCGACCGAGCCGGAGGCGGCCGGTTTCATCCGCGTGCTGCGCGACCCGCAGCGGGCGGCCGATCCGCCGCCCTCGATCTCTCCGGGGAGGGGGTGACCCATGGGACCGCTGGACTACCTGCTGGCCAATCGTGTCGACGTGCTGCGGCTGACGCTGGAACACCTGGGGCTGGTCGCCGTGGCGATGCTGTTCGCGGTCATCTGCGGCGTCCCCCTCGGAATCCTGGCGGCCCGCCGCCGCCGACTGGGGCGGGCCGTGCTGGCCGCCGCCAACGCCGTCCAGACCGTGCCCAGCCTGGCGCTGTTCGGCTTCCTGATCCCGGTGCCGATTCTGGGTGGCATCGGCAGCCGCCCGGCGATCATCGCGCTCGCGCTGTACGCGCTTCTGCCGATCATCCGCAACACCCATGCCGGAATCACCGGGGTCGATGCCGCGGTGATCGAAGCGGCCCGCGGCATGGGCATGACGGGGCGCCAGCTGCTGTGGCAGGTGGAGATCCCGCTCTCGCTCGGGGTGATCGTGGCCGGTGTCCGCGTGGCCACGGTCATCGCCATCGGCGTCGCCACCATCGCCGCGGCGATCGGAGCCGGCGGTCTGGGCACTTACATTTTCCGGGGACTGGCGATGGTCAACACGCCGGTGATCCTGGCGGGGGCGGTGCCGGTGGCCCTGCTGGCAGTGATCGCCGATCTGCTTCTCGGTCTCCTGGCGAAGCGGCTTGGGGCGGGGCGGTGAACGACGCGACGCATCGCGCCGCCGGAATCATCCTGCTGGCCGGCATGCTGCCGTTCGCCGCCGCCGGCTGCGGGACGTCCCGGACGACACTCGTCGTCGGATCGAAGAACTTCACCGAGCAGATCATCCTCGCCGAGATCCTGGCGCAGCACCTGGAGGAGCGCACAGGCCTGAGCGTCGATCGGCGGGTCAACCTGGGTGGCACGCTGCTGTGCCACGAGGGACTGCTGGCCGGCGAGCTCGACCTGTACGTCGAGTACACCGGCACGGCGCTCACCGCCATCCTGGGCGAGCCGCCGCAACGCGATCCGCGACAGGTGTACGCACGGGTCCGCGACGCCTACCGCGACCGGTTCGACCTCGAATGGACCGAGCCGCTCGGGTTCGACAACACTTTCGCCATGGTGGTTCGCGGCGAGGAGGCGCGTCGTCTCGGCATCGACACCCTGTCGGCCGCCGTGCCGCACGCCACCCGCTGGCGTGCCGGTGTGGGCTACGAGTTCATGGAGCGGGCCGATGGCTGGCAGGGCCTGGTGCAGACCTACGGGCTGGTCTTCGAGCGCCCGCCGATGACCATGGAACTCGGCCTCATCTACCGCGCCCTGAAGGATCGCGAGGTCGATATCATCGCCGCCAACTCGACCGACGGCGTGATCGAGGCCCTCGACTTCACCGTACTGCGCGACGATCGTCACTACTTCCCACCCTACGAAGCGGCGCCGATCGTCCGGCGCGCAACGCTGGCGCGTCATCCCGCCGTCCGCCGGGCGCTGGCGGACTTGGGGGGCAGCCTCGACGAAGAGCGGATGCGGCGGCTGAACTACGCCGTCGACGGAGAGGGGAGACAGGTCCGCGACGTGGTGACGGAGTTCCTCCGCGACCGGGCGAAGCCTCCGGCGGCGGACCGGACGCGATAGGCCCTGATGACGGCTTTCCCCTTGACGATCGGCCCGGATCGGCGTATTCACAGGAACCTGCGAACACGCCTCAATCCGGCTCTGGGCCTTCCAAGGAGGGAGTGCATGCGAACACGGGGAACGTGGATCGGCAGCCTTATCATCGGCCTCCTGGCAGTGGCGACCCTTTGGGTCGGCGGGAGCGTGGATCGTCCCGCGCAGGCGGTCACTCCGGGCCAGCCCCGGAATGTCATCCTGATGATCGGCGATGGGATGGGGCCGGAGCAGGTCGATCTCGCCCGGCGTCTCGCCCCCGGCCGGGTGCTCGCCATGGACCGGCTCGACTCCGCCCCCGGGCAGATGACGCACGACAACGTCTACGGGGAAATCACCGACTCGGCGGCATCGGCGACGGCAATGGCGACCGGGCGGAAGACCATCAACGGCGCCATGTCGGTCGATGCCACCGGCCGGCCGCTCGAGACCGTCTGGGACCGGGCGGAGACGAACGGGAAGGCGACCGGGATCGTCAGCTCGGTCTTCCTGATCGACGCCACGCCGGGTGTCTGGGCGGCCCACACGGCGAATCGTTACAACTACAGCGACATCGCCAAGCAGCAAGCCCTCGGCCTCGGCACTTGGGAGGGCCGGCTCGACGGTGTCGAAGTGCTGCTGGGGGCGGGGGCGGCCTACTACAAACCGCAGGGCGCGAACGGGACGGGCGGTCCCGACCTGATTGCCGAGTTGCAGAACCGGGGCTACGAGTACGTCAGGAAGGCGACCGACCTGAACCGGGCCAGCGCGCCGGCGAACCGGCTGCTCGGTTTCTTCGGCGGGACCGCGATGACCTACGTTCTCGACCGGCCGCTCAAGAAGGGGCTCACCGAGCCGACCCTCGCCGAAATGACCGCCAAGGCGATCGAAATCGTCAACCGGGACCCCGACGGCTTCTTCCTGGTCGTCGAAGGTGGCGCGATCGACTGGACGGCCCACAAGGGGGACGTCGCCGGGACGTTGCACGAGGTGATCGCCTTCGACGAAGCAATCGCGGTGGCGGGCGAGTTCGCGGCGCGGGACGGCGAGACCCTGCTGGTGGTCACCGCCGACCACGAGACCGGCGGCCTTGTCCTCGGCGCGAATCCGAACCTCCCGTTCATTGCCGGGGTCCGTGCCACCGTCGATCGGATCTGGGGCGCGATCCAGGGAGGGGCGACGATCGACACGGCCATGAAGGCCTACGCCGGCATCGGCGGCGCCTGGCCGGCGTTGTCGGCGCAGGAACGGGAGACCATCCGATCCTGCGGCGACCCGCTCGGGATCGCCGATGTCCTGAACGCCCGGGCCGGCGTGGCCTGGGGGTGGAGCGGCTGCGAGGGGGCCCACCATACCAGCACGAAGGTGCCGGTGTTCGCCGCCGGACCGGGCGCGGAACAGTTCGATCGCGCTGATCTCGACAACACCGACATCGGCAACCTGCTGTTCGTCGCGGTGAGCGCCGACTGAGGCGGCGGGCGGCCCCGGGTCGTGGAAGTTCAGCGCGCGTCGTGGAAGATGACGCCGAGCGTGAGACGGATACCCGAGGTGACCGTCGCCACGCCGTGACGGACGGCGGCCCACGACCAACCGCGCGCCCCGCGCAGTGGCCGATCACGGTTCGGAAAGATCAACAGCGCGCCGCGTTCCAGGGCGATCGCCTCGCCGCGTGACTGGGCCCGCGGCCGCTGCTCGACCAGCAGGAAATCGCCGCCCGTGAAGTCGGCTCCCGGCCGGCTGAGCAGGACCGTGATCTGCAGCGGGAACGCCAGCGATCCGTACAGGTCCTGGTGCAGGCAGTTGTAGCCGCCTCGCTCGTAGCGCAGCAGGAGCGGCGTCGGACGGGTCTGTCCGTGGCGCCGGCAGCGGGCCAGGTAGGCGGGCAGACGCGGCGGATAGCGATCGGGCCGGCGCAGGTGGCGCATCCAGTCGTTGGCGATCCGGGCCAGCGGTGGCCAGGCATGGAGGCGCAGCGTCTGCACGATCGGTGGCAGCGGGTAGGCGAAGTACTTGTATTCCCCCTCCCCGAAACGGCGTGGCCCCATGTCGACGCGGCTGCGGAACCGGGCATCGTCGGCGTACAGCCGGATCAGAGCCTCGCACTCGCGCGGCGCCAGGATCGGGGGTGTCACGGCGTGGCCGCGATCGAGGAGCGACGCCGCGATCCGCTCCCAGTCGAGGCGCGAGAGACGGGTGCGGAGGGACGCGGACGCCGGCACGCGGGGCACCTTCAGAACGCCACGCTGTAACTCACGCCGAGGTCTTCGAAGTCGACGTACAACAGCGACACGGTGTGTCGTTTCCACGAGGCGTTGAACAGCAGGTGCGAATTGACTCCGTCGTGGACGAACAGGAGGTTGGTTTGTTCCGTGAACCCGAGGCTCATCCCGCCGATGAACTGCCACTCGTCCTCGTAGGTCCCGTAGGCGACCCCGGCGTAGGGGGCGATCGGCAGATGGGTCTCGCGCTTCAAGTTCTTGCTGAAGGTGGCGTAGAACGACTGGCCCGATGGCGTGCCGATCCGGTCCGACGAACTGCCGACGATCAACGCCGGCCGTTTTGCCGTCTCCTCCACCGCCAGCCAGTTGGCCAACGGGCTCGCCATGTCGGCCCGCGGGTTGTACTCGACGCCGACCGACAGCGTCGGCAGCGCCCGCCAAGTCAGGGTAAAACGCGACCCGGCGCGCGGGATCTGGTCCTCGATGAAGCGCATCCCGAAGGTCCATCGATCATCCAATGCTTCGGCGGTCCCCCGGACCGCCCGGCCTTCGCCGGGTCAAAGAGGTCAGGAAGGGACGAGCGACGCCCCCTCCATCGCGACGTTGCCGTGGGCGTGGTCCTCCTCCTCGGCGTGAGCATCGTGTGTCTCTCCCGGAGGGTGTTCGTGGGCGGCCGGGAAGTTGTCGACGCGGTCCGCCGGCGGCGGGCCGATCCGGTCGCCCAGCAGCCACTCGATTCGCGTCTCGAGATCGTCACGCCGCAGCAGACCGAGCATCCTGAAAACGATCCGGCCGTCGCGGTCGAGAATTGCGCTCGCCGGCAGGGCCGTCCCCACGCCCATCCGTTCCATGTCCTCCGTCGTGCCGCCGATCCAGATCGGGAAGTCGATGTTGTACTGGCGGACGAAGCGGCGCACCGCCGCCTCGCGTCCCGGCTCATCGGTTGACAGGCCGATCACCCGGACCCCGCGCGGGCCGAACCGGTCCTGGATGTCGGAGAGCAGCGGCATCTCCTCGCGGCAGGGGACACACCAGGTGGCCCAGAAGTTGAGGACGACGATCGAGCCGCGGTGATCCTCGATCCGCGCGGGTCGCCCGTCCAGATCACGCAGACGCTCCGGCGCCACAGTCGCGGCCGAGGATGTTTCCGCCGCCAGGAAGCCGACCAGCAGCCCCGCGCCGATGCCGAGGACCGAGCCCCAATCCTTCAAGCGACACCCGTGGTCCGGCCGGGCCGGCAGACACGGCAGGGCCGGTAGCCGACCGATCGGGCATCCTCGACGGCGGCGAAGACCACCCGGTTCTCGGGGCGGATGCGCGGCGACGCGGAGCAGCCGAGCCGGCAGACGATGCGGGTGGTGGCGCTCCCTTCCAGGATCGGTGTGTGACGTTCGAGATCGAGCAGCCATTCCTTCATCGGCAGGCCGAAATAGTAGCCGCCCAGCCCGCCCCCGGTCCGCAGCACGCGGTGGCAGGGGACGATGAACGGCACCGGGTTGCGCCCGAGGGCGGTGCCGGCGGCGCGCACGGCGCGCGGGTTGCCGGCGTGGTCCGCCACCCACGAATAGGTGCGCGCCTCCCCGTAGGGGATGGTGACGGCGGTCGTCAGGACGCGGCGCTGGAACTCGGGGGTCGCATCCAGGTCGACCGGCACGTCGAAAAACGTCCGGCGTCCCTCGAAGTACTGGCGCAGCTCCTCCCACCCCTGGTCGGCGAGACGTCGGGCGGAGGCGTTCGAACCCGAGGTGCCGGGGGCACCCTTCCCCAGATCGACGCGGGCGATGCCGTGCGGGGTCGCCTCGACGTGCAGACGGCGCATCAGGTCGCGGGCCCGGGCGGCGTCGGAGCGCGCCCGCGTCAGGACCCCGGACGCCAGATCGGCGGGCGCCACGGCGGGCCGGAAATGGGCTACCAGGAGAAGATCGAGAGAACGGTCATCGTGGGTCGTCATCGTGTCACTCTCCCTCGAGCGCCGCGCGCAGGATCGATTTGCCGCGCGCCAGCTGGCTCTTGACGGTGTTGATCGAGATGCCGCGGGCCCGCGCCAGCTCGGAGTACGACAGGCCGTCCGCGTAACGCAGCGCCAGCAGAAGACGCGCTTCGCGTGGCACGCGGGCGAGCGCCCGGTCCAGATCGAGACGCCGGTGGATCCGGTCGGCGGCGTCGATTCGGGCGATGGCCCGGGACCGGCGCCCGCCTCCGCCCGCCTGCCGGCCGTCGGGGGCGGCACCGTCGCGTGAGGCACTGCGCCGCCAGGCTTCGGCGGGCCCCCGGCGCCGCATTTGATCGATGCAGACATTGGTCAGGATCCGGTACAGCCAGGTGGACACGGCCCACGCGGGCCGGTAGGAGCGCGCGCCGGTGAGACACCGGAGAAGGGTGCGCTGAACGGCGTCCTCGGCGTCGGCCGGCGACCCGAGCAGCCGCCGGGCGACCACGAACAACCGAGGTCCGTAGCGATCCACGAGCGTGGTGAACGCCGGCTCTTCCCCGGCCGCCACCCGCCGCATCAGGGCCCGATCCGAGAATTCCGTCATGCCGCCTGGCCCCCGCCGGCGCCGCGTGGCGCCGTGTCCGACACCGTTGTACGGGCGGGCAGGCGGAACGGGTGGAACCCCGGTCATACGGCGTCGAGGGCGGTCCGGATGTCATGCAGCAGATCGCGCAGATCCTCGACGCCGATCGACAGCCGCACGAGGTTCTCGCCCACACCGGCGCGGTCCTGTTCCTCGGGGGACATCTCCGAGTGCGTCGTGGTGCGCGGGTGACAGGCGAGACTCTCGACACCGCCGAGACTGACGGCGTCGCGGAAAATGTTCAGGTGCCGCAGGAAGGTGAATGCCTCGCGCCGCCCGCCGTGCAGCTCGAGGGTGATGATCGCGCCGGGAAAATCGCACTGCGCGTCGCGGATGCGCAGCTGCTCCGGATCGGTGAACAGCGACGGGTAGACAACCTGTGCCACGGCCGGGTGCTTCACCAGCGCCTCGGCGATCCGTTGCGCGTTCTTGCTCTGCCGGTTCATCCGCAGGGTGACCGTCGGCAGCCGTCCATCGAGCATCCAGCACTCGTCCGGCTGCAGGATGTTGCCGAGGATGGCGCGCGTGCCGCGCAGCGTCGTCAGCAGGTCCGGTTCGCGCGCCAGGACCACGCCGGCGAGCATGTCGCTGAACCCCGACAGGTACTTGGTCGCCGAGTAGACGACCAGGTCGGCGCCGATCTCCAGCGGATGCTGGAAGGTCGGCCCCAGAAAGGTGTTGTCCACCACCACCAGCGGCGCGTCCGGGTGGCGCCGGGCCGCCTCCACCACCCGCCTGATGTCGGTCATCCGCAGGGTCGGGTTCGCCGGGGTCTCGAGATAGATCAGCCGAAGCCCGGTGCTTGCGGCGATCGCTCTCTCCAGGCCCGCCGTGTCGCCGGCGGGCACCGCGATGTCGGTGATGCCGAACGGCTCGAGGAAGGTGTTGATCAAGTGCGCCGTGCCGCCGTACACCGGCATGGTGTACACGAAGTTCTGCCCCGGGGCGCAGAAGGTCATGAAGATGGTCGAGATCGCCGCCATCCCGGAGTTGAACACGGCGGCGCCCGCGGCGCCGCGCTCCAGCGGCACGACATGGTCTTCGACGATCTCCGCGTTGGGGTGCGACAGCCGGGCGTAGATCAGGTCGACGCTCTCGTCCGGCGCCGGCTTCACCCGCCCCAGCGCGATGTCGAAGGCGCGCGCCGCCGACTCCGGCGTGTTGAAGACGTAGGTCGAGGAACGGAACACGGCGGGGCGGGCCGAACCGACCGACAGCCGCGGGTCGAACCCGCGCGTCAGGACGGCGGTCCCGGGACGGACAACGTAGGGTGGCTGGCGTTTTTTCATCGGCATCACGGCGACCGGTTCGCCCCCCTCGTTCGGCGCGACGGTACAAGGCCGATTATAGAAGCAATCGACCCGGCGAACTCGCGAGCGCCCCCTTTCCGCTAGAATAGCGGCCTCACGGAGAAGGCGATGGCTTTCGACCCCCGGCATCGATCCGCAGTCCTTCTGGATGGCCCCGACCGCGCCCCGGCGCGCGCCATGCTCAAGGCGGTCGGCTTCACCGACGACGATCTGGCGAAGCCGCTGATCGGCGTGGCCAACACCTGGATCGAAGTGATGCCCTGCAACATCCATCTGCGCGATCTGGCGGAGGAGGTCAAGGAGGGGATCCAGGCCGCCGGGGCGACGCCGATCGAATTCAACACGATCGCCGTCTCCGACGGCATCGCCATGGGGACCGAGGGGATGCGCGCCTCGCTGGTGAGCCGCGAGGTGATCGCCGACTCGATCGAGCTGGTGGTGCGCGGGCACCTGTTCGACGCCGTCATCGCCCTCGCCGGGTGCGACAAGACGATCCCGGGCACCGCGATGGCGTTGGCGCGTCTCGATATCCCGGGGCTGGTGCTGTACGGCGGGTCGATCGCCCCCGGCCGGTTCCAGGGACGCGACGTCACCATCCAGGATGTCTTCGAGGCAGTGGGCGCCTGCGCGGCGGGCCGGATGACCCTCGAAGATCTCAAGGAGCTCGAGGACGCCGCCTGTCCCGGGGCCGGCGCCTGCGGCGGTCAGTTCACCGCCAACACCATGGCCCTGGCGCTCGAGTTCCTCGGACTGTCGCCGATGGGCAGCGCCGGTGTCCCGGCAGCCGACCTGGACCGGCGGGACGTGGGGCGCGACGCGGGTCGCCGGGTCGTGCAGTTGCTGCGGGACGGTCTGCGGCCGTCGCGGATCCTGACGCGCGAGGCGTTCGAAAACGCCATCGCCTCGATCGCCGCGACCGGGGGTTCGACCAACGGGGTGCTGCACCTGCTGGCGCTGGCGCGCGAAGCGGGGGTGCCGCTGGTCATCGACGATTTCGACCGGATCAGCCGGAAGACGCCGCTGCTGGCCGATCTCAAGCCGGGAGGTCGGTTCGTCGCCACCGACCTGCAGCGGGCGGGCGGGTCGCGGCTGGTGGCCCGGCGTCTCATCGAGGCGGGGCTCCTGCACATCGGGGCGATGACCACGACGGGGCGGACCATCGGGGAAGAAGCGGCCGAAGGACGCGAGACCGCTGGTCAGGAGGTGGTGCGGCCGATCGCCACGCCGATCCAGCCGGCCGGCGGTCTGGTGATCCTGAAGGGGAACCTGGCGCCCGAGGGGTGCGTGGTGAAGATGGCAGGCCACACGCGCGTCCATCACAGCGGGCCGGCGCGGGCCTTCGACCGGGAAGAAGACGCCTTCGCGGCGGTCCGCGATCGACGCATCGTGGAGGGAGACGTCGTGGTGATCCGCTACGAAGGGCCGAGCGGCGGCCCGGGGATGCGCGAGATGCTGGCGGTCACTGCGGCGATCGTCGGGCAGGGGTTGGCGGAGAGCGTGGCGCTGCTGACCGACGGCCGGTTCTCGGGGGCGACGCACGGCCTGATGGCCGGCCACGTGGCGCCGGAGGCGGCGCGCGGCGGCCCGATCGCGGCGGTGCGCGAGGGCGATACCGTCGTCTTCGACATCGAAGCGCGCGAGTTGCGGCTTGAAGTTCCGGCCGATGAGATCGCCCGCCGGCTCGCCGACTGGAAGCCGCCGGCGCCGCGCTACACGTCCGGGGTGTTCGCCAAGTACGCCCGCCTGGTGTCGTCGGCCAGCGAGGGGGCGACGACCGGCG
>JANNTZ010000108.1:0-7731 GCA_031394595.1 Acidobacteriota bacterium
AACGGCACCGATGTCGTACCGCCGCAGATCGTGGCGGTGACCGACAACGGCATCTCGGTGGACTCGATCCAGTTCTCCCAGACCGCGACCCAGACGACCGATCTTGCCCACCCGGTCGGGCCGACCCACCGGAAGATCCACGCCATTCACAACATCCAGGACAGCGGCAACTCGTGCGACTCGATCCTCTCGGGGAGCGGCACGCACGGCAACGTCGTGGCCGGAGTCATCGCCGGTGACGGAACCACGCTCGGGGCACGCGTGTCGAAGCACGTCTACAACAGCCGGCCGCGGGTGGACGGGCTGGAGATGCACGGCGTGGCGCGCGGCGCGCGCATCCTGCTGCAGGACGTCGCCGCCGCCAACCTCTGCACCCTGAATGACCTGGTGGAACGGGGCGGTAACGTCAACCCCGGCAACCTGCTCGACCGGCTCAACCAGTCGATTTGCCCGCGCACGGGCGGCATCGGAACGCTCTGCTCGAACACCGTCGGCGGTGCCGATGAAGTTCACCTGCAGGTCTTCCCGTTCGGCCTCCCGAACTTCGATCTGCAGCTGAACAACCTCGAGGACGGTGCCTACAGCCAGGACGCGCGGGACATCGATACCTTCCTGGTCAACAACCGCGACTACCTGGTCTTCTCGCCGGTCGGGAACCAGGGGACGGCGGGGCCCCAGCGCTTCTTCTCGGCTTTCATCGCCGAGTCGAAGAACCGCTACCCCGATCTGTTCAATGGCACCGCTTCCGACAACGATCCGAACATCCAGGGAGGCCCGAGTCCACTCCAGATCGCAGCACCCGCCACCGCCAAGAATATCGTGTCGGTCGGCAGCCACTTCCAGGATGTCCAGACGGCGTTCGGCATCAACGAGGAGGAAAACATCTCGAACTTCTCCTCGAAGGGGCCGGCGACGGCCGGGTCGCTGCGCATGGCACCGATGATCATGGGGGTCGGCGCCGATGGCACCGGGTTCTTCTTCTCCCCGAACACCGTGTCGGCGGCGGTCTGGAAGAGCAAGGACAACGACAACCTGGCGCCGGTGGACGCGGTCCTCGACGACATCAACTTCGGAACGTCCTACGCCGCGGCGGAGATCGCCGGGGGCGGCGCATTGATCCGCGACTACTTCGCGCAGGGGTTCTACCCGACCGGCGCCCGCAACGACAACAACCGGATTCGATCGATCTCGGGACCGCTGGTCAAGGCCCTGATTGCCGGGTCGGCGAACTTCCTCGAGCAGATCGGCAATGAGTACCCCAAGGCGGCCGACCGCGACGTTGCCACGACCCGCGCCATGTACATCCCGCTGGTCGAAGGCGGCGGGCCGATCGGCATCGTCGGCAACAGCGAGCAGGGCTATGGGCGCGCCGTCCTGTCGTCGGTGCTGCCGTTGACCAACTGGCCGGTCGCCAAGGGGATCGGGGCGCCGGACACCGTCGAGTACCCCGCGGCCGGACTCATCGTGTTCGACGAGGTTGGCACCGGTGAGCCGGCGATCAACAACACGACGCGGACTTCGATCGTGCGCACCTTCACCGTGGACGCCGACAGCACCCGGCTGGTCGGACCGACGCGGGTGGTCGATCGCGGGCAACTGCGGGTGGCCCTGGCCTGGGCCGACCCACCGAGCGGACCGGGGACCACAGGCAGCCTGGTCAATGACCTTGACCTCGAATTGGAGTCACCGGGGGCCGACAACAATCTGGCCACTGCCGGCGACAATGTGATCTTCGACGGCAACAACTATGCCGGTGGCTTCGGGCTGCCGCGCAGCCAGTGGTCCCTGGGCAGGATCCCCGCCGATGCCGATCGCGGCGACCAGCGGAATCCGGTGGAGGCGATCCACCTGAGCGCCGATCCGAATGGTGACGGAAATCCGGTCGATTCGCAGATCGTCACCGGCACCTGGCGCCTCACGGTGAAACGCGGCCTCGGTGGGACGGTCGGTGGCACGATCTCCACCCTGGTCGGGGCGGATGAGGATCTGGACAATGACGGTCGCCGTGGCCCCACCGAAGCGGACACCGACGCCGACGGCTTTCTGGACGCCGACGGGCAGCCGTATGGCGTGGCGATCGCCGGACCGGTCTTCGGCATCGGAACGTACCAGGCGGGTGGGCAGACGCGGTCGTTCCCGACCAGCGTGGCGAAGCTCGACAAGAGCCTTTACGGCTGCGCCGACCAGGTGAAAGCGACCATCGTCGACCCGGGGACGACCGCGACGGCGGTCACCGGTGCCGCGATGTTCGAGATGATCAACAAGAACGGCGTCGTGGTTGACACCGAGATGGGAACCCCGTTCTCCGCCACCGGGGGGGCCACTTACGCCTCGCCGGCCGTGGCGCTGCGGCAGGGATCGCCGGCCTCCTCCCACAACGGAGTCCTCGAAACCGCCGGGGTCATCGCCGACAAGCCGTACAGCGTCCGGTTGACTTACGCCGACACACCCTTCGCGGCGGTGGCCACGGCCCGGCTTTCCTGCACGCCCGGATTGCTGGCATGGCGCTTCACGCTGGAGAACGAGAATTACACGCAGCAAGTGGCGATTGGCGGCGGCTGCGACCAGGATCAGTTCATGGACGCCGGCGAGAACGTCACGTACTCGGTGACCTTCGTCAATGGAAACAAGGGTCACGATCTGCGGGATGTGGCTGCGACACTCGAAGTCAGCGGTCCGGCGGCCGCGGCCGTCCGGATCCTGAACTCCCCGCAGTCGCTGGGCCGGATCCCCGGCGGCCAGATTTCCGCCGCCAGCTTCGCGCTGCACATTGACGGGGCGGCGCTGAGTGGGCTCCCCTCGGCCAGCCGCTTCGTCGACATGCGGGCCACGCTGGACGCCAGCATCGACAACGTCCAGTTGGCGCGGCAGGCGTTCAACTTCCGTCACGCCCTCAACTCCGACTATGAGACTTTCCACTACTCGACCGATCGCCCCCGCGGTGGCCGCGAGATCCGCGACTTCAACCGCAACCTCCAGATCGACCAGGCCGATGTCACCGATCCGTTCATCGGGATCGTCCTCCCCGACGAGGACCTGACCTTCTCCGACATGATGGTGGCCGGGTTGCCGGGCGGTCTGATTACCAACATGCTCGGCGAGGACTTCGATGGCGACGGAGTGCGCGACGCCAACGAGCTCGACTACATCCCGAACAACATCCTCGATAAGGGGATCCTGACCGATGTGTCGCAGAATTGCCCGACACCCGGGACCAACTGCCGCGGCACCGGACTGCCGGCGCCGTTCGCCTTCGATTCCAACGACGCGTCGTTCACCGCGATCCGGCACCCGTTCAGCCGGCCCGGGACGGCGGCGGGACAGGCCTGGGAATGGGTGCGAACGGGGGTCTGCGGCTTCCAGACCGCCATCCCCGATCCCGGCGCCACCGGCGGGTTCGACAACCTGGGGGCCGGCATCTGGCACACGGGTGATGGCAACCTGGCGACCCCCGACCCCACCGTTTCGGGGAACGTCGCCTGCGAGAACCACCTCGTGGCCATCGATGCCGGCACCGTCGTCGGTACCGAGTTCGTCCATGACATTCTCATGTCGCCGATTATCCAGAAGGTCCATCAGATGGCGGACGCGAGGGGCCTGCCGTACTCGGCGGAGTTCCAGCGCATCGGATTCAACACCAATTTCCAGACTGCCAACGACCTGACCGGCCTGAACTGGAACGTCGACAACAACATCGAGGACGACAGCGGCAACTGCATCCTGTGCCAGGAATTCGACATCGTCTATGGCGGTGTCGACTACCAGGTCGGCACCTTCAAGAACGCCGGCACCGGGTCCGATCCGTCGGGGGCCGGGATCGCACCGCGGACCTTCGGGCCGCTGGTCGATACGAACGGTTCGGTCACCGCTCAGGGGAAGAGCGTTGACGGCGACGAGAGCGGCTTCACCGGGTTCACGCAGAACACCAACTTGAACAGCTCCAGCCCGATCCCGACGGCGGCACCGGAGTTCCTGCCGTACCCGGCGCGCAATGCACCGCCGGTGACGGCTTCCGACGGGACCCTGTGGACCAACAGCACGACAGTTTCGGACAACGGGCCGGTCCGCAACGTCGACTTCGTCCTGATCAACTATGAGGGCGGCTTCATGTCGCCGATCGAGGGGCCGGGCGGCCCGACCTCCGCGGTCACCCCCTTCTCGGTCAACCCCGGCGTCCGGTGGCAGATCGGCATCGGGTTCTTCAACCTGGAAGGTGGCGGCAACCTGAGCGATTACGGCTTCGGGATCGACGATGTCGTGTTCGAGTGGGACGAACGCCATCCGGTGGACGAGGCGGACTTCGTGCCGCCCCACCAGCCCGCCTGCCAGCGGTTCGGCGGCCTCGGCCAGCCGTCCGGCCAGCAGTGCGCCACCCTGTCGGTCGACCGGGGCGTCGTTTACGAGTGCGACGAGACGGTCACCGTGACGGTGAACGACCCGAAACGGGCCGGGCAGGGGTTCGTCAACGTCCTGGCCGCCTCCGACAGCGACGCGATGCCTTTCAGCACCGGCCGGGTCACGGCGCTCCACCCGCGAAAGTCATTCCGGCTGAACGAGACGACGCCAGGACTGTTCGTCGGCAGCGCGACGCTGACCCAGACGGTCAGCAACGAGAACAACCTGTACGTTCCGACAGGAGACCAGGGGATCCAGTTCTACTATCTCGACCCGCTGTGCGACGGCAGCGGCGACGGGGTGGTGGCTCAGAACCAGTTCGACAACCTGGACGGCGACGGCGTCCCTCTGGCCTCGGACAACTGCCCCTACGACTACAACCCGACGCCGCAGACCGACTCGGACCTGGACGGTCTGGGCGACATCTGCGACAACTGTCCCTTGGTCGCCAACAATGCCCAGCCGCGTCCGCAGGGCGACTCCGACGGCGATGGCGTCGGCGATGCGTGCGACCTGGACGACATCGACTTCGACGGCGACACGAACGATGCGGACAACTGCGCGGACGTCTACAACCCGTTCCAGACCCCGGGCGGACCCAGTGGCAAGGGGGCGGCCTGCGACAAGACGTCGGACCGTGACGGCGACGGCACCAACGATCGCAATGACAACTGCGTCCGGACGCCGAACACCAACCAGCGTGACAGCGACATCGACGGGGTCGGCGACGCCTGCGACGGCGACTGCCTGCGGGTGACCGTCGGGCAACTGGCGACCGGCACCTGCAGCCGATCCAGTCACCGGGAGTGCACGACCAGCGCCCAATGTCCCACCGACACCGGGACCTGCGAGGAGGACCCGAACAAGGTCTGCACCCCCCCCAGCAACCAGCAGTGCACCTGCGTCGTGCTCAGTTCCGAAACCTGCGAGCGGGCCGGAACGATCCCGGATCCCGACGGGACATACGAATGCTCGACGATCGGCGATGACCTGGATGTCGACAGCGTGGCCGACGTCTTCGACAACTGCCCCGTCGTGTCCAATCCACCGGCCGTTCCCGGAACGCATCAGGCCGACCGCGACAACGACGGGATCGGGGACCTGTGTGATTCGATCCTGATGGTGGACGGTGACAACAACGGCATCCCGGACGACGCGGTGTCCTACGGGATGTCCGTAAGCTGCGGTCGGGTGCCGCTCCCGAGCCTGGTCGTCAAGGCTGCGTTCATTCGTGACCTCAACGGCGATGGCGCGGCCTGCCGGGCAATCGGCGGGCAGAACTGCGACCAGTTCTGCGACACCGGCGAGCAGTGCGAGATGAACCTGCTGGTTCAGAATCTCGGGCCGATGAACCTGACGGATGTCACTTTGTTCCTGTCGGAGTCGGACGATGACATCGAGTGCGTGACCAAGGCCTCGGTGACGGTCGGATCCCGGCCCGCCGGCGTGACGATCGACACCCGCAACCTCGGCGGTCAGAACCTGCCATTCGAATTCACCGCCTCGCAGACGGCGATCACCCTCAACGCCGGGAACCCCGCCAAGGCGGACCTGACCCTCAGCCTGACCTCGACCGAAGCGCTCGGAACGAAGTCCAAGGTCGCTTTCCAGATCCTGATGGATCTCGACGTTCCGGCGGGGGTGGGGGTGGTCCGTCTCGGAACAATCGTCGAGGGATTCGACAACGATACGGACGCCGACGGTACCGTCGAGATCAGCGACGGACGCGACGGGGTCGACAACGAGACCATCGGCTACCTGGTCCGCACGGTGGACGGGGCCGGTTCGAACGACCTGCAGGGGATTGCCTGCGGCGGGTACAACATTCCGCCGAACGATCCGAACTGCTCCATTGATGTCGATCACGACATGTCATGGCACGTCCACTGCCTGCCGGGACTGGCCTGCGTTCCCAACGTCGTCGGGACGAACACCTCGTTTACCGTCACCCCCAACGGTGGGGCGATGGCGTACACCGGCAGCAATTCGCTGCACTGGGGTCGTCACCCCGACACGGCGACCCGCCTGGCGGACACCTCGGTGTTCCGCGAACTGGCGTCGTTCACCACCCGGCCGATTAACCTGACACCGCTGCCCGAGGCCGGCGACCTCGAGCTGGCCTTCTACCACGTGGCCGACATGATGGATAACAACGAGGCCAGCCTGCTGGGGATCCCGGTCGGCCAGTCGGTGGACCATGGCGACGTGCAGATCCGCGTGGACCAGGACTCGAATCCCACCGTCGACCAGTGGGGTTTCTGGGACAAGCTGGCGCCGTTCGAGAACGTCTACGACCACGTGCCGTACATCTGGTCGTACTGGGGCGCCCGGGTCACGTACTGCGATTTGACACCGACCGACACCGGGTCGGCGGCCCCCGCCCCGCGCGGCACGAAGGAAACGATGTGCCGTCCGCAGGGGGTCTGGTCGCATTGCGGCAACGCGTATGGTGTCGACCATGTCTACCAGTGCAGCGGTCCCGGCGTGCGATCGTTGAGCGGGACGGAACCGAATGGCGGTGCGCTCTGGGTCCAGTCGAAGTTCTCGCTCGCCAATTTTCTTGGCCAGCGGGTGCAGATCCGCTGGATTGCCCAGGGCTGGGAGTTCGACCCGCTGGGCGCGTCGCAGGATTACCAGTCCTACGGCCGCGGCTGGGAGAACAACCCCCACGATGACGGCTGGTGGGTGGATGACATCCGGATCACCGGCGCCGTCCGCGATCAGGCGACCCCGGTGGCGGATGCCAAGACGGCACCTGCGTCCACCTGCCCCGCCAGCGCGGCGGCCCGCTGCAACCAGGGGCTCGGTGCAGATCAGGGCTTCAATGTGGCGATCACCGTCAACGATGCCGGCAATGGCAATGGGGTGTTCGAGAAGGGCGAGCCGATCGAGATCGATGCCAGCGCCACCACGAATCCCGGTGGCTGCACCGACGGGGTGACGGAGTTCCGCTTCCTGAGGAATGGAGTCCTGGCGCAGGACTTTTCTGCGAACCCGGTCCTGAAGGAGGGAGCCAACGGGACCGCCACCTACACGGTCCACGCGCGCTGCAGCAGCGACCCGTCCTGCATGACGGTAACCGGCGTCAGCCAGACGGTCCAGGTCTACACGGGCGATCCGCGGGTCTTCGCCCTGACGGTGACCCACAACCGGACCACCAATACGACGACGATCAGCTTCCCGGCCCAGCCGGCACCACCGGCGCCTCTGACGGGAGGTTATGACCTGGTGCGCGGCACACGCGTCGATGATGGCCAGCCGACGACGGCGAGCACTCCTGATACCTCACTCAGCACCATCGTGCCCCTTCGGTGCAATACCGACGCGGCCGTGCCG
>JANNTZ010000110.1:0-4898 GCA_031394595.1 Acidobacteriota bacterium
ACCGCGGGGGCCTGCGGAAGCGAGCGGGGTACCCGCGCTTTCCGCGGGTCGCGAGCGCAGCGGAGGCGAGAGGCGTAGCCTCGGAGCCGTCCCCCGCGGGCGCAGGGACCAGCGCCGCACCTCGGGGGTGAATTCGAGTGGCGCGCTTGACAGGCTCCCGGGGGCGGACCTAATATCCGACCATGTCAGTCCGATATCAAAACCGGGGTCGATCGCCCCGGAGGCTCGAGAGGCTCCGATGATCCGATTCTCCAGGCGCACCGACTACGGGTTCATGGCGATCCGTCACCTGGCGCTGCAGCCCGCCGGGTCGTACTGCTGTGCCCGCGAGATCGCCCGTAAGCATGGCATCCCTCAGGCGCTCACGGCGAAGCTGCTCCAGCGGCTGGCGCGCCGGGGTCTGATCGCCTCGCATCACGGCACCAAGGGGGGCTACCAGATCGCCCGGCCGGCGTCCCAGATCACCCTGCGCGAGGTGGTGGAGGCCATCGAAGGACCGTGCGGTCTGACCGACTGTCTGACCTCCGATCACGACAACTGCCCGCACCAGGGGACTTGCACGGTCCAGGAGCCGCTGTCCTTCGTGCACCAGCAGATCGCCGCGATCCTGGAGGGGACCACCCTCGAGTCGCTGTCGGGATCGCCGCCGGCCCGCCGGCCGGCCCGGGTGGCCAACGGGAGACGCCGATGAACCCGGTCGTTTACATGGACAACCAGGCGACCACCCGGGTCGATCCGCGTGTCCTGGAAGCGATGCGTCCGACCTTCGACACCGAGTACGGCAACCCGGCCTCGAAGAGCCACGCCTATGGATGGCGTGCCGAGGAGGCGGTCACCCGGGCCCGGATCCAGGTCGCCCGTACAATCCATGCCGACCCGAAGGAAATTGTGTTCACGAGCGGCGCCACCGAATCGAACAACCTCGCGATCTATGGGGTGTTCGAGTCGCTGCGTGACCGCGGCGATCACATCATCAGCGCCTCCACCGAGCACCTGGCGGTGCTCGATCCGCTCGAGGACCTGGTTCGAAAGGGCTGGCAGGTCACGATCCTGCCGGTGGACCGTGAAGGACGCGTGGATCCCGACGCCGTGGCCCGCGCGATCACCGCCCGCACCGTTTTGGTGTCGCTGATGACCGCCAACAACGAGATCGGCACGCTGCACCCGATCGCCGCGGTCGGCGCGCTCTGCAAGGAGCGTGCTGTCCTGCTCCACACTGACGCGGCACAGGCGGTGGGCAAGATCCCGATCGACGTCGAGGCCCTGAACGTCGATCTCCTGTCGATCTCGGCCCACAAGGTGTACGGGCCGAAGGGGGTCGGGGCGCTCTACGTGCGCCGGAAGAACCCGCGTGTCATCCTGAAGCCCCTGCTGCATGGCGGGGGTCATGAACGCGGTCTGCGGTCCGGGACCCTCAATGTCCCCGGGATCGTCGGCCTCGGCGCGGCGCTCGACCTGGCGCGGGCGGAGATGCCGGAGGAGTCGCGCCGGCTGGCGCGGCTGCGGGACCGGCTGCAGGCCGGGATCATGGAACGGGTCCCGGATGTCGTGCTCAACGGGCACCCGATCGATCGGCTGCCGCACAACCTCAATGTGAGTTTCACGGGTGTGGAGGGGGAGGCGTTGATGATGGCCCTCGACGACGTCGCGGTGTCGTCGGGGTCGGCCTGCACCTCGGCGCGCCAGGCCCCGTCCCATGTCCTGCGTGCCCTCGGGGTCAGTGACGACATGGCGGTGGCGTCGATTCGTTTCAGCCTTGGGCGGTTCAACACCGAGGCCGAGGTGGATCACGTCATCGGGCGGGCGGTGACGGCCATCGCCCGTCTGCGCGATATCTCACCGCTGTATACGTCCCGACGGCATGAAGCGAGGAGCAGTTCAGGACGATGACACCTAAAGGAGGGAAGGTGCGATGGTTCATGTGACCGAGAAGGCAGCCGAAGCGATCAAGGCGATCATGAAAAAGGACGGGCTCGCGGACCACGGTCTGCGGCTGGCGGTGGCCGGAGGCGGCTGTTCCGGCATGTCCTACAAGCTGAACTTCGAGAAGGACGCCGCCGATGGCGACAAGGTTTACGAGGAGCACGGGGTCCGGCTGATCGTCGATGCGAAGAGCACCCTCTTCCTGAACGGGACGACACTCGACTTCACCGACGGTCTGGAGGGGAGCGGGTTCACCTTCGTCAACCCCAACGCCAAGTCGTCCTGCGGCTGCGGCCAGTCGTTCTCGTCCTGACGGCCCGTCACCCGGGTGCGCCCCCGCTCCGGCCCTTTCTGAAATGGGCCGGGGGCAAGACCCGTCTGATCGAGTCGCTGAGGCGCGATGTGCCGGTGCGCTTCGGCACCTGGTACGAGCCGTTCCTCGGCGGCGGCGCCGCCTACCTGGCGCTGCGCCCGCGGCGCGCGGTCCTGTCGGACCTGAACGCCGATCTGATCCAGTGCTGGTGCGTGGTCCGCGATACGCCGGAAGTGTTGATGCAGGCGCTCGACGCGCACCCGTACGGCCGGGATCATTTCTACGAGGTGCGCGCCCAGGAACCAGCGACGCTCGGCGACGTGGAGCGTGCCGCCCGCTTCGTCTATCTCAACAAGACCGGCTTCAACGGTCTTTACCGCGTGAACCGGTCGGGACGGTTCAACGTGCCGTTCGGCCGCCACGCGCGGCCGCCGCGTCTCTACAATCGGGAGAACCTGCTGGCGGTGAGCGTCGCCCTGCAGGAGACGGCCCTCGAGTGCGCGCCGTTCGAGAACGCCCTGGCGCCGGCAGCGGCCGGCGACTTCGTCTACTGCGATCCTCCCTACCAGCCGCTGTCGCGCACCGCGAGTTTCACCGGCTACACGAAGGGATCGTTCACGTCCGCCGACCAGGCGCGCCTCGCCACGGTCGCCCGCGACCTCGGGCGGCGCGGCTGCGTCGTCGTCATCAGCAATTCCGACACGCCGGACGTGCGCCGGCTGTATACCGGGTTCCGGAGACGGCGTCTGCTGGTCACGCGCCCGATCAACAGTCGCGCCGATCGACGCGGCGCGGTCGGCGAATTGCTGATCGTCGGCGCAGCGTCGGTGGCCTCGGTCCCGGCGTTGCGCCGCGTGAACCGCGGTGGACGCCGCGTTGCGCGCCCGCGATCGCGCATGCTATGATGCGCGCCATTCACGGCGTGCAGGCGTAGGACGCACGCTGAACCTTCCGCGAGCGACGCGACGGAGAGGGCGCGATGGCTCAGAAGAAGTCGCTGCTGTCGGGTGACCGGATTCACCCCGATCCGATCCGCGCCGGGATCAGCGTCGACCGGCTGATCGACGACACCTTTCTCGCCTACAACGGCGGCCGCGTCCAGCAGGCCTGCAGGCTGTTCACCGAGAAAATGCTGCAGCCCGACGTGACCGTCGGCATCAGCCTCTCGGGGGCGCTCACGCCGGCGGGTGTCGGCCGGTCCTGCATCATCCCTCTCATCCAGGCCGGGTTCATCGACTGGGTCGTGAGCACCGGCGCCAATCTCTACCACGACACGCACTACGGTCTGGGGATGACGCTGCACCGCGGCACCCACGAGATCGACGACACGATGCTCAAGCAGGAAGGCGTCATCCGGATCTACGACATCCTGTTCGACTACCACGTCCTCCTCGACACCGACAACTACCTTCGGACGATCATGGCGGAGCCGCCCTTCTGCCGCGAGATGGGGACCGCCGAGCTCCACCACCTGCTCGGCAAGTACCTGGCCGCGCGCGAGGAGGAGTTCGGAGTGCGCAACACCTGCGTGCTGACCGCCGCCTACCGGTCGGGTGTCCCGTGCTACGTCAGTTCACCGGGCGATTCGTCGATCGGCCTCAACATCGCCGAGCTGGCGATGCGCGGGACCGGGCCCCGGATCGATGTCTCGCTGGACGTCAACGAAACGGCGGCGATCGTCTACGCCGCCAAGCGCAACGACGGCAAGAGTGCCGTCCTGATGCTCGGCGGCGGATCGCCGAAGAACTTTGTCCTGCAGACCGAACCGCAGATCCAGGAGATCCTCGGTCTGAGCGAACGGGGGCACGACTACTTCGTCCAGATCACCGACGCCAGGCCGGACACCGGGGGTCTCTCGGGCGCCACGCCGGCAGAGGCGGTGTCGTGGGGCAAAGTCGATCCCGGCAAGCTGCGGGACACGGTCGTGGTTTATTCCGACAGCACGATCGTGGCGCCGCTCCTGACCGCCTACAGTCTGACCCGCGTCCGGCCGCGCACGCTGCGGCGGCTGTACGACCGGCGCGCGGAGATGCTCGAACGTCTGCGCTCCGATTTCCTGGCGGAGCATGCCCGCCGCCAGAAGCAGCACCGGCCGGCGGGCGAGCTTCTGGTCAGCCCCCACGCGGCGTCGCCGTCTGCCGGCGGCCGCCCGAAGCGTCCGGCGCGGCGGAGAACCGCCGCGGACTGAACGGCCCCAGGTCGACGTCCTGGGGTTTCCCCTGCAACAGACGGACCACCGCTCGCGCCGTCGCCGGCGCCAGGAGGATGCCGTTGCGCAGGTGTCCCGTGGCATAAAACAGACCCGGGATCTCCGCCGCCCCGATCGCCGGCAGGCCGTCGGCCGTCGCCGGACGCAGACCGGACCAGGTCGCGAGGATCTCCGCGTCACGCAGGGTCGGCAGCAACTTCGCCGCCAGCCGCGCGAGACCGGCGATGCCGGCGGCCGTCACCCCCTTCCGGAACCCGACCCGCTCCATCGTGCTGCCGACCAGCACGCGCCCGTCCTGGCGGGGCACGATGTAGCCACCGGGGGAGTCGATGATGTGCCGCGGCGCGGCGGCGACCGCCCGCAGGCAGAGGATCTGTCCCCGGACCGGGTGCGCCGGCAGGGGAGGGACGCCGGGAACGCGGAGTCCGCCGGACCAGGCACCCGCCGCCACGA
>JANNTZ010000125.1:0-10295 GCA_031394595.1 Acidobacteriota bacterium
TCCTGACCGAGACGATCTTCGCCTGGCCCGGTCTGGGGCGGCTGCTGGTGCAGGCGATCAGCCACCGCGACTATCCCCTGGTCCAGGGTTGCGTGCTGTTCATCTGCGGGGTCTACATCGTCGTGAATCTGGCCGCCGACCTCCTGCACCGGGGTCTCGACCCGAGGGCCGCGGCATGAGCGCGCCGGCGGCGAGGGCATGCTGAGCGGCGGCGCGCGGGCCGGCGCCCTGATCCTTATTGTGTTCGCGCTGCTCGGGACGGCGGCACCTCTGCTGTCGCCGTACGCACCCGACCAGCAGGACCTGCCGCACCGGCTGGACTCCCCCAGCCTCCGGCACCCGCTCGGCTGCGACGACCTCGGGCGCGACGTTCTATCCCGGCTGCTGCACGGAGCGAGGGTCTCCCTCGGCACCGGTCTGGCGGTGACCCTCCTCGCCGGGACCGTCGGCCTCTTGATCGGCGCCCTCGCCGGCTATTCCGGCGGTCGGGTCGACGCCGCCCTGGTCGGGCTGATCGATCTGCTGCTGGGGT
This sequence comes from Acidobacteriota bacterium, assembly GCA_031394595.1. Lineage (GTDB taxonomy): Bacteria > Acidobacteriota > Polarisedimenticolia > Gp22-AA2 > Gp22-AA2 > JANNTZ01. The sequence goes on from JANNTZ010000125.1 coordinate 533, forward strand.
TCCCGGGAGTCCTCCTGGCGATCGCCATCGTGGCGGTCGTCGGGCCGGCGCTGCGCAACCTGATTCTGGCGCTCTGCCTCGTCGGCTGGGTCGGGTACGCCCGGCTGGCGCGCAGCCTGGCGATTCGCCTGCGCGAGGCCGATTTCGTCCAGGCGGCCGGCGCCGCCGGCGCGGCCATGCCGCGGGTCGTCGCACGTCACATCCTGCCCGGCCTGCTCGGACCGATCCTGGTGCAGGCGGCGCTGGGGTTGGGCGGGGTGATCGTGGCGGAGGCGGGGCTGTCGTTTCTCGGCCTGGGGATCCCGCCGCCGACCGCCTCGTGGGGCAGCATGCTCCGCAGCGGCAGCCAGAACCTGCTGGACGCGCCGCACCTGACGGTCTTTCCTGCCCTGGCGATCTTCGCGGCGATCCTGGGGGCGAACCTGCTGGCGGACGGGCTCGGGCGGCGGCTCGACCCGCGGCGCGAGGCGGCGGGAACGGCGTTTTAGGCGGCCCGGCTCTCGCGGGCCATGATGTCCTTCAGAACCTGCCGGTGGATGGCGTGCCACTCCTCGTCCGGGATCGCCACCACGGTGCGGACCACTTCCGGATCGAACTGCGTGCCGCTGTGACGCACGAGCTCGGCGCGGGCGGCGTCGAACGGGACGGCCCGGCGGTACGGCCGATCGGAGGTCATTGCGTCGAGCGTGTCCACGACCGAGAAGATGCGCGCCCCCAGGGGAATCTCCGTCCCTTTCAGCCCGCGCGGGTAGCCACGCCCGTCGAAGCGCTCCTGGTGGCTGAGGACGATTTGCCGGGCCTCCTCCAGGAACGCCACTCCCTCGAGGATGCGGTAGCCGGCCTCCGGATGTTTCCGCATCTCGGCCCACTCTTCGTCCGTGAGCCGCGCGGGCTTGCGCAGGATGGCGTCGGGCACGCCGATCTTGCCGACATCGTGCAGGAGCGCGCCGCGGTAGATCTCAGTCAGCGCCGGATCGCGGACGCCGAGACGGCGCGCCACCGCGACCGTGTAGGACGCGACCCGTCGCGAATGCCCGAGGGTCTCGGAGTCGCGTGTGTCGAGCGCCGTGGCCAGCGCTTCCAGGGTCGCCTGGTAGGCCCCCTGCAGTCGGCCGAAGAGTTCCTCGACCTCGCGATTCTTGCGCCGCAGCTCCACCGTCCGTTCCTCGACCTTCGTCTCGAGGTCCTTCTGGTAGTCGCGGTTCTCCTTGAGCAGTCGCTGCTTCTCCAGCGCCCGCTCCACCGTGATCCGCATCTCGGCGAGGTTGAATGGCTTGGTCAGGTAGTCGCAGGCCCCCAGCCGCATGGCGCGGATGGCGACCTCCACGTCGACCACGCCGGTCAGCATGATGACCTCGGTCTCCGGGGCGATCCGCCGGGCCTCGGTCAGGAGTTGCAGCCCGTCGATCCCCGGCATGTCGACGTCGGTGATCACCAGGTCGAAGGCATCCCGGCCGAGAATCGCCAGGGCGGCGGCGCCGTCGGCCGCCTCGGCGCAGGTGCAGGATCCATCGGCCAGACCCTCCATCAGGAGATCGCGGACGGAGGAATCGTCGTCGACGATCAGGATGTGGGGGAGCCTGGGGGGCGACGTTCGCATTGGCCTCGATTATCCTGTCGGACGCGGACAATCTAAGGCCGCACACCGGCACGCGCAACGGCGAAACGCGCCTCTTTCATGCGGTGCGCGCGGACGTTTCAATCCTTGGATCGCGGCAGGTCCGACATCTCGAGCCAGTTGCGTCCGACCCGCAGATCGACAACCAGCGGCACCGCGAGTGTGTGGATCTCCTCCATGACACGCCGGACGATCGTCGCCACACCGTCGATCGACGGCTCCGGCACTTCGAGTACCAGTTCGTCGTGGACCTGCAGGATCATGCGTGCCGCATCACGCTTCCGCAGCTCCGCCTCCAGGACGATCATCGCCTTCTTGATCAGGTCGGCCGCGGTCCCCTGCAGAACGGTGTTGACCGCGGCACGGACCGCCTGCTGGCGGGCGTTGCGGTCGGTCCCCCGGATCTCCGGAAAGTAACGGACCCGGTTGAACAGCGTCCGGACCTGGCCCCGGGTCTCGGCCGCCGCGATGGCGCCGTCGAGGTAGGCCTTCACCTGGGGGAGCCGTTCGAAGTACCGGTCGATGAACTGCTGCGCTTCGCGGACCGGAATCCCCTGCTCGCGGGCCAGGCGCTGCGCCCCCATGCCGTACAGGATCCCGAAGTTCACCGCCTTGGCCCGTCGGCGCATCTCGGGCGTCACCAGTCCGGGCAGCACCCCGAACACCTCGGCGGCGGTGCGCCGGTGGATGTCCTCGCCGGACCGGAAAGCATGCAGCAGAGCCGGGTCCTGGCACAGGTGCGCCATGATCCGGAGCTCGATCTGCGAGTAGTCGGCCGACAGCAGGAGGCAGCCGTCGGCCGGGATGAAGGCACGCCGGATCTGCCGCCCCTGCTCGGTGCGGATCGGGATGTTCTGGAGATTGGGGTCGCTGCTGCTCAGCCGTCCGGTGGCGGCGACCACCTGGTTGAACGAGGTATGGACCCGGCCGGTCGCCGGGTCGACCAGCGCCGGCAGGAGATCGACGTAGGTCGATTTCAGTTTCTGCAGCGAGCGGTATTCGAGCAGGCGCCGCGGCAGCTCGTGCTCCTCCGCCAGCTCCTCCAGGGTCTCGGCGTCGGTGGAGAACGACCGGGTTTTACTGGTGCGGCGCTTCGGCTTCAGCCCCAGGCCGTCGAACAGGATTTCCCCGAGCTGGCGGGGCGAGTTGATGTTGAACTCGCGGCCCGCGAGCCGGTGGATCACCAGGGTCAGCCGGTCGAGCTCGCCTCCCCAGTCGCCCGACAGCTTCGCCAGGAACCCGGTGTCGACCCGCACGCCGGCCCGCTCCATGTCGGCCAGGATCGAGGCGAGCGGAATTTCGATCCCGCGGTACAGGTCGGTCAGGCCATCGTGTTCGAGGTTTTCCTCCAGCCGGCCGCGGATCTCCAGCACCGCCGCCGCCCACCCACCGAGTTGCGCCGCCGCCCGATCGACGTCCAGCTCGCTCCAGGCAGCCCGCTTCGCGCCGCTGCCGAGCACCGACTCGTGGGAGGCGACCGGCAGCCCGGCGACTTCCTGCGCCACGATTTCGAGATCGTGACCGCGGCGGTCGGCATTGAGGAGATAGGACGCGAGTCGGGTGTCGGAGGCGAACCCGGGGATGCGCGAACCCATCCGGCGCAGCAGGTGGAGGGTCTCCTTGGCCCCATGGGTCACCCGATCGACTCCATCGGCCTCGAGCAGCGGCCGGAGCGCATCCACGACCGTTTCCGCGTCCAGCTGCTCCCCCACCGCCAGACCCCGGTGCCCGATCGGGATATAGAAGACCGCGCCGGCCCCTGCAAGAGCGATCCCGGCGGGGACCGCGGCCGCACCGCCGGAGACCGCCGCTTCGGCCTCGACGAGCACCGCGCAGGGGGCGCCGGCGAGCCGGCGGGTGGCATCGCGCAGACCGTCGGCGTCGCGAACCACGGTCACCGCGACTTCCGGCGCCGCCATGGTCGGGGCATCGAACTCCCGCGCCAGGGTCGTGAACTCCAGTCCGAGAAACAGGTCGCGCGCCGCACCGGTGTCGGGTGGGCGCAGGCGGAGTGTCTCGGGGTCGAAGGCGACCGGGACGTCGCGGCGCACCACCGCCAGCTCGTGGCTGAGGCGGGCCGAGTCGGCGTGCGCGAGAAGCCCCTCGCGGTAGCTCTTCCGGGTGATGGTGGCGGCGTTCTCCAGGACTCCCGCGAGACTCCCGTACTGGCGGACCAGGTCCTTCGCCCCTTTCTCGCCGATCCCTTCGACCCCGGGGATGTTGTCCGAGGCGTCGCCGCACAGCGCCAGCACGGCGGTCACCTGCTCGGGCCGGACGCCGAAGACCCGCTCGACGCCAGCCGCATCGATCGTTTCCCCGCTCACCGGGTTCAGGACCACCACCGGCCCCCCGACGAGTTGCAGCAGGTCCTTGTCGGTGCCGACAATCACGACCTTGAAGCCGGCCTCCGCCGCGCGCTGGGCGAGGGTCCCGATCAGATCGTCGGCCTCGAAGCCGGCCAGCTCGATCAGCGGCACGCCGAGGACGGCGCAGACCTGCTTGACGTGGGGGATCTGCGCGATCAGATCGGCCGGCGCTTCCGGACGGTGCGCCTTGTAGTCGGCGTAGGCCTGGTGCCGGAAGGTCGGCTTGGGCCGGTCGAAGGCGACGGCGAGGTAGCGGGGATCGTGGTCCTTGATCAGCTTGCGGAGCATGCTGGTGAAGCCGAAGACGGCGTTGGTGGGGACGCCCTGGCTCGATCGCAGCCCGCGGATGGCAAAGAAGGCGCGGAACAGGTTGTTGGTGCCGTCAACGAGATAGAGCGTGCGGGTCGGTTCGCCAGGCGCCGTCATCGCAGCCCGGCCGCGCGGAGCAGGCGCGCCAGCCGGCGGCGACGATCCTGCGGATCGGGAACGGCGGTGCGCAGCCGGCGGCGGACCGTGCCGATCAGCCGGACCTGGTCGGCGTCGGCCTGGGTGATCCATGCGCCGATCCGGTCGCGCAGGTGCGCGGCCAGCGCCGGGCTTTCTCCGCCGGTCGACACGGCGACCTGGATCGGTCCACGCCGGGCAACCGCCGGGAGCAGCATCGTGCCGGCGTCGGGATCGTCCGCGACATTGGCGAACAGACGCCGCCGGGCAGCGTCGCGGGCGATTCGGGCGTTGGTTGTGCTATCGGAGGTGGCGGCGATCACCAGCCAGGCTCCTTTCAGACAGGCGGGCCGGTAGGACGAACGGGTCCAGCGCAGACGCCGGCGGCGGGCGAGCGCCCGAATCCCGGGAGTCACATCCGGCGCCACGATCCGCACCACCGCGCCGGCCCGGCGCAGCCCCGCCGCCTTGCGGGCGGCGACCGCCCCGCCGCCGACCACGACGACCTGGAGACCCCGGAGCGTCAGGGCCGCGAAGAAGACCGGCATCGGGTCGTGGCGCCCGGCTCAGGAGGCGCGCGGCGCCGGACGCGGGGTTCCGCCGGGGCGCGGCAGCCAGCCGTAGATCGGGAAGGTCCGGCAGATCGCCAGGACCCGCTCGCGGAAGGCCGCGGCGGCGCGGGCGTCGGGCTCGTGATCGATCGCTTCGAGGATCAGGGCGGCGATGGCCCGCATCTCGCCGGGGCCCATGCCGCGGGTCGTCACCGCCGGGGTACCGATGCGGACGCCGCTGCAGACCATCGGCTTCTCCGGGTCGAACGGGATGGTGTTCTTGTTCAGGGCGATCCCGAGCCGCTCGAGGCGCGCCTCGGCCTCCCGGCCGGTCAGCTTCCGGGCCCGGAGATCGACCAGGAACAGGTGCGTGTCGGTGCCACCGGAGACGATGCGCAGCCCGGCGGCCGCCAGGGTGCCGGACAGGACCCGGGCGTTCTCGATGGTGCGCTTCTGGTCGGCGCGGAACGACTCGCTCATCGCTTCCGCGAACGACACCGCCTTGGCGGCGATCATGTGCACCAGCGGCCCCCCCTGCATCCCCGGGAAGACGGCGCTGTCGATCGCCTTCGCGAACTTTTCCCGGCAGAGGATGATGGCGCCGCGCGGCCCGCGCAGCGTCTTGTGCGTCGTGGTGGTCACGAACTCGGCGTGCGGGACCGGGTTCGGGTGGAGACCCGCCGCGATCAATCCCGCCACGTGGGCGATGTCCGCCAGGACCATGGCGCCGGCCTCGTCGGCGATCGACCGCACCCGCGCGTAGTCGATCACCCGCGCGTAGGCGCTGGCCCCGACGACGATCAGTTTCGGGCGATGCTCGATCGCCAGCCGGTGCAGGGCCTCGTAGTCGAGGATCTCGGTCTGCCGGTCGACGCCGTACGGCACCACCTTGAAATAGCGGCCGGAGAAATTGAGCGGATGGCCGTGGGTCAGGTGCCCGCCGTGCGACAGGTCCATCCCGAGCATGGTGTCGCCCGGCTGCAGCGTCGCCATGTAGACCGCGACATTCGCCTGCGAGCCGGAGTGCGGCTGGACGTTGGCGTGCTCCGCCCCGAACAGCCGCTTCGCCCTGTCGATCGCCAGCCGTTCGACGGTGTCGGTGTGCTCGCAGCCACCGTAATAGCGGCGGCCGGGATAGCCCTCGGCGTACTTGTTGGTGAACACAGAGCCCATCGCCTCGAGGACGGCGCGCGAGGCGTAGTTTTCCGAGGCGATCAGGACGAGAGTCTCGTCCTGCCTGGCGACCTCGGCCTCCAAGGCGTCGGCGACTTCGGGGTCGACCTGACGAAGGGATTCGATCACGGTGCCGCGCTCCTGCCTGGTTCAGAAGGTGGAAAGGACGGAAACCGGTTCTCGACCGCCCGCGGATGATAGGACACGCCCCGCGGGCAGATCAAGCGCGTGCTATCATGCGCCCGGCCGCGCGGGGATTTCCGCCGCGACGCCTTTGCCGATGCGAACCCATTACGCGCTGCATTACGTCGACCACGGCCCGCGCGACGCGCCGACGATCCTGTTCCTGCACGGGATCACCGGTTCGCGCCGCTATTGGGAGAAGAAGGTCCGGCCGCTGGCGCGCCGCTACCGACTGGTAATCCCCGATCTCCTGGGCTTCGGCCTGTCGCCGAAGCCGTATCTCGAGTACACCATGGAGCTGTATCGGAACACGGTGCGCGACTTCGTCGTCGAGTGCGGCCTCGCCGGCCGGCCGCTGGTCCTCGTCGGACATTCGCTCGGCAGCCTGATCGCCCTGAACTATGCCGCCGCGCACCCGGATCACGTGACCCGCATGGTCCTCTTCAGTCTGCCACGCTACGCGGATCCGGTCACCGCGCACCACCTGTTCTGGCGCGGGTCGACGCACTACCGGTGGCTCCTGAACGAACACTCGCTCGCCGAGACGATTTCCCAGATGAAGCGCACCGGGCTCGAGCTGACGCTGCGTTATGCGCTGCGCTTCCCCCTGGCGGTGCTGATCGACGCCCACAAGTTCTCCTTCAAGTCGCTGACCTCGACACTCGATCACTGCCTGCTGAACTACCGGATCGACGACGTCCTGCCTCAGGTGCCGCGGGTCCCCACCCTCCTGGTGCACGGCGAGCAGGACAGCGTTGCGCCGCTGGATCATGTTCGCGGCCTTCCCCTGCAGTACCCGCAGATGCGGCTGGAGGTGATCCGCCGAACCGGGCACCACACTTTCCTGACCGATACGCGCCAATGTGTGACCCTCATCGATCAGTTCCTCCCCGACGGCTCCCCCCCCGGCGAGCGGGACACCGGTGTCAAACGGTCACACGAGGCGACCGCCTCCTAGCCTTTCCAGTCCACTCAAGACTCTGTAAACTGTCCAGACAAATGATTTATACAAGCAATGCATGGTCATAAATTAAACTTGACAGTCAGACACTAAGATTTTATACTCTGCGTCGTGTCATTGAACTCTTGGGGCGATTTCAAGATTCTCTTCGACGGGCGGAGCCGATGAACCTCGACAAGCTGACGGTCAAATCGCAGGAATCCCTGCAGGAAGCCCTCACCATCTCCACCCACCGTGGTCATTCGGAAATCACCCCGGAGCACCTTCTCGCCGCCCTCCTGGCACAGGAGGAAGGGCTGGTCCCGGTCCTCCTGACCCGGATCGGGGCCGACGTCGCCCGGCTGCGATCGCGTCTGACCGCTCATCTCGAATCCCGACCATCCGTCCAGGGCGGCACCGCCCCACACATGGGTGACGGTCTGGGGACGGTCCTCGAAACGGCGCAGCGACGGGCCGGGGAGTTTCACGACGATTTTGTCTCGGTCGAACATCTGCTTCTGGCCTTGATTGCGGGGCGCGGCGCGGCGGCCGACCTGCTGCGCGAGTCCGGTGCCGATGCGGCACGGATCCTCGAGGCGTTGCGCGCCGTCCGCGGCACCCAGCGGGTGACGTCGCAGAATCCCGAAGGGAACTTCCAGGGGCTCGAGAAGTACGCCCGCAACCTCACCGATGCCGCGCGCCGCGGCAAGCTCGATCCGGTCATCGGGCGTGACGAAGAGATCCGCCGCGTCGTCCAGGTCCTTTCCCGCCGCACCAAGAACAACCCGGTGCTGATCGGCGAGCCGGGCGTCGGCAAGACCGCCATCGTCGAGGGCCTGGCGCGACGCATCGTGGACGGCGACGTTCCCGAGGGGATCAAGAACAAGCAGGTCGTGGCGCTCGATCTCGGATTGCTGATCGCCGGCACCAAGTACCGGGGCGAGTTCGAGGACCGGCTCAAGGCCCTGCTGCGTGAGATCGAGCAGAGCGACGGGCGTTACATCCTGTTCATCGACGAGCTGCACACCCTGGTCGGAGCCGGGGCCGCCGAGGGGGCGATCGACGCCTCCAACATGCTCAAGCCGGCCCTGGCCCGCGGCGAGCTACGCTGCGTCGGCGCCACCACCCTCAACGAGTACCGCCGATACATCGAGAAGGACGCCGCCCTCGAACGGCGCTTCCAGCCGGTCCTCGTCGGCGAGCCGCGGGTGGAGGACACCATCGCCATCCTGCGCGGCCTCAAGGAGCGCTACGAGGTTCACCACGGGGTCCGCATCAAGGACGCCGCGTTGATCGCCGCGGCGACCTTGTCGCAACGTTACATCAGCGACCGCTTCCTGCCCGACAAGGCGATCGATCTGGTGGACGAGGCGGCTTCGGGGCTGCGGATCGAGATCGACTCCCTCCCCCATGACATCGATGTCCTGGAACGCCGCGGCGTGCAGCTGGCGATCGAGCAGACGGCCCTCGGGAAGGAAAACGACCCGGCGAGCCGGGCGCGCCTCGCGGAGATCGGCAAGGAGCTGGCGCGCATCCGCGAGGAGAGCGACGCCCTCAAGGTCCGCTGGCGGACGGAGAAGGACGCCATCCAGGAGATCCGCGGCTTCAAGGAGTTGATCGAGCAGCGGCGGACGCAGGCCGACCAGGCGGCACGGGCCGGCGACCTGACGAAGGCGGCCGAGCTGAAGTACGGGCAGCTGGCCGATCTCGAGAAGAAACTCGAGGCGGCGAACCACCGGCTGCGCGATCTGCAGGCGGGACGCCCGATGCTCAAGGAAGAGGTGGACGAAGAGGACATCGCGGCGATCGTGTCGCGCTGGACCGGCATCCCGGTCCGCCGGATGCTGGAGGGCGAAGTCCAGAAACTCCTCCACATGGAGGATCGGCTTCAGGAACGGGTGGTGGGCCAGGACGAGGCGATCCGCGCCGTGAGCGACGCAGTGCGCCGGGCCCGCGCCGGTCTCTCCGACCCCAACCGCCCGACCGGATCGTTCCTGTTCATGGGGCCGACCGGGGTCGGCAAGACCGAGCTCGCCCGGGCCCTCGCCGAGTTCCTGTTCGACGACGAGCGGGCGCTCGTTCGCCTCGACATGTCGGAGTACATGGAAAAGCATTCGGTGGCCCGTCTGTTCGGCGCACCGCCCGGTTACGTCGGCCACGAGGAAGGCGGCCAGCTGACGGAAGCCATCCGCCGGCGGCCGTACGCGGTGGTGCTGTTCGATGAGATCGAGAAGGCCCACCCGGACGTCTTCAACGCCCTGCTGCAGATCCTCGAGGACGGGCGGCTCACCGACGGACGCGGGCGGGTGGTCGATTTCCGGAACACGCTGGTCGTGATGACCTCGAACCTGGCGGGCCCGCTGATCCAGGAGTGGAGCGGCCCCGACCGGACCGCCCTGCGGGCCCGCGTCGACGAGGAGCTCAGGCGGCAGTTTCGCCCCGAGTTCCTGAACCGCATCGACGAGACGGTCCTGTTCGGCAACCTGGG
>JANNTZ010000145.1:0-1770 GCA_031394595.1 Acidobacteriota bacterium
GCGCATCGAGGAGAACTTCGCATTCTTCGAGGAGCAGGTGAAGGCCCTTGGCGCCGACCTCACGCCGCTCTGCAAGGGTCTGGCGAAGCTCGTGATCGTCGACATCGCGCTCAGCCGCGATCAGGACAACCCACAGCTCATTTTCGAGAGCATGAACTCGACCGGGCGCGAGTTGAGCCAGGCCGACTTGATCCGCAACTTCATCCTGATGGGCCTGGAGCCGGTCCACCAGACTCGCCTCTACGAGGACCACTGGCGGCCGATGGAGGTCGCCTTCGGGCAAGAAGCCTACGGCACGCACTTCGACGGCTTCATGCGTCACTACCTGACGCTCAAGACCGGGGAGATCCCGAACGTCCGAGCCGTCTACGAGGCCTTCAAGGCCCATGCACGCGCGCCGGAAGTGGCCGCGGCCGGCGTAGACGCGCTGGTCGCCGACATTCATGCCTACGCCGGCTACTACTGCGCCATGGCGCTCGGCAACGAGCCGGAAAAGGAACTGGCGGCCGCCTTCCAGGACCTGCGCGAGCTGAAGGTTGACGTGGCTTATCCATTCCTGTTGGAGCTGTACAACGACCATGCTGCGGGCTTGCTCCCCAGGGGGGACTTCGTCCCGGCAGTACGGCTCGTCGAGGCCTACGTGTTCCGCCGCGCCGTGTGCGCCATCCCGACGAACTCGCTCAACAAGACCTTCGCCACCTTGGGACGCGCGCTCAGGAAGGATTGCTACCTGGAGAGCATCCAGGCGCACTTGCTGACCCTGCCGTCCTACCGGCGCTTTCCGGGCGACGAGGAGTTCAGACGCGAGCTTGCCGTCCGCGATCTGTACACCTTCCCGCGCCGCAGCTACTGGCTGCGCCGCCTGGAGAACCACGGCCGCAAGGAGCGCGTGCCGGTGGACGAGTACACCATCGAGCACATCCTGCCGCAGAACGACAATCTCTCCCCCAAGTGGCGCGGGGCCCTCGGGACGGAGTGGCAGCGCGTGCAAGAGAACTGGCTCCACACCCTCGGCAACCTGACGCTCACCGGCTACAACGCCGAGTACAGCGACCGGCCGTTCGAGGAGAAGCGCGATATGCAGGGCGGCTTCAAGGAGAGCCCACTGCGGCTCAACGAGGGGCTCGGTGCGCTGGACACCTGGGACGAGGCTGCCATCCAGGCCCGCGCCAGGCGGCTCGCGGAGCAGGCCGCCCAGGTCTGGGCGCCGCCTTCGTTGCCGGCTGAGGTGCTCGAGACCTACCGGCCGAAGGCCGAGAAGCCCGCCGGCTATACCATCGACGACCACCTACAACTGGCCGAGGGCAGTCCCATGCGGCCTCTGTTCGAGGCGCTTCGCAAGGCGATCCTGGCCCTCGACCCCTGCGTCACCGAGGAGTTCCTCAAGTTCTACGTCGCCTACAAGGCCGAGACCAACTTCGTGGATGTGGTCCCGCAAAAAAGCCGCCTGCGCCTATCGCTGAACATGCACTTCCACGAGCTGCACGACCCGAATTATCTGGCCAAGGACGTGACCAACATCGGCCGCTGGGGCAACGGCGATGTGGAGGTGGGGCTCAGCCAGCCAGAGGAGCTGGCCTACGTCATGGGTCTCGTACGCCAGGCCTTCGAGAAGCAGATGGGCAACGCAGAGTTCGGCGCATGATCGCCGACCTCAAGCCCTACCCCGCGATGAAGGACTCCGGCGTTCCGTGGCTGGGGGAGGTGCCGGAGCATTGGGAGGTGCGGCGCACACGAAATGCCGTCGATGTGCGGGTGAGCAACGTCGAC
>JANNTZ010000188.1:0-2616 GCA_031394595.1 Acidobacteriota bacterium
CACGAAGTCGGCGGCTACATGCGTCGTGGCTGCGTGGTGGTGAAGGGGGACGTCCAGGATTTCGCCGGCGCGCGCATGTCGTCCGGGACGGTGTTGGTGTTCGGCGGCGCCGGCATCCGGGCCGGCGGCGGGATGAAGCGCGGCACGATCGTCGTGTACCGTCCCCCCGTGATCCTGCCGACCTTCAAGCGGACCGCGCTCTTCACGCCGCTGTTCCTGACGGTCCAGCTCAGGGCGCTGCGTCGGATCGGCTTCCCGCTGGCGGACGGCATCGAGCAGCCCCGCCCGTTCCAGCGTTACCACGGCGACCTCGCCGAGCTGGGCAAAGGCGAGATCCTGGTGCCGGCTGAGGCAGGATCCTAGGCCGGAGTGGCGGGGCCGCGGCCTTTCAGGTGCTTGTCTAGGAAATCGACGATCGCCTGGTAGCCACGCACGCGGTTCTCCTTCTTCTTGAACCCGTGCCCCTCGTCGTCGAAGACGAGGTACTCGACGGGGGTGCCGCCGGCGCGGGCCGCGGCGACCATCTCGTCCGATTCGATCTTGTGGACTCGTGGGTCGTTGGCCCCCTGCAGGACGATCAGCGGGCGGCTGATGTTCCCGGCGGCGAACAGCGGCGAGATCTTCCTGAGGTAAGCCTCATCTTTCGCCGGGTCGCCGATCTCGGTGTAGAGCGCCTGCCGGAACGACTCCCACCAGGCCGGGATCTCCTTGAGGGTGCGCACCCAGTTGGCGACTCCGAAGATGTCCACACCGACCGCGAACTCCTCGGGCTGGAAGGCGAGCGCCGCCAGCACCATGAACCCCCCGTACGACCCGCCGGCGATGCCGATCCGATCGGGATCAACGAAGCCGGTCGACACGAGGTACGCCTTGCTGGCGATGCAGTCGCGCAGGTCGGCGTCGCCGTGCCGGCGGTCGTCCATCCGGAAGAAGGTCTTGCCGTACCCGCTGCTGCCCCGGTTGTTGATCGCGAAGACCACGTAACCGCGATTGACGAGCGCCTGCAGGAACCCCGAGTAGCCGATGCGCGACTGGTCCCCGGGACCACCATGCACCCAGACGAGGGCCGGGGCCTTCGCACCGGCCGAGGCCATCTGCGGCCGGTAGAGGAGGCCGGGGATCTCGACCCCGTCGTACGATTTGAAGCGCGCGACCTGCGCGTCGACCAGGTGGGCGGGGTCGATCTTCGGGTTGAGCGTGCGGGTGATCTGGCGGCCGCGGGTGGCGGCGGCTCCTTCCAGGTCCATGACGAACAGGTCCTTCGGCGACCGGTTGCCGTCGAGGTAGAGCGCCAGGCGCTTCTCGTCGCGCGAAAAGACCACCGTGGTGACATCTCCCGGAGGCAGATCGCCGAGGGTCACGCGCTGGAGTCCGGTGGCGGCCCCGCCATCTGTCGTGTAGACCCGCAGCTCGGTCCGTGCGTCGTTGTTGATCCCGACGACGAGATGCCCGCCACCACGCGAGAAGTACGCGTACCAGACGTCCCATTCCGGTTTCTCCACCGTCTCGCGACGGCCGGTCGCCAGATCGTGGCGGACCAGGTGACGGAACTCGGAGCCCTCGTCGGTCGTCAGGTACAGCGCCTGGCCGTCCGGGGAGAAAGTCTGGGCCTCATGGACGATGTCCCCCTGGTGCGGCGTCAGGTGCCGCATCGCGCCCGCCGTGCGATCGTAGAGGTAGATGTCGGTGTCGAACGTGGTCCGCGTCCGGTTTAACGCCAGGAGACGCCGGTCCCGCGAGCTCGCCGCGAACTCGTAGCCGGCCTCGTCCTTGTAGAGCAGGGCCCGCCGGTAGCCGGCCGCGGCCGGAGGAGTCTTCCCGCCCGGGGCGAGCGGCGGGATGGCAACCTCGTAGATGTCGAAGAACCGCGCGTCGCGTTCGTTGGTGCTCAGGAAGAACGACCGATCGTCCGCCGCCCAGCCCAGGAAGGTGGCCTTGTGTTTTTCGCCCGGCGTCAGGTCGATCGCGGACCCGTCGGGCGACTGAACATGGAGGTGGGTGAGCTCGTTGCCGCCGCGATCGCCGGAGTAGAGGAACCGTTCGTCGGCTGGGGAATAGCCCTCCACCTGCACCGCATCGGTCGTCGACCGGGTCAGCGGCGTCGCGGGGCCCCCGTCCACCGGCACGGCGATCGCGTTGTAGACCCCGGTCTCGTCGCTGCTGACCAGGATGCGCGACCCGTCAGGGGAGAAGGAGGCGCCGAGGAGGCTGGTGGTCGCCATGAAGTCGGCGACCGAGTACTGCGGGGCACCGGTCCCGGCAGCCGGCGCCTCGCGCTCGGCTCGGCAGCCCACCCCCACGACCGTCATCACACTCGCGACGAGCAGAACTGTCCGCACCCCAGTCTGCATAACACCTCCGATGGACTGTATGGTGAAACGTGTGGATTCTATATCAGCGGTGGGCCAGATCGTCCCGCACCACCTCGCCCCCCTTCATGACGAAACCGACGCGCTCGAGCTCGGTGATGTCGGCCAGCGGGTCGCCGGCGACCGCCACCAGGTCGGCGTACCTGCCGGGCTCGATGGTGCCGACGCGGTCCTGCCAGCCGATCGCCTCGGCGGCGATGCGGGTGGCGGCCACGATCGACTGCATCGGCTTTTCTCCCAGGGACAC
>JANNTZ010000131.1:0-4857 GCA_031394595.1 Acidobacteriota bacterium
TTCGGGCGGCGTGGCGCCGCCCGCGTCGTTGCCGCTCCTCCGCGATGGAACCCCATCGCGTCGTCGCGGCGCCTCGCGTCCGACGCCACGGCGCTCCGAACGCGACCCGACGCAATACCCGGACAGGCTCCTAGCCCGTACCGGTCTTCCCGATCCCGGCCGGGACGTTCGCCGCGTAGCCGCAGCCGCGCCGCAGGTAGCGGCGTCGATCGTGGTCGTAGGCGCCGGCGCAATAGACCGCCTCCATCATGCCGCCGGCCCGCCCTGCGATCCGGAGGGCGAACAGGTCGCCATCCCCGCAGGCCGGACAGCGTGCCGTTGCGGGTGGCACAGGCATGACGGCACGCGCGCCGGCCGGGATCGCATCCATGGTCGACCTCCACGATTTGGATGCATCCACATATAAGGCCGCCGCCAACTCCCGTCAAGGAGCCGCGATCCCTGTCGTGGCGTGGTCTGGCGCGACGGCCCGTGGGAACCACCCGTCCCGCCGGCGCGTGCTGGAGGGGGAATCGGACAGGATGGCCGCAGGAAAATTAAAGAGATGTCGATCGGAAGGGGTCGGGCCATCGGGATCGGCTGGTGGACGGCAAGGGGCTCGAACCCTCGACCTCCGCGTTGCGAACGCGGCGCTCTCCCAGCTGAGCTAGCCGCCCACTTGCCGAAACCGGTGTGAAATCAGGACGCTGGTGGGCCGTGCTGGATTTGAACCAGCGACTTCTACCGTGTGAGGATAGCACTCTCCCGCTGAGTTAACGGCCCGTCAAGGGCGCGGATTATACCAGAGGGGCGTCAGATCCTGTATCGCGCCAGCGTCTCTTCGGCAATCGGCGGCACCGTCAGCCGTTCGTCCCGTTCGTCGCGTCGCGCCGCCACTTCCACCAGCGACTCCTGGCGGTGGTCCGAGTAGCGGGCAGTGATCGAGGCGATGAGGGTCATCAGGTCGGCGTCCGGATCGCCCTCGACGAGGGTCACCGGGCTGCCGCACCCGATCGCCTCGAAGCGCCAACAGCCGGCCCCGTAACGCGACAGGAAATTGTTCTCCGATTCGTCACGCGGGACGATGATCTTGACCGCCGGGGACAGGCGGAAATGCCGGCCGACCTTCAACAGGATCATCTCCTCGCGACGGATCGCCTCGGGTGGAGTGTGCAGCCGCTTGTCGTGGAACCGCCGGCCGAACGATTCGTCCGCCAGGTAGCAGCAGCCGCCCGACGGCTGGGGATACTCGTGGATCCCCCAGCGTTCGCTCCAGGACATCTGTTCGCGACGCGAACGGCCGCTGATCGCGAGCAGTCGCTCCCGATCGACCCAGCCGCGCTGTTCGGGGATCGTCGGCGGCAGGTGCAGGGCCGACAACGGCCGGAGCAGGAGCCCCTTGATGCCGCACTCCTTCTCGATCAGGTTCAGCGCCTGCATGTGCTGCGACATCGGCCGCTGGCCGAGGACTTCGCCGGTGAATACGAAATCGCCGCCATGCTCGCGCATGTACTCGGCGGCCCCGTGAATCATGAAGATCCGGCAGTCGATGCAGGGGTTGGCGCGCTTTCCATAGCCATGCTTCGGGTTGAGCACCATCCGGAGATACGCTTCACCTGCATCGAGAATCTCGATCGGGATCCCGAGGTCGGCCCCGGCCCGCAGGCCCTCATTGCGCATCCGGCGCGGGTCCTCGTCCGGCCGCGCCATCGCGCGCCGGTGGTCGTTCATGCAGAAGCCGGTTGCGTAGTGCAGCCCGATCACCTCGATCCCCTGTTCGAGGAGGACGCGCGCCGCGAGCGTGCTGTCCAGACCGCCCGACACGAGCCCGATCGCCCGGACCTTCCGGTCGCGACCCGGCTCTCCCCCGGCCGCCGGCCCCGTACCGGCCCGATCCGCTTCGCTCATCGCTGCTTCCCTTCCGGTATCTTCGTGCGGAGGTAGAGGTGGTACCTGCCCCCGTCCTGCCGCGATCCGAGGTACTCGTGCCCGGTGGAGCGGCACCATGCCGGCATGTCCACGAGAACGACCCGATCGTCCGAGATGACCTCGAGAACCGATCCGCCCGGCAACCGCCTGACCTTCTCCGCCGTCCGGATGATCGGCACCGGGCAGTATAGACCCTGCGTATCAAGAACGGCGACCGGTCGCAGGGAGCCGGGTGGCGGCGGAGTCGATGGCACGGGTCTCTCCCGAATGGGCGCGAACTATGTCTGGAGCCGTCTTCGTGGCGGGCGGCGGAATTTTAGCAGAGGCATCGGGCCGGCTTCAACGCAGCGTCACGGTCCGGTCAGGAGCCGCTGCGCGCTGACTTTCCCGCGATGGACGAGCACCTGCGTGGCCTTGCCCTGTGGGCGGAGGTCCAGCAGATCGCCCGCGAAGCGGGCCTCGAGCCTCACCGACAGGTCGCCACCCCCGGGCAGGAGCAGGTCAACCGTCTCGACGGGATTCATGCGAGCGCCGACGACTCCGACCCGGTACTCGTGACGCAGTCCCTGGGGCTCGCCCGGAACACGGAACCCGGACGTCGAGGTGAAGGTGAACTCGATCCGATCGGTCGGATGCGGGGCGCGAAGGGTCAGGTGGCAGGTCACCGGGCGCTGGTCGGGCGATCCGCCGGTCGCCTCCAGGGACGCATCGAACCCGAAGACACCCATCGGGAAGGGCACCGGGATCCGCAGCTCCCGGCCACCCGCGATCGGCACACCAGGCCCCGACAGGACGACCCCCGCGAGGCTGTCATCGGATCGCACCCGGACTTCCGCCGTGCCGGCATCAAGGTCCACGATCTCCTGAATCCGCACCACCTGCCGATGGCCGGAATCGTAAGCCGGCAGCCAGGCGCCCGCCACACCAAGCGCCACGCAGGTGAACAAGGCCGCGGCGCCGATCCGGCGCCCTGACAGCCACCACCAGACCCGGCTGTGGAGGCAGTCCTGGAACGCGGCGACATGGGCGAGGTAGAGAGCGAACGGCAGGACAACGATCCCCACGATCCCGAACAGCAGGCGCCCCGGCAGCGCGATCCCCGCAACCTCCACGAGGACCCGGTAGTCGTCCGGAGTGATGATTAAAAAGAATGGCAACAGCCCCAACAGGCCTAGTCCAACCTTCCGGCCGATGTTCGCGGTCCACACGGAGATCAGGAAGGCCGCCAGCGGCACCGCCGGGAAAGCGGCGATTTCAGGCCGATCGACGGCGAGACCCGCCACGACTCCGACAGCAGGCAGGAGGAGTGCAGCGTGCAGGTACGGGGCCGGATCGACCGTCGGCTTGATGCGCCGGAAGATGTTCAACGCCAGCCAGGACGTGAACGCCAACGCCGCCGCCGCAAAGGCGAGATGCAGGACCTGGTGCGCCATCCACGGGAAGCGCACCCCGTGACGGCCCTCCATGATCGCGGCGGCGGCGAACGGGCCCGCCACGGCCAGCGCCGTGACCGCACCGGTGACCACGACGACGCGCGTCAGGACGAGCAGCCTCCGCGGCGCCAGCACCTGCCCGATCCGCAGCAGCATGAACGCCGCCCACGCCGCTAGGGCGGCGCCGCAGAGCGCCCGCAGCAGCGGGGACCCGACCACGACGCCGTGCCCGAACACCGTCAGCGGCAGGTAGTTGGGGTCGTCGACGGCGCGGGGGCTGGCCCGTTCGATCCGCAGCAGCAGGGCATCCAGGAGCAGCACCGCCCGGCCGAGGACCGCCGGATCGACATGCGCCAGACGATCCTCCGGGGTGTGGTACGCCCAGCCCGAGAACGATCCGGCCAGGAGAAACGCGGGGATGGCGCGATCGAGAAACGGCTCATGGTCGGCCGAATACGGCAGGTCCAGGAGCCGCGGCGCCACCGCCCACAGCGGTCGCGCCACCACCCCGTCCACGCCGGCGTCACGGGCCGCGGCCAGGATGGCGCGCTGTGCCCAGAGCGGCGCGGGCCGCGGGACACCCCCCACCAGCAGGTCGCCCTTCCCCACCACCTCGAGCGCCACCATGGCGCGTGTCCCGGCAAGGTCGGCGTGGCGCACGTGGTACCGCGACCCGAGAAGCCCCTCCTCCTCGGCGCAGAAGGACACAAACCGGTACGACAACTGCCGCGGCCTCGCCGCGGTGCGGCGGGCCACTTCGATCAGGACAGCGAGCCCCGACGCATCGTCGTTGGCCCCGGGGACCCGCGCGTCCCGGGTGTCGTGGTGCGCGGCGATGACGATGCGATCGCGGCTTTCCCCCGGCAGGTCGCCGATGATGTTCCAGGACCCCACCCGATCGATCCCGTCGGGAGCGGGCACGGCGGTCACGTCCTCGAGCGACACCTGCAGGCCGGCGCCCGTCAGTTCCTGCCGGAGGTAATCGATGGCCCGTCGCTCCCCGTCGCTGCCGGTCTTGCGCGGGCCAATGACTTCCGCCAGGGCGTGCACGTGTCGCAGGGCGTCACGGGCCGCCAGTGCGATGGCCGGCTCATCGCCGGACGCACCCCTCGCCGGCACGGCCAGGACGGGGACCATGAGGATTGCGACCAGCGCCGCCCAACGCAGCGCATGGCTCGTCGAGCCGCGACGCATACGGTCGTCGTTCGCGGGCCGCAGGGATCGGAGGAGGGCGATTCCTTGACTCACTGGCGGGCGTAGATTAGCATACGCGCCGTTTCTACCGGCCGCCGGCTTGGAGCCCGTCCGGGTATTGCGTCGGGTCGCGTTCGGAGCGCCGTGGCGTCGAACGCAAGGCGCCGCGACGACGCGCTGGGGTTCCATCGCGGAGAAGCGGCAACGACGCGGACGGCGACATGCCGCCCGAACCCTGCGGGCGCATGGGGGTTGCGGGCGCCTGCGGCGTCGCGCCTCGTTGGCGATGGATCCCCATCGCCGCCTCGGCGCTCCTTGCATC
>JANNTZ010000234.1:0-13952 GCA_031394595.1 Acidobacteriota bacterium
CTTGCGGTGGCCGGTCTCGACCATGTGGTGGGCGCGCTTCAAGTCGAGGAAGCGCGGGTCGACGCCGTAGTGGCGGACCAGGGCGTTGCGCGCCAGCTCAGCCTCGATGTCGACCGGGTCTTCCGGTTCGGCCGCCTCGATACGCCGCCGGTCCTCGACACTCCCCTCGATGAAGATGGTCACCAGGGCGGCCCCTTCGATCCAAGGGCGGCGGGTGGTCACCGTGTCAATCCAGGCGCGGTAGGCGGCGGCTTCGGGAATCAAGTCCACGCCGGTGAATCGGGCGCGTGGGAAGCCGAGCCCCTCCATCATGATCTGGAACAGCTCGGGGTGCGGCACGCCTTTGCTCAGTTTGCCGGTCTCCTCTTCGTAAAGGTTCTCCGCCAGGTCCTGGCGCACGTCGGGGTGCGGGCAGCGCGCGTGGACGCGGCTGAGGAACACCGGGAAGTCGCGGACGTAGACGTCGAACTCCTGCTGGAAGTGGAGCAGGAGCTGCGGCCGGGTGGCGTGGCCTTCGTTGATGTGCGGCCAGGCCCAGTGGTTCTTGCGGTCCATGACCTTCAGGAGATCTTCGCGCAGCGCATCGGTCAGGCTCGACATCGGTCTCCTCCACCGCCCCGCTACGATGGGGCGCGGGTGCGCGGAAATCAAGGCTCCGGCGGTTCGTCCTCGCCGGGGACCCAGTCATCGGGAAGCGGGGTGTCCTCCGCTCCCTCCTCCTCGGGGGGGGCAGGCCGGGCCGGGTCGCCCCCCGCCGACGGCGGCGCCGGGGCCGGGGATTCGGACGGGGCCGGTATCGCGGCGGGTGGCGAGCCGTTCGGCACGTCCTCGGGCGGCGGCAGGCGGAACGGGACGCCAGCTTCCGGTGCGGGGGCGGGCGAAACCTCCGGTGCGGGACGGGCGCGGGCCCGATCCTGAAGGACCGCGGCGGCGGCCGGCTGGCCGACATCAGGCAGGACGAAACCGCGTGGGGGCACCACGATGATCCGGCCGCCGGGGATCAGCGATCGGTAAATCTCCCGGGCGATCTCCGCCTCGATCGCGAGCTTCACGTGGACGGTCGGACCTTCCCTCTGCGCAGGGCCCGATCGGCGCACCGATCGCCACCAGTCGCGCAGCCATTCGCCGACGCCCTGGTCGTCGCCGGTGCCGTTCACCCGCACCACCAGCGACTGGTCGAACCAGAGTCGGTAGTTGGCCGGGGGCTCGGGCGGCAGGGCGTCGGCGGTGTTCTCGTCGTCCAGGCCGGCTTCGATCTGCTCCGGCGTGAGGGGGGACAAGCGCGGGTCGCCCTCCTTCTCCTTGACGGAAAAGATGCCGGCGAGGAACCTGGCCTCCGGTGCTTTGCCGCCCGGCGCCATTCTCTCCAGACCGTGCGTCTCGAAGTCGGTGAACGGGATGTCCCGGAGTTCCATCCCCAGCAGACGGTAACGGATGGTGCGCGCCGGAAGATCGATCACGACCCACGGCTTGCGGTTGCGCGCCAGGGCCTGCTCGGCTTCGAGCCGCGCCACCTGGAGGCGAGCCGCTTCGAGGTCGGCGCGGGTCGCGACCGTTTCGGGGCCCGGCGCCGCGAATGCCGACAGCGCCAAGATCACCGTTGGCGCCGTGACCAGCGCCAGGATCGCAATGACCGCCGGGATCGCGGCCACCGCCAGGACCGCGCCCGCACCCAGCGCCGCGATCCGGCCGCCTTTCATCCGCTCCCTCCCCCGCCCCGCATGCATGGCATCGCCCTCAGTAGATGTAGACCGGTGTACCGATCCGGGCGGTGTGATAGACCGTGTCGAGATCGTCGTCGCCGAGCCGCACGCAGCCGTGAGTCACACTCAGCCCGAGGGCGCGCGGATAGAGGGTTCCGTGGATCAGATAGCCGTCCCCCAGATCCATGGCGTAGTCCCCCAGCTCCATCGGCGCCAGGCGCTCCGCCAGCTTGCGGGGGATCGGTTCCCCTTCCTCGAGGAACGCCCAGTCCGGCTTGATCCAGACCGGGTTCGGGTGCTTGGCACGGATGAAGAACTCGCCGCGCGGCGTATCGAAGACCCAGCGGCGCTGGCGCGCCGGATCGGCGAGCGCCCGGCCGCTGCCAGTCGAGCAGACTGCCTCGAGGATCGGCTCGTCCGACTTGACCACGGTCAGCCGGTTGCGGCCGGTGTCGATCACGAGGTAGGTGCCGCGCGGGCGCAAGGCGCGGATCTTCGCTTCGATGGAATCCGCACGGCGGCGGAGATCGCGGAGTTCACGGCGCTCGCTCTCGGTGAGCGGTGTCAGGTCCGGCTCGGCCTCGCGCGGTCCGGGACGCGTCACCAGGAGGACGACCACCACGGCGATGACCGCCACCATAAGCGCGATCAGCCAGCCGCGACGGGACCCTGGGATTGCCGGCCGCGTCGGCGGCCCCGCCGTCGGGGCCGTCATGGCAGAGCCCCCTCCGGGAGCGTCCCGACGATGGTCACCGGGGTGCCAACCGCGACCAGCCCGACCAGTTCATCCATGTCGGCGTTGGTCAGGGCGACGCAGCCCTGGGTCCAGTCGAGACCGCGCCCGCCCTCGCCGTGGATCTCGATGAGGCTGCCGATGGTCTTGCCGCGCGCCACCTGGCCGGATCGCTGCAGGCGGCGGAACTCCGCCAGGTCGTCGGCGTTGGGGTAGTCGAGCATCAGCGCCCGGTGGTAGCGGGTCCGGCCCGGGTCCCGCACCTCGGTCACGTGGTAGCGCCCCTCCGGGGTCGCCTCGTCTCCCGCCTGGGTCTTGTCCTCGATCGCCGAAATTCCCAGCTCCACGCTGTAGGTGGCGATCTCATCTTCTCCCTTCAACACCAGCAACTGGCGCCGTAGTTTGTCGACCAGGATCACCGGCTTCCCCGTTCCCCGCGCTTCCCGCAGAGTTTCCGTGACCCAGCGCTTCCAGCGGCCGATGCGCGGGTGATGCGCGAACGACTCGATAAACGCGTCCACCGCCCGGACCACTTCGCTGACCTGGCGCGAGCCGCGCCCGGCGGCCTCCTCGGCCCGCTCGAACTCCTGCCGCGAGAAGCTCTCGCGGCCCTCGCCGAGGGCGATCTCCGCCTGTCGCAGGACGTCCCGTGCCGGGTGCGGGTCCGGCAGGTGGCGCGCCAGCGGCGCGGCGCGGGCGATGGCGCGCTGGAGATCGGCCAACCCGCGATCGGCCCGGGCGCGCGATCGGCTCTGCATCAGTGTCGCCTGCAGGGCGCACCGTTCCGCCGCTTCGCGCGCCCGCAGCGCCATCGTTTCGGCTTTTTCGTAGTCGCGCGCGATCGGCAGGCGGCGGGTCTGGACCTTGACCTCCGCCTCCGCCTCGACCAGGGCCCCCTGCGCCTCGGCGCACAGGGCCGCGGCCCGGACCGCCCCTCCGGCCTCGGCGGCGCGCTGCATGGCGCGGCCCGCCTTTTCGAGGTCCTCCACCGAGGGATGCCGGCAGCCGATCACGGCCATGGCGGGACATCCCAGGAACAGGATCAGGAGGAGGGCGGGTGGGATCGGACGAGATGTCACGGAGGGAAGGTATACGAAAGGGGTGGATACGAAAAGCCCGGTCCGCGTCGCCGCGGACCGGGCTTCCAACGGTCGTCCCGACTTAGCGACGGACTGCCGCTCGCTTCTTCTTGGCTTCGTCGAGCTGCGTGGCGATGGTGGTCGCCTTGTCCTTGACGGACGCAGTGCTCTCGAGAGCCTTCTTGTAGTCCTCGGCCGCGAACGCGGAGCGCGCACCGTCGAGCGTGGTGCGCAGTGCCGCGAGGTCGCTCTTGTACAGCTCGAGATCGGCCTTGGAGTCCTTGCTCACCGGAGCGACCTTGAGCGACGCCTCGGCAGCCTGCAGGGCGGTGTCGGCATCGGCGATCCCGGTCTCGGCGTCCATGCGCGCCTGCTCCTTGTTGGCGGTCGCCGCGGCGACGGCCTTGGCCGCCTCGTCCTTGGCCCGCGCCAGCAGTTCCTTCGCCTTGTCGTAGTTCTTGAACCACTTCTGATCCTGGGTCGTGACCTCGGCGGTGGCGGCGCTCATCGCCTGATCGGCCGCCTGGAACTCGTTCGGGGCCCAGACATCAGCCTGCGCCGCCTTCGCCTTGTCGACCTCCGCCTGCACCGCCGTGATGTCCCCCTGCGGGGCCTTGGCGCAAGCAACCACTCCGGCCAGAACCAGTGCTGCTGACAGAACAACAAAGATGTTGCGAGTCCTCATGGTGTCTTCATTCTCCTCAGGGCACGATGGCCCGGACAAAGTATTGCCTTGCGATTCCATGATGCGGGCTCGCCCGCCCGCCTGATACCCTCCTCTTAAACCAGGGCGGCAGAGGATACCAGAAACCGGTGCGCGCCGCTCAACTCCGGGTCAATTCACGCTCAACCGTGGATCAGTTCGGCCGCCCTCCGGGTCGCCTTCACGACCGCCTTGATGAGGGTCACCCGGAGCCCCCCCTCCTCCAGCTCGAGCAGGCCGTCGATGGTGCAGCCGGCCGGCGTGGTGACGCCATCCTTGAGCTTGGCGGGGTGCTCGCCGGATTCGAGGACCATGGAGGCCGCCCCGAGGACCATCTGCGCCGCCAGTTGCGTGGCCACGTCGCGCGCCAGCCCGACCTTGACGCCGCCTTCCGCCAACGACTCGATGACCACGTAGATGTAGGCCGGTCCGGAGGCCGACAGACCGGTGACTGCGTCCATGTGCCGCTCGTCGAGAATCAGGCAGCGGCCCAGCGGCTCGAACAGACGGCGGGCCACTTCAAGATGGCGGGTCCCCGCGTGCCGGCCCGCCGACAGCCCGGTCATCCCCTTGCGAATCAGGCAGGGGGTGTTGGGCATGGCACGCACGACCGGCGCCGGGGCGCCAAGACGCTTCTCGATGAACGCCGTCGGCACCGACGCGGCCACCGAGATAACCAACTGGTCGCGGCGCACTTTCCCGCGGATATCGCCCAGCACCTCGGCCATCGCCTGCGGCTTGACCGCAAGGATGATCACCGAGGCGCCGCGGATCGCAGCGGCGTTGTCGAGCGAGGTCTTGATGTGGAAGCGGCTTTCCAGGACCCCCAGGCGATCCGGATGACGCGCCGTCGCCACGACGCGGTCCCGCGTCACCAGTCCCGCGTCGATGAGACCGCCGATGAGGCTCTCGCCGATCTTCCCCGCCCCCAGGACGGCGATCCGCTGCAACTCTCTGGCCGGCATGACGTTGCCCCCCCATCGAGCACGAAGTCGCAAGTCTAGCATCTCTGCCGCGCCGGCGTCGGATTCGCCGCCACATCGGGGCACGGTCTTGCCGCCCTCCCCGGGCAGGTGTATATTCCCAGCATGCGATCCAGGCTGATCCTCGCGGCGGTGCTGGTGACGGCTCTCCTTGCCCCGGCCGCCGCCCCTTGGTGCGCGGTCGCCGATGACACCCGGATGCCCTGCTGCAAGAGCGGAGTCCGTTGCGACCTCGGAATGCGCGGCACCGACTGCTGCGGGGTCGCGCCGACTCCCGCGACGCCGCGGGCGCCAGTTTCGCTGGCGGCCGCTCCGCTGCTCGATCGACACCACGACGGCACCGGGATGGCGATCGCGGTCATCGCCGACATCCTTCCGGCATTCCGCTCCTCGACCGGGCTGGCTTCGGCAGCCGGACCGCCCGGATCCCGAACGACACCCCTCCAGATCCTGAACGCCTCGCTGCGCTGCTGATCCGCCGTCGATCCCGACGGCGTCCCCTGTTCTGACACGGCATTGATTCTGTGCGCCGGACCGCCCACTTCGGCGGCGGCACGGCGCGCGCGAGGTGAGAACGTGAAAAAGATTTTCCTGGCCACGGCTTTTTTCGCCGCGGCGACCTGTTCCGCGGCCCCGGCGGCACCGGAGGAGGCCGATCTGGCACTCCTGCTGGGCGACGCGCTGGCAAGGAGCCCGGTGCTACGGGCCGCCGAGGCGCGCCTGGAATCGGCCCGGCGCCTGCCCGGTCAGGCACAAGCCCCACCCGATCCGGAAGTTTCGCTTTCCTACGTCAACGATGGGCTCTCGAGCCTCACTCTGGGAGACACGGAGTTCTCAGGTCTCTCCCTGACCTGGACACAAGAGGTTCCTTATCCGGGGAAGCTGCGGCGATCCGGCGTCGTGGCCGAGACCGAGATTGAGATGGCGGACCGGGACTTGGAGCGGCTGAAGCTCGAGGTCGCGGCGGCCGTCAAGACAGGCCACGCCGATCTCTACCGACTCGACCGGACGGCGGCCCTCCTTGAAGAAACGCGGTCGCTTCTCGACTCGCTGGCCCAGGCGGCGCGCAGCCGGTACGAGGTCGGGCAAGGCATCCAGGAGAGCATTTTCAAGGCGCAGATCGAGATCGTGCGCCTGCAGGCGGAGCAGGATCGGGTGGCCCAGGACCGGAAAGTCGCCGAGGCCCGACTTAACGCCGCGATCGGGCGTTCGCCCCAAATGCCGATCGGCCGCGTGCCGCGACTACCGGAGGCCGCCCTCCCGGACAGCGTCGACAACCTGGCCGAGGCCGCCGTCGGGGCCTCTCCCGGGATCCGTCGCCTCGAAGCGGCGGTGCGGCGCGCCGAGGCGGGTGAAGCGCGGGCCCGCATCGATCTGAAACCCGACTTTGTCTGGTCGGCGGGTTACCAGTACCGGGGATCGCTCGACCCGATGGTGATGGGGATGGTCGGCGTCCGGCTGCCGCTTTACAGGGAGCGCAAGCAGGCGCAGGCGCTCCTCCAGGCCGGATCGGATCTTCTGGCCTCGCGCCACGAGCTGACCGATCTTCAGGTCCGCACGCGCGCCTTGGTCCGGGAACTCGTGGCGCAGGCGGAACGGGCCGCGCGGCTGATCGTGCTCTACGAACAGGGGGTCATCCCGCAGGCGAGAGGAGCGCTGGAATCGGCCCAGACGTCGTACGGCGTCGGGCGGATCGCTTTTTTCGATCTTCTGAACGACCTCATGATCCTTCTCAATTCACGGGTCGAATTGACCGAACAGGAATCCGACCGGCTCAAGGCTCTCGCGGCACTGGAGCCATTGGTGGCCCGGGAGCTGGTTGTCGTCCCCGGTCCCGACACGGGCCAAGGAGGGTCCAGGTGACATCCGTCGCTAAACGACCGGTCCTCTGGCTTGGGATAGCGGCGGTCGCGGCGCTCCTGGCCATCCTCCTGACCGTCCGCTTCGTCGTCCGGGGATCCGCGGGCCATGCCGGGGAGGACCGGCAGGTCTCTCCCGCCGGCTCACCCGGGGAGAAGAAGACCCTGTACCAGTGTCCGATGCACCCGACCATGCTGGCGGACCGGCCGGGCAACTGTCCCATCTGCGGCATGCAGATGATCCCGGTGGAAGATCCGCAATCCGGGGAACTCCAGCCTCCGACGGCGGCGGCGCGCAAGAAAGTCGTCTACCGTTCCACGATGAACCCCGGCGAGACGTCCGACCGGCCGGGGAAGGATTCCATGGGAATGGACATGGTCCCGGTGGAGGTCGAGGAGGAGCGCGCGGGCGCCCCGAAGATCGAAGGGTATGCCCCGGTCGGCATCTCGATTCGCAAGCAGCAACTGATCGGCGTGCGGACGGAGGTGGTGGGCAAAACCCCATTCATCCGCAAGATCCGGGCCGTCGGTCGCGTCACCCCGGACGAAACGCGGCTGCACCACGTCCACACGAAGACCGAGGGGTGGATCGAGCACCTGCACGTGGTCGCCACCGGCGAGCAGGTCCGGAAGGGACAGCCGCTGCTGTCGATTTACAGCCCGGAACTGGTGGCGTCCCAGGAGGAGTTTCTGCTGGCGCTGCGATCGCGGCAGGCCGCGCAGGGCGCCGCCCTGCCCCACCTTTCCCTGGGCGGTGACGAGCTGATCGAGAGCGCCAGGCGGCGGCTACTGCAGTACGACCTGGCGCCGGCGCTGATCGAGGAGATCGAACGGACCGGCCGCCCGGCCCGGACGATCACCCTTTATGCCCCGATCTCCGGCTACGTGACCCAGCGCAACGTGACCCAGGGAGAAAAGATCGACTCGAACTCGACACTTCTGGACATCGCCGACCTGTCGCGCGTCTGGGTCATCGCCTCGGTCTATGAATACGAACTCCCGTTCGTGCGTGTCGGACAGACCGCGGCCGTGACCCTCTCCTACCTGCCGGGGCGGACCTTCACCGGGCGCGTGACGCTGATTTACCCCGTGCTGGACGAGGCCACCCGGACGATCCAGGTGCGCCTGGAGTTCGACAACCCTGGTCTGGCCCTCAAGCCCGGGATGTACGCCGACGTTGCCATCGAAAGCGACTTGGGCGAGCGTCTGGCGCTGCCCGAGACCGCCGTCCTCTCCTCGGGGACGCGCAACATCGTCTTCGTCGCCCAGGGAGACGGCTACTTCGAGCCCCGCGAGGTCCGCCTGGGAGTGCGGTTGCCCGAGATCGTCGAGGTCCTCGAAGGAGTCTCGGAGGGCGAGAAGGTGGTGACCTCCGGGAACTTCTTCGTCGACTCGGAGTCGAAGCTCAAGGCCGCCCTCGCCGCCGCCACCGAAACCCCGAAGGAGCACCAGCACTGATGGTCGAGCGGATCATCGAATTCTCGGCGCGCAACAAGTTCATCGTCCTCATCCTGACGGCCGCGGCGGTGGCGATGGCGGTCTATGCCATGCAGAACGTGCCGCTGGACGCCATCCCCGACCTGTCCGACACCCAGGTGATCGTCTACTCGCGCTGGGACCGGAGCCCCGACATCATGGAGGATCAGGTCACCTACCCGATCATCACCGCGCTCCTTGGCGCGCCCAAGGTCAAGGCAATCCGCGGCTTCTCGGATTTCGGCTTCTCCTACGTCTACGTCATCTTCCAGGACGGGACGGACATCTACTGGGCCCGCAGCCGGACGCTGGAGTACCTGAGCAAGATCCTCCCCCGCCTGCCTGAGGGAGTCCAGACCGAGATGGGACCCGACGCCACCGGTGTCGGGTGGGTCTACCAGTACGCCCTGGTGGACCGGACCGGCCGGCACGACCTCTCCGAAATCCGCTCCTTTCAGGACTGGTACCTCCGCTACTGGCTGCAGAGCGTGCCGGGAGTCGCCGAGGTCGCCTCCATCGGAGGCTTCCAGAAGCAGTACCAGGTGATCGTGAACCCCGAATCGCTTCTGTCGCTCAACATCCCGATCGGCCGGGTCATCGAGGCGATACGGCAGGGGAACAACGACGTCGGCGGCCGGCTGGTGGAGTTCTCCGGCGCCGAGTACATGGTCCGCGGGCGCGGCTACATCCGTTCAATCCAGGACATCGGCCAGATCGTGGTCGGCGACAACGGCAAGGGCGTCCCGGTCCTGGTGCGCGACGTGGCCCGCGTCAGCCTGGGTCCCGACATCAGGCGTGGCGTGGTGGATCTGGACGGGATCGGCGACACCGTCGGCGGCATCGTGATCATGCGTTACGGCGAGAACGCCCTGAACGTCATCGAGCGCGTGAAGGAGAAGATCGAGAGCATCCGATCCTCCCTCCCGGAAGGGGTCGAGTTGGTCCCGACTTACGACCGCTCGGAGCTCATCGAGCGATCGATCGACAACCTGAAGCACGAGCTGATCCTGGAGATGATCATCGTCAGCCTGGTCATCCTGATCTTCCTCTGGCACATCCCGTCCGCCATCGTCCCGATCGTCACCATCCCGGTCGCCGTATTCCTGGCGTTCATCCCGATGTACTTCATGGGGATCACCTCGAACATCATGTCGCTGGCCGGGATCGCCATGAGCATCGGCGTGCTCGTGGACGGGGCGATCGTGGAGGTGGAGAACGCCTACAAGAAACTGCAGCTCTGGGAGGCCGGCGGCCGGGTCGGCGACTACCACCTGGTGCGGCTCAACGCGCTCAAGGAAGTCGGCCCCTCGGTGTTCTTTTCCCTGCTGGTCATCGCGGTGGCCTTCATGCCGATCTTCACCCTCGTGGACCAGGAGGGGCGGCTGTTCAAGCCGCTCGCCTTCACCAAGAACCTGACGATGGCGCTGGCGGCGGTCCTGGCGATCACGCTCGACCCGGCGATGCGAATGATGTTCACCCGGATGGATCGGATGGAGTTCCGCCCCCGCTGGCTCTCCTGGATCACCCACCAGGCCGTCGTCGGCACCTACTACCCCGAGGAGAAGCACCCGATCAGCCGGCTCCTGTTCCGGATCTACGAGCCGGCCTGCCGGCTGGTCCTCGACTGGCCGAAGACGACCATCGTCGTGGCCGTCCTTCTCGTCCTGAGCACCATTCCCGTGTACCTGTCGCTGGGATCGGAGTTCTTCCCGCCGCTCGACGAAGGGTCGCTCCTCTACATGCCGACCACGCTGCCGGGGCTTTCCGTCACCGAAGCGGAGCGGCTGCTGCAGACGACCGACCGGTTGATCGCCGAGACCCCCGAAGTGCTGCGGGTCTTCGGGAAGGCGGGCCGGGCCGAGACCTCGACCGACCCGGCCCCCTTCTCGATGATCGAAACCACCATCCTCCTCAAGCCGCACTCGGAGTGGCGGCGCATCCCGCGCTTCTACTCCGACTGGCCGGAGATCCTGCAGGCGCCGTTCCGGCGCCTCTGGGCGGACCGGATCTCGCGCCACGACCTGGTCGCCGAGCTGGATCAGAAACTGCGGCTGCCCGGCGTCACCAACGCCTGGACGATGCCGATCAAGGCCCGCATCGACATGCTGACGACCGGCATCCGCACCCCCGTCGGCATCAAGATCTTCGGAGCCGACCTGACCGTGATCGAAGGGATCGGCGCCCGGATTGAGGCCGCGCTCCGGGACCTCCCCCGCACCCGGAGCATCTATGCCGAACGGACGGCCGGCGGCTATTTCCTCGACTTCGATTTCCGTCGCGATGCCCTGGCCCGCTACGGCCTCAGCATCCAGGAGGCCCAGATGGTGATCATGTCGGCCATCGGGGGCGAGCCGATCAGCCGCACCATCGAGGGGCGCGAGCGCTACACGATCAGCGTCCGCTACCCGCGCGAGATGCGTGATGACCTCGACAGTCTCAAGCGGGTCCTGGTCCCGACGATGTCGGGGGCCCAGGTGCCGCTGGCGCAACTCGCCGACATCCGGATGACGACGGGGCCGGCGATGATCCGGGACGAGAACGCCATGCTGGCCGGGTACGTCTACGTCGACATCTCCGGCTCGGACATCGGCGGTTACGTCACCCAGGCCAAGGAGGCGGTGGCCCGCTCGGTCGAGGTGCCGACCGGCTATGCCGTCCAGTGGAGCGGCCAGTACGAGAACATGCTCCGGGTCCGGGAGCGGCTGAAGATCGTCGTGCCGATCACCCTGTTCCTGATCTTCGTCCTGCTCTACATGAACACTCGATCGGGAGTGAAGGCGAGCCTGGTGATGCTCGCCGTGCCGTTCTCTCTCATCGGGGCGGTCTGGCTGCTGTACCTTCTCGGCTACAACACCTCGATCGCCGTCTGGGTCGGGATGATCGCGCTGATGGGCCTGGACGCCGAGACCGGTGTCTTCATGCTCCTGTTCCTCGACCTCTCCTATTACGACGCCGTGCGCGCCGGTAAGATGCGGACGAAGGAAGACCTGCGCGAAGCGATCATCCACGGGGCCGTCAAGCGGGTGCGTCCGAAGCTGATGACCGTGGCCGCCGCCTTCACGGGTCTCATGCCGATCATGTGGTCACTCGGCACCGGTGCCGACATGATGAAGCGGGTGGTCGCCCCGATGGTCGGCGGTCTGGTGACCAGCTTCATCCTGGAACTGCTCGTCTACCCGCCGATCTACGAGATGTGGAAATGGCGTTTCGAGATGAAGCGTGGCACCGTCGACCCGAAGGACATCCCGGTGCCGGCGCTGCGCGCGCACTGAGTGGGGATGAGGCGGCCGGTTCCCCGGTCGCAAAGGAGGATGTCATGGACTTCCTGGAAAGATGGTACGGACTCTACGGCGAGGTCATCCGCTTCTGCGACGCGGTGGCCAGCCTGCCCGAGGAGTGTCCCTGCGGCGACGCGGACGGGCACCTGGACGGGCGGTGCCCCTGCTGCGGCGAGCACTCCCAAACCAGTCCTGCAGCACATGCGCGGGAACGGTGCGCTGCGTTGCTCGAATCGCTGAGAGCGGCCGTGGCGATGCTCGATGACGATTTCCGGCGCGCCGTCGCGCCGCTGGCGAAGGCCGGCTCCGGAGGCACCCGGTTCGAAGTCCGCCACGGGGTCTTCCTCGCAGCCAGCGACCTGGAGCGGCTCGTCCGCGCCCTCGACGATGTCCACGAAACGGCCGTCGGATTCAGGAGGACCTGCGCGGCGACGGAACTGGGACGCTTCCGGCGGGCGACTGCGACGCTGCGCGGACATTGCGACTCGCTCACCACGGAGCTGCAGGGAGGCCTGGCAGGGCCGGCGTCGGAATGAAGCGAATGTCCCGTCCGCGGGCCCTGAAGGAGGTTCTCCGACTTCCTTCTCCTCGCGGCCGCATCCGTAAGGAGGCCCTCATGGGCATCGAAAGAAATCCCTGCTACCGGGACCGGCTGCTCTTCCTTCCCGCGTTGAGCGTTGTGGTGCTCACCGCGGCCACGTCCGCCGCGGCCCTGACCGACGACGAGGCCAACACCATCGAAATCGTTCGACGGTCGGCGCCGGGCGTCGTTCACCTCGAAGCCCGTTGGCGCTCCCTTTCCCAAGAGGAGGCCGCGGCGCGGCAATCCAGCACCGGGACCGGGTTTGTCCTGGACACGCAGGGCCGGATCCTCACCGCCTATCACGTCATCGAGGGGATGAACGAGATCACGGTCATCCTCGACAGCGGAGTGCGCACCGCGGCGCGGCTTCTCGGGACCGCGCCGCAGATTGACATCGCGGTCCTGCAAATCGACGTCCAGGCGGCCGGGCTCCACCCGCTACCACTTGGGGACTCGCGCTCCCTGCTTGTCGGACAGAAGGTCATCGCCGTCGGGCATCCCTACGGGCTGCATAACACCGTGACCGTCGGGGTGATCAGCGCGCTGGCGCGGAATCTCGAGGGTGGGTCGATCGAACTGGAGGACGCCTACATCCAGACCGACGCCGCCGTGAACCCGGGCAACAGCGGCGGCCCACTCTTGAACTCGTCGGGCGAAGTCGTCGGCATTAACCGACTCATCATCGGCGGCGCCCAGAACCTGGGCTTCGCCGTGCCGATTCACCTGGCCCGGCGGGTGATCCCGGATCTGATCGCGATGGGACACCCGTACCGGCCGCAACTCGGATTCAGCGGGCGCCCGGTCACGCGCAGCATCTCGACCCTCTTCGGGCTGGACGCTGAAGCCGGCCTGCTCGTCGAAGAGGTGCTCCCCCGCAGCCCGGCGGGGGCGATCGGCCTTCAGGCCGGTGACCGGATCGTGGTCGCCGGTGACCAGGTCTACGTCGTAGGAGGCGACATCATTACCGCCGTCAATGGCCGTGACCTGCGATCCGCCGGTCAGCTGGCCCAGGTGCTTCTGAATTCCCATCCCGGCGACGTGCTCCGACTGGAGATCCTGCGGCACGGAAAGAAGATGGAACTTGTCCTGACTCTACCGGAGATGCAAATGTAGCGTACGAACCGGCGCGAAGGACGCCGACGCGAGGACCGTCCGGGCAGGTGCGGGCCCTGCTCGGACACATCAACAGGCCAACCAAGGAGGACGGGAATGCAACATTCCGGGTTTCGGGACGTCGTGATCGCGTCAGCCGCCATCGTGCTTCTGGCGACCATCGGCAGCCTCGTGCGGGGAGAAGGGAAAGGAGGAGAGGAGAAGAATGGGGTCCGGTTCTACGACGCCCGCAGGCAAGCCGCCGAGTTCATCGGGTACTACCACTCCATCCAACTCACTGAAGGACAGAAAAAGACAATGCAGGAAGCCCTGTCGGTTATTCCGGCCCCCTGCTGCTCGGATTACTCGATTGCGACCTGCTACCCGGCCCGGGAAGTGCCCCAGGTGCGGCATGGACCTCCAGCGGACCCCGTGACATGGAGAGTCACTGGGTCTTCTGCCT
>JANNTZ010000258.1:0-20760 GCA_031394595.1 Acidobacteriota bacterium
GACCGGCTGAGTGCCGATCAGACGCGGAGTAACGGCGCCGTGAAGATCACGGGGCCCGTCGGCGCGCCGGTTGGAGAGCCCCCGGCCGGCTCGACGCTCACGGCCAGCGTTGCGGTTTGCGCGAGCACTGCCAGCGCTTGCGCGTCGAGCGGTAACGCGGCGTTGCCGGTGCCCGGAATCAGGCCGAGCGACACGGGCGCCGCGCCGCCGTTGGGCAGCATCCACAGCTCGTACGAGTTGCCGGCGGGCTCGGGGCGGGGGTTGATCGTGCTGACGCGCAGTTCTGCGGCGAACGCTTGCAGGAGCCAGACCGGGCCCGTCGTCTGATCGGCGATGACGGCGACGTAGCGCGCTTGGTCGATGCGCGGGCCTTGGCCGAAATATAGGCCGCCGAACACGATGGCGAGGAACGCGAGCCCTGCGGCGAGCGCGCGCCAAGGGCCTGCGCCGCGTGTCGGGCGCTGCGTTCGCGCACCGATCGCGGTCTCGATTCGGTCCCAAACATGCGCCGGCGGCGCGATGGGCGGCACGGCGGCCGCCAGCGGCGCGAGCTGCCGCTCCCAGCTCAAAACAGCTCGGCGCGCCGGCAGCGACGCGCCGAGCACGCGCTTGAACCGGCGCGCTTCTGGTCGGCGCCCTGATCACCCGACTCCGCAGTCTTCTTCGCGTCAGCGGTCCGCATGGATCGATCTCCAGGCCGCCTTACTGCGAGTCCCATGCCGTGCCGTGGTGATTCCACCGCGGACGGCAAGCGGCTTGATTGCAACGATTTGCGAGAAACGCCGGTTGGGCCTCGAACGCGCTGCTGACACCCGCTGTCACTCGGGCCGGGGGGGAATCGCCACATGCGGGTTCAGCGGGGCGCGGCCCGATGCCATCGAACGGGTCATTCCCCACCGGGCGCGGCGGGTTTCCAAGGAGGACAGAGCTCAAGGATGTGAGCTGTGGGAGATCCCGGCTCTTCGTGGTGGATTCACCCCACCACGCCCGGTCTCAGTTCCGGAATTCGTCCGGGTCGATGGCGTGTTTTCGGAGGAGAGTGTAGAAATCCTTGCGGTCCTTGCCTGCCAGGCGCGCCGCTCCGGCGACCTTGCCGCCGGCGATCCGGAGCGCCTGCACGACGTAGCTTCGTTCGAACTCCGCCTTGGCCTGACGATAGGAAGGGAACTCCACCCCGACCGCCGGCCCGGACAGAAACGCCAGCGCTTCGACGTCCACGACTTCGCCCCGCGCCAGCAGCATCGCCTGTTTCACCCGGTTCTCCAGCTCGCGCACGTTTCCCGGCCAGGAGTGGGCCTTCAATCGCGCGATCGCCCCGGGCGTGAACCCGCTGATCGCCCGGCCCAGCTCGCCATTGAACCGGCGCACCAGGTGGTCGACGAGCAACTCGATATCCTCACGGCGATCGCGGAGCGGCGGGAGCTGCAGGGGGAGGACGCTGACCCGATGAAACAGATCCTCCCTGAACCGGCGCTCTTCCATCTCCTTCTTGAGGTCCTTGTTGGTGGCGGCGATGACGCGCACGTCGACCCGGCGATTGCGGGTGTCGCCCAGCCGCCTGACCTCGCGCTCCTGCAGGACGCGCAACAGCTTGACCTGGCAGGAGGGTTGCAGCTCGCCGATCTCGTCGAGAAACAGCGACCCACCCTCGGCCTCCTCGAACACACCCTTCTTGTCGGCATGCGCCCCGGTGTAGGCGCCACGAACGTGGCCGAACAGCTCGTCTTCCATCAGGGTTTCGGGAACGGCCCCGCAGTTGACGGTGATGAACGGCCGGCTGGCGCGCGGCCCGGTGTAGTGGATGGCGCGGGCCACCAGTTCCTTCCCCGTGCCGCTCTCCCCGAGGACCAGCACCGGGATTTCCGTGCGCGCTGCGACCGCCAGGAGGTTCAGTGCGCGGGCCATTGCCGGGCTCGATCCGAGGATGAGGTCGGTGCGACGCCGCTGCTGGCTCTCCGGCGTGCCTGCCTGGGGACCCGCGGCACCCGCCGGGACGACGGGCAGAAGCGCCGGGTCGGGGTGGTCCTCGCGGGATGTTTGCGCCACGGGCGGTTCAAGGGCTGCATTGGCACGGCGCATCGGATCTTCCATCCCATCCAGGCCGCCGGTGAGGGCGGCCGGCTGGAATATAGGGGCCGGCTGAGGGGATTTCCACCCACCGGGGCCTGGAGGCGGTCCACCGGCTTTCAGGTGCGGAGCCGCACCCGGGCCGCGTTGACCGCGGCCACTCCCCCCAGGATCACCATCGTCCCGAGCGCCATCCGCCAGTCGATCGGCTCGCCGAGGAATAGCCACCCCAGGAACACCGCGATCACCGGGTTGACGTACGCGTAAGTCGAGACCTTTGCCGCCGGCACGTGGTTCAGCAGCCAGATGAAGGCCGAGTACCCGCACAGCGACCCGGCGACGATCAGCCAGCCGACCGCAACCGCCGCCCGCGGGGTCATCTGGAAGTGGGGAGCTTCACCCATGATCAGCCCGAGCAGGAGCAGTGCGCACCCCGCGATCAGCATTTCCAGGGCTACGGCCATCAGCGGGGCCACCCCCTTGACGTTGTGCTTGGAATAGATCGATCCGGTTGCCCAGCAGAGGTTGGCCCCGAGCAGGGCCAGCTCGCCCCGGAATTGACCGAAGGCCACCCCCGGCGCGGTGATCTTCGGCCACATCAGGATGAGCATCCCGGTGAAGCCGATGATCAGGCCTGCCACCCCCAGCCAGGACAGTCTCTCCCCATCCCGGCGTAGCGCTTCCAGCCCGGTCATGAAGAACGGCAGGTTGGCGATGATGACCGCCGCCGTGCCGGAGGGGACGGTGATCTCCGCCCAGGTGACCAGGTAGTTGCCGCCGAAGAGAAGCAGCATGCCGGTCAGCGCGATCGGTCCCAGCATCCGCACCGGCGGGAGCGGCTGCCGTCGCCAGAGCAGCCAGGCGAACATCAGGAGGCCGGCGACGGCGAACCGCGTCCCGGCCATCAGCGCCGGAGGGAGATCGAGAACCCCGTACCGGATCGCCAGATAGGTCGATCCCCAGAGGACATACACGGCGGCGAAGTTGAGCGTGATCAGAAACGCGTGACGGCGGGCGGCATCCATGAAGCGGGGATTGTAGGAGGCCCGCCCCCTGCGCAGTCAAGCCGCCGCACGCCTGAGCTGTCGCCAGTTTCGCGTGGCGGGCCGCCACCTGCGCCCGCGAGGCGAAGGGAGCGGAGGCCCGCGCGAGCGAGCCGGACGCGTGCCCGGCGACCGCAGGGCGCGGCGCCGCGCGTCGTGTACAATGCCGGGCATGCATCCAGCGTCGTCCGGTGACGCGTCCCCGTTGCCGCGTTCCAAGTGGCCCGCCCTTCTGGTCATCATGCGGCATGCGACGACGGAGCTAAACCTGAAGCGCCTCTACCAGGACGACGAAGTCTTCGTCAACGAAACCCGCGATGCCGATGCGCACCTCACGGACGCGGGCCGCGAAGAGGCCCGGAAGACCGGGCGCCACTTGAACCGGGACGGACCGTTCGATGTGCTGTACGTGTCTCCGTACGTGCGGACGCGGGATACGGCCGGGATCGTGCTCGAAGAACTGGAGAACAAACCGCCCTTGGTGTTCGAGGAGCGGGTCCGGGAGAAGGAATTCGGCATTCTCGAGGGGATGAGCCGGGGGGCCCGGAAGAAGTTCTTCCCGGAGGAGATGGATCGGCGCAACAAAGTCGGCAAGTATTACTACCGCCCGCCCGGCGGCGAATCGTACCCGGACGTCAATCTTCGCCTGCAGTCGTTTCTCGGCACCCTGGTGCGCGAGCACGCCGGCCGCCGGGTCCTGGTGGTGACCCACAGTGTCGTC
Source organism: Acidobacteriota bacterium (assembly GCA_031394595.1). Taxonomy (GTDB): domain Bacteria; phylum Acidobacteriota; class Polarisedimenticolia; order Gp22-AA2; family Gp22-AA2; genus JANNTZ01. Next base: position 3,832 of record JANNTZ010000258.1, read on the forward strand.
GTCCTCCTGTTCCGCCGCCTGCTCGAGAGGCTGGAAGAGAAGGAGGTCCTCGACCTCGACCGGCACCACGAGGTCAAGAACGCCTCCCTCCTGGTCTACGAGTCGGGGGCCCGCGACGGACGGGAGGGGGTCCTGGTGCGCAAGGCATGGAACTTCGTTCCCTGAGGAGAGTCCCGATGAGCGAAAAACCAGTCCTGTACGTCGGTGAGAAGAACATCTCTTCGTGGTCCATGCGGGCCTTCGTGGCGCTCGCCGCCAAGGGGGTCGACTTCGAGGAGCGGACGATCGCTCTCCGGCAGGACAAGGACCGGGCGGAACGCCGCCGGCTGTCTCCGACCGGGCGCGTGCCGGTACTGCACCATGGGGCGCGGATCATCCCCGATTCACTGGCGATCCTCGAGTATGTCGAGGAGACCTTCACACCGCCGGCCTACCCGGCGCTTTGGCCGGCCGATCGCGACGCGCGGGCGCATGCCCGCTGGCTCGCGGCGGCGATGCACTCGGGGTTCCAGAAACTCCGCGAGTCGATGTCTTTCAATTTGTGCTTTCTGCCACAGCCGCCGAAGCCGACCGCCGAGGCGCTGGCCGATGCGGCCGAGATGCTCGGGTATTTCGAGGACGCCCTGGGCCGGAAAACGGCTGCCGGGCCCTACCTCCTCGGGACCTTCTCCGGGGCCGACGTGATGTATGCGCCGGCGATCGTCCGCCTGACGGCGTTCCGCGTGCCGCTCGACAAGGCCCCCCGGGCCGGCGCCTACATGGAAGCGGTGCTGTCCCATCCGGCCGTGAAGCGCTGGATGGACCCGGCCCGGGCGCTGCCGCCGGTGGCGACTTACTAAGACGCCGTCACGGCGTCAGAGGATGTGACGATGCCCGAGAGGGCGATTCGGATCGAAGCGGAAGGAGGGGTGCGCCTCTATGCCATCCTCTCCGCGACACCTTCGGCCGACGCCTTGTGGGACGCCCTGCCGCTGACCGGCGAGGCACAACGCTGGGGCGAAGAGGTCTTTTTCTCCGTCGGTTTGCGCCTGCCGCCGGAGAAGGACGCCCGGGCCGAGGTCAAGGTGGGCGACATCGGCTACTGGCCGGAAGGACCGGCGATCGCCCTGTTCTTCGGCCCCACGCCTGCCAGTGACGGGATCAACCCGGTCGCCGCCTCGCCGGTGAACGTGATTGGCCGGATCACCGGCGATGCCGGCCGTCTCGGCCGGGTGCTCGCCGGTGTGCGGATCAAGCTGACCCGCCTCGAAGGTTGACTTACCAGGTGTATCGGACCCGGTAGGTCACCACCTTCTCGCCCCCGGGAGGCACCAGCACCGCGAATTCGATCGTCCGCGCGTCTTTTTTCTGAAACGGGTCGGACGAGACGAGGACCTTCCAGGCAGCCCACCGGACCAGACGCTCGACCACTTGGATCGTCACCGGCTCCGTCCGGCGGTTGCGCAGCCGGATCTCGAACGCCTCCTCGGACTGCCGGCGGCTCTCTTCGACCCTGAATTCGGTCTGCTTCCGTTCCCCGACCAGGTCGAAGGCGGCGCCGAGTTCGAGCCTCACGATCTCGTCAGCCGGCGTGTGGCCGATCGCCGGCTCCCCCACCAGGACACGGTGCCCCTCGTCATCCAGGCGTTCGATTCGCACGCTCCCCGCCGGCAGCGGCATGCCCAGCCCCGAATCCTTGCGGTTGGCGAACTCGATCCGCGCCGTGACCCGGCCACCGGTCTGAATTCCGAAGGAGGGATCGTTCTGGACCTGGCCGAAATAGTCCGGCAGGCCGAGGCTGTCGTAGACGTACTGCCGATCGGCGCGCACGCCATCCGCCCGGACCAGCATCACGTGGGTCGTGGATCCATCCTCGACGGTCACCAGCTTCGGCAGGCTGTAGAGGTGGTACTCGTCGAACGCCTGCGCCGTCGCGACATCCGCTTCGGGCGCCGCGGCGACCATCATCATGTCGGCCCGCGCCATCATCGCCTGCCGCTGCCGGACCTTCGGGGCGCGCGCAAGGTCGCCGGCCAGCAGTCGAACCCGGGCGTCGCGCCAGGTCCTGCCGGTCCGGTTGGTCAAACCGATCCGCCCGACCAGGTCGAAGCGATCTCCCTTTTCCGGAAGGACGACCGTGTACGAGGCGTCCCAACCCAGCCCCGCGGTCGAGTAGGTCAGATCGAGATCCCGTTCCCCGCCGCGGTCCGATTGCACCTCCCATTCCAGGGTCGGCCGGAGCCGCGCCCCGGCGGGTATCCCGTCGAACAGCGGCTCGCCGGGCAGGGAGAATCGCACCGCCCCGTCGATCTCGACGACCGCCGACCAGCCGCCGGCGGACGGGCTTCCGCCGGGAGCGCGCCGCAGCAGCCCGCTGACGATCTCGCTGCGCCCCGTGGCGGGGTTGGTGGTGACGAACCGCAGTGTCGTGCCCTCCGACCGTCGCAGCATCTCCTCCTGGTTGATCGGCTGCGCCCGGAACGACTGCGTCAGCACCCGGAACCCGGCACCGCCGGCCGGGTCGCGCAGCACCACCGAGTCGGGGTCAAGGAGCGCCGGAATATCTGGTAGTTCGACGGTGCCGGCGCCACGCGGCAGGGTGAGACGCCGCGTCTCCGCCACCAGCGCGAAGTCCTGCGAATAGATCGTCAGACGCGTCGCCCCGGTCGGGGTCTCAGCCGCTCGTCCGGGAGACGCCAACTCCGGGGCCAGGGCGAGAAGGACCAGAGCGACAAGCCGGGCGGGAACGCGGTAACCGATCACGGTGACCTCCAGACGCGGCGCAGTTCACCATCGAGGATCTCGATGAGGCGATCGATCCGCGCCCGGGGCACGGTGAAGGGCGGGCAGAACAGGAAGGTCCGCTGGTCGCTGGCGGGGAGCAGACGGAGCCCCCGACGAAGAGCGCCGGCGGTGATCCGTTCCACCACCCGCTCCGCCGGTTCCCCGCCCCGCCCCTTCATTCCCCTGGCTGGAGCCAGCGCCCGGATCTGGAACGCCTGGAACAGGCCGACACCCCGGACGTCGGCGATCAGGTCCGGGTGGCGCGCTTGCAGTCCCTCCAGTTCGGACCTCAGGACCCGGCCGATTGCCGCCGCGCGCTCGACGAGCCGCTCGCGCCTGAGAATCCGGATGGTGGCGCGGGCCGCGGCGCAGCCGATCGGATGCCCGCCGAAAGTCAGACCATGGTTGAACCCGGTCCGACGCAAAGTCTCTCCCCAGGATCGCTCGAACACGACCGCCCCGAGAGGGGCATACCCTCCGGTCAGCCCCTTCGCGACCACCAGAGCGTCCGCTTTCAGGCCGACCGCCTGGCACCCGAACCAGCGCCCGGTGCGGCCGAAGCCGGTGACCACCTCATCGACGACGAGCTTGATCCCGTACCGGTCGCACTGCGCCCGTATCCCACGTGCCAGGTGGCGGTCGATCGGGACGCAGCCGGCCGATCCCATGACCGGCTCGACGATGACGCAGGCGAAGCTTCGCGGACCGAGCCGCCGCAGGGTCGCCTCCAGGCGATCGAGCGCCCGCGCGCCGGCCTGCTTCCAGTCGTGACCGGTCGATTCCCACAGGTCATAGGGACCCGGCGTCTTCACCGCCCAGGGACGCGGGTCGCCGTACGGCATGACCGGTCCGCCATTGATGCTTTCGATGGTCATGGTATCGCCGTGGTACGACTGCCCGAAGGTCAAGACGCGGCGGCGACCGGTCACCTTGCGGGCGGCGCGGATGGCCGATTCCATGGCGTCGGATCCGCCGACCGTGTAGAACGGCGTGGTGATCCCGGCCGGCAGGATCGACCGCAGCTCGGCGGTGAGACGGAGACGGACGTCGGCGAAATCGCTCGGCGAGATCCAGGACATGCGCCGCGACTGCGCCGCGATCGCCCGGGCGATGTCGGCGCGTCCGGTGCCGACGTTGTTGACGAAATACTGCCCGCCCCAGTCCTCGAACCAGCGTCCGTCGGCCCGACGCACGCGCAGACCGGCGGCGCCGGTGTAGGTGTTGGCCGCCCCCGCCCGGCGGGTTTCGGGAGCGCCGGTATGCCAGACATTCAGGTAGAAGGGATCGCGCCGTCGTCGCTTCATCAGCGCACCAGGCGGGCGAGGGCGTCCGCGTCGAAGCCGATCACCTGGGCCGCGCCGCGCACCGCGATGGGGCGTCGGATCAGGTTGGGGTTCGCGGCCATCAGGCGGATCGCCTCTTCAGGCGAGGGCGGGGATTTCGCCATGTTGCGGGATCGGTACAGTTCGTTGCGCGTGTTCAGGAAGGCGCGCGGATCGCGCCGGCCGATCAGGGCGCGAAGTTCATCCTCGCTCATCGGTTCCCTGCCCAGATCCCGTTCGATCAGCGTGACCCCATGTTCGAGCAAAAGACCTTTTGCCCGGCGGCAGGAGGTTCAGGTCGGCTTGTGGAAGTAACGAACCGTCGCCCGCGTCGTCTTGGTCATGAGGATTCCTCCGGGTCGCGGAGTATAGCGCAGGGAGCGGAGGAACTCAGGACCGGGTGGTCTGGGCCGGGGCCGCCGGGAGGTGGCGGCGGACGCGCGCCATCAACTCGGTCGTGGTGAACGGCTTGGGGAACAACCCGAGGGCCCCCTCGCGCATCGCCTGCTGGGCCTGGTCGTTGTCGGCATAGCCGGAGCAGATCAGAACACGGACCGTCCGGTCCATGCCATAGAGCCGCCGGTAGGTCTCGAGACCGCTCATCCGCGGCATCATCATGTCGAGCAGAACCAGGCTGATCCGGCCCCACCCCCGGCGGTACCGTTCGAGCGCTTCGATACCGTCCGCCGCCAGGATCACCCGGTAACCCGCCGCGTCGAGAACGTCGTGCATCATCTCCCGCAGAACCGGCTCATCGTCCACGACCATGATGCACGGTCGCGGATCCTGCTCCGTGGAGTCCGCCGACTCCGCAGGTCCGGTCGACTCTTCCCTGTCGACCAGATCCTCTCCTCGGAACGACTCCCTCGATCGGACCTTCGCGGTGGGGGGGAAGATCTCCGTGGATCGGTCCATCTCGATCGGGCCGAGGGCATCGTCGTGCCCTGAGACCGGGATCGGGGCCGCCGTCTGCGCCCTTGCCGTCTGCGCCCCTGCCGTTTCCGGACCCGGGTCGGCCGGCGACGCCGGGGATTCAGCGGCGGCACGCGTCTGGCGGCCCGCCGGCAGGTAGATCCGCACCGTCGTCCCGAGACCGGGTGTGCTGTTCACCAGGACCTGTCCGTGGTGGTTGCGTACGATGCCGTAGACCACCGACAGCCCGAGCCCCGTTCCCTGCCCGTCCTTCTTGGTCGTGAAGAACGGCTCGAAAACCCGGTCGACGATCTCCGGTGGGATCCCGGCCCCGGTGTCATCCATGACGACCTCGACGTAGTCGCCGGCGACCATCCCCGGACACGCGTGGACGTAGCGCTCGTCAAGCCTGGCGATGCGCGTCTCGAACGTGATCCGGCCACCCTGAGGCATCGCCTCGATCGCGTTGACCGCGATGTTCAGCAGGATCTGCTTGATCTGGCCGGCGTCCGCTTCGATCGCCGGCAGATCGGGGTCGAGGTGCCGTTCGATCTTCACACGCGGATCGATGCCGTGCGACAGGAAGGCCGCGGTGTCCTCGACCAGGGCGTTCAGATCGACCATCTCCAGCGAGTATTGCCCGCCACGCGCGAATGCCAGCAGCTGCCGCGTCAGCCCGGCGGCCCGCAGGGCCTGTTCCTCGATGATCAGCGCATGCCGGTGGATCGGGTTGTCGGTCGTCGCCAGCGACTTGATGTGACTGGCGTACCCGGTGATCGCGCCGAGGATGTTGTTGAACTCATGGGCGATACCGCCGGCCAGCATGCCGACCGATTCCAACTTCTGCGCCGCCATCAGCTGCCTCGGGAGGTCCCGATCCGATTTTCCCGCCGGGGCGACGTCCTGGAAGGCCCGCATGCTTTCCACCGCCAGGCCGAGCAGCCGCCCGGTGGTCTCCATCACCCGCAGATCGCCGGGGTCGATGGCCTCGAGCTCGCGCCCGGCGATCCAGAGCACCCCGTGGACCGTACCGGAGGCACGCAGCGGCACGGCGACCACCAGACGCAGACCGGTGGAGTCGAGCGGGTCACCGTCGCGCGGCGCGGCGATCGGGGCGCCGGTTTCGAAGGCCCGGCCGATCAACGTGCGTGACACCGGCATGGTGCTCGCCCCCGCCAGGACCTGCGACGGGAGGCCGCTCTGCGCGCGCAGTTGCAGGGAATGGGTGCGCGCCTCCACCAGGTGCACGCCGGCGGCTTCAATCATCCCCCCGGACCGGGCGCCGGCCTGCAGGCAGGCGAGGAGGTGGCTGAGAGTTTCCTCGAACAGCCCGCGCAGATCGCCTGCCCCGGCACCCTCGAGCGCCGGCCGGTAGACCCGCATCTCGTGATCGCGGCGCTCGACCTCCTGCGCCAGCTTTTGTGCCTGCCCCTCCAGATCGAGGCTGTACGCCATGACGTCGGAGAGCAGCCGGGCGTTCTGGATGACAACCGCCATCTGATCGGCGACCGCCTCGAGCATCCGGTCGTCCCCCTCGGCGTAAGGACGGTCCGACCCCGACCCGAGGAGCAGCGTGCCGATGGTCCGGCCGCGCGCCCGCATCGGCACGCAGGCCGCCGCCTGGCAACCGGCATGGCGCAGCGCCTCCGTCTCATCGAGTTCGCGGGCCGCGGTCAGATCGGGCACCAGGATGGTCCCCCCGGTCTCCCACGCACGGCCCGGCAGACCCTGGCCGCGCCGGCAGCCCGCACCACGCAGACGCTCGATGGCCCCGGGGTCACCCAACCCACGCCCGAAGATCAGCGTCTCGTCGGCATCGACCCCCTGCACGAAATGGATCACGCCCAGCCTGTGGTTGGTGAACTCCATCGCTTTGCGCAGGGCGATGTCCATCTGCTTCTCCGGGTCCAGCGATGGAGTGGCGGCCGCGGCGATCGCGTTGATCGCCTCGAGTTCCCGGTTGTGATCGCGCAGCGATCGGGTGGCGACCTCGACCTCCTGCGCCAGCCGCTCGCTCACGCGGCGCGCATCGTTGGCGCGACGTGCCCGGTCGATCTGGATCGCCATCGCGGTCGACAGGATCTCTGCCAGGGTGACCTGCTCGCGCGTGAAAGGACTCGCGGCATGGCGCGCCAGGACCATGATGCCCCGGCGCGCCGGCCCGGCGCCGATCCCGAGGGCCAGGACCGACCCGAAGCGGCGCGGCCGGGCCGACAGCCCGGACTCGGCGAAGGAGGCGGCGGCCCGCGACGGATCGCGGCTCCACGCGTCCTCGACCGGGGGCGGCGCTGGCTGGCTCCCCGACGTCGCGCCGACCGAATTGGTCTCGACGGGCTGCAGCTCGGGGCCCAACAGCACCCGCTCCGCCTTCCCCGACCGGACCGGGGCAATCGCCTGCTCCATCCGGCGCGCCAATACTTCGATCTCGTGGGGCGCCATCGGGCGGCCCTCGGACCAGCCGAAGCGCATCTCCGGTCCGTTGGCGAACGCGTCCACCAGTGCGACGACGCAGTCGGCACCGACGATCTCGACGGTACCGGTCGTCCCTTCGCGCAGGATCCCGCTGTCGCGTCCCTCGAGCGACAGCGTCACCTGGAGTTCCTGGAGCGATTGCAGGTGAGACAGGAATCCCGTGCCGGGGTCGGGGCGCGACGCGGTCCCACGCTCGCCCGGATCGCCCGGCGCGCCTTCCGGTGTCGTCAGCGGTGCGGGATCTGCCATGGTGCTAGAATCGCTCCCAACCTGGTGAATGAATGTCCCATGGCTGGCCTCGATACGACCTGTACGTCATCACCGACCCGGTGATCGGTCGGGGGCGCCCGCACGTGGAGATCGCCCGTGCGGCGCTGGAAGGCGGGGCCGACGCGGTGCAGCTCAGAGACAAGTCCTCCAACGCCCACAACTTATGTCGCGCGGCGCTCGAAATCCAGCCGTTGGCGCGCCGCTACGGGGCGGTCTTCCTGGTCAACGATCGGGTCGATGTCGCCATGGTGACCGGGGCCGATGGGGCCCACGTCGGGCAGGAGGATCTGCCGGTCCGGGAGGCCCGGCGGCTGCTGCCGCGCCCGCGTGTCCTGGGGGTCTCGGCCGGGACGGTCGAAGAGGCCCGGCGGGCACAGAAAGAAGGGGCCGATTACATTGGTGTCGGTCCGGTCTTCTCCACCGACACCAAGCCGGACGCCGGGGAGCCGATCGGCCTCGAGGCACTGGCGGCCATCGTCAGTGCGGTGACGATCCCGGTAGTCGCGATCGGCGGGATCGACGCCGACAACGTCGCAGGGGTCTTCCGGAGTGGCGCGAGTGGCGCCGCCGTGGTGACGATCGTCGTCTCGGCGGAGGACATGGCGGCGGCGGCGCGGACCCTCAAACGCCGTATCGCCGAGGTCCGGCGGGCCGCGTCATGAAGCGCGTCCTGACCGTGGCCGGTTCGGATTCCGGGGGCGGTGCCGGCATCCAGGCCGACCTGAAGACCTTCGGCGCCCTCGGCGTCTTCGGGATGTCGGCGATCACCGCCGTGACCGCCCAGAACACCGTCGCCGTCACCCGCATCCAGGAGATCGCCCCCGACATCGTCGCCGCCCAGATCGACGCCGTCTGCGAGGACATCGGGGTCGACGCCGCCAAGACCGGCATGCTCGCGAGCGCGCCGATCATCGAGGCGGTGGCGGCCGCCGTGCGACGTCACCGGATCCCCAACCTGGTCGTCGATCCGGTGATGATATCGAAAAGCGGCGCGGCGCTCTTGCACAAGGACGCGGTGCGCCTGCTGCTCACGGGCCTGGTGCCGCTCGCCGACATCATCACGCCCAATCTGCCGGAGGCCTCGGTGCTGGCCGGCATTGCTGTCACCAACGAGGAAGAGGCCCGCGAAGCGGCCCGCCGCATCCACGCACTGGGGGCCCGGCACGTCGTCATCAAGGGCGGGCACGCCGCCAGCCCGAATGTCGTCGACCTGTTCTACGACGGGCGGGACTTCCAGGAATTGAAAGCGGAACGGGTGGTGACCACGGCGACCCACGGTACCGGCTGCACCTTTGCCGCCGCCATCGCCGCCTATCTCGCCCACGGTCTGCCGCCTCTGGAAGCGGTGATCCGCGCCAAGGAGTTCCTGACCGCCGCCCTGAAGGCCGCCCCGATCCTCGGCCGCGGGACCGGCCCGCTCGACCACTTCCACGCGTTCCGGCGGCCGGCCGGCTGAACCTCGCCTACTTGAGGCTGAACCTGGCGCTTTGCTCGAAGCCGTCCGGGGTCAGGATCCAGAGGGTGTACACCCCGGCTGACAGGCCGCGGGTGCTGAAGTTGTAGATCCAAGCGCCGTCCGAATAGCGGAATGCCATGCCACCGCCGTTGGATCGGCCCGGGTCCATGTCGGCGATCCCCTCCTCGAGCAGTTCCACCGGCCCGTTGCCCCGTTGCATCGCCTTCAGGCGGGGCGCGGCGACGTCGGCATCGGTCAGCGGCAGGTTGCCGCACGACAGCCGGAAACGCAGCGGCAGGGTCGAGCCGGCCTTGTAGGTGCGCAGCGACGGCGCCCCGGACCCGGCGGTTCCCGTAGTGGCGCCGGTCGTCGTGCCGGTCGACCATGGCAGAACCGGGATCGGCTCCGGCTGCGGCTCGACTTCCCCGTCCATCGCGCCGGCGAGCACCGGCATCATCCCGGTTGCCTTCACCCGGACGCGGATGTCGACCGTGTCGGGATCCGAATCGGCCTCGCCGTCGTTGACGACCAGCGTCACCGTCGATCGGCCGATCGGCAGGAGAGCGGTCGGACCGGTGCCGGCCAATTCCGTCTGCCCGTCGGCGAACGGTCCCGCCCAGCGGTAGGCCAGATCGTCGCCATCCGGATCGTACGACCGGCTGCCGTCGAGCACCGCCAGCCCGCCCCCGGGCCCCTGGCAGGCGACCACCTGGTCGGGCCCGGCATTGGCGATCGGGGCGCTGTTGTCGCTGTGGACGATGAACTCGAACACCCCGATATCGAGGTTGCCCCGCTGGTCGGTCTGGTAGACGACCCGCTGGCCGTCGATGTCGTCCGCCGATTCGTTGCTGGAGTCGGAGATCGCCGGCTCGAACGGGTACGCGTTCGGGATGCTGTAGATTTTCACGTTGCTGTTGACAAATGGCACCATCGCCACCTTCTCGGCCGACAGCCATTCGCCGCTGAGGTGGGCGTCGCGCTGGATGCCGGCGAGGACGATGCGGGTCTCGTGGCCGGTGGCGCGTTCGTACACGTGGATGTCCTGGTTGCCGTCGCCCGGCGCCCCGTCATAGACGAGGTATTTCGCGCTGATGTCGGGCCGCCGGAAGCAGGTCTCGGCGTTGGTGATCTGCGTCGTCGCCAAGGTGACGAAATCGGTCACGAACACCTGGCAGAACGGCCCGCCCCCCTGCCGCGAGTAGACGACGCTGGTGCCCTGCACCGCCGGTTCGAACTCGTCCTCGCCCGTGGTGCTGGTGAGACGCTTCTCCACCCCGGTCACCAGGTCCCTGGCGTAGATCTCCAAGTTGCCGTCGCGGGTGTCTTCCCAGACCACCAGCGAGCCGTGGATCGCGGGGTGCGTCTGGGCCGAACCCGGCAGCGCCGCGACCACGAACGACCCGCCGCCGATCAGGTACCCCTTCACATCGCCGCCTCCCGTCCCTTGCCCCAGCTCGACGTAGACTATGGTGTCGCCGGAGATGTCCGGGAAACGCTCGTCGGCGCTGCTCCCGGTCAGCCGGGTCTCGATCCCGGTGTTCAGGTCCCAGTAGACGATGTCGTCATTTCCGAGCCGCCGGTCGGTGTAGACGACGATGTCTCCCGAGATCGCCGGCTCGTACTGCGCCGTCGGGTGGCTGGTCAGGATGCGTGCCGTCCCCTCCACGTTGACCCGGTCGGCCTGGACCGGCTGCGCCGAGATGGCCAGGGCAACCGCCAGTCCCATCCCGGCAAGACGCAAGAAACCGCTTGTAAGTGAACTCCCCCACCCCTGTCGCATGGAATCCCTCGAGTTCTGAAATGCCCTGCCCACTGTCAACTCCTTGTCAGCCGGACTTTTGGAGCCGCGGCGGGGCAGAGAAAGCCGGTGGGTTCTAACTACGATGATCAGGGTCGCCGGTCAACTGGTTTTCGCGGATCCGGCCCCTCCGGATCGACCTTCCGTCACCTCGAGCACCGCCGGCGATCGGAGGAACGATCGGCGCAGATCCGGTGTCGCCGCCAGGGACCCGGCCAGACGCTCGATGGACCGCGAGCTTCTCGACCTGCAGGCGGCCGCTTCCGCCGACCGGCCGCCGGTCTCGTAGATGCGGGCCGCGGCGGCGCAGACCTGCCATTCCGCCATCGGGGCCTCGACCCCTTCGAGCGGCCCGAGGGCGGCGGTGATCTCCTCCGCGGCACGTGGCAGGTCCCCCTCCTTCTCAGAAGCACAGGCATGCATCATCAAGGCCAAGGATCGATACGTGCGCTCGCCGCAAGCATCGGCCTGGGCGCCGACCTGGTCCGCCTCCTCCCGCGCCCGGGCACAATCGCCACCAGCCAGCGCCAGTTCGCCGAGACAGAGTCCCAGCGGCATCTGCCAGTTTCTATCCATCAGGATGCGGGCGCGTGTCCGGGTGTCGGCGACTTCATCCAGGCAGTGCCGGGCCCGGTCGTGGCGTTCGAGACCGAGATAGGCGGTCCCGAGCAACACCTGGCTGACCAGTTGGCTGTGGGGATGATCCGCTTCACGGGCCTTCTTCAGAGCCTGTTCGCACAGGCGCCGCGCCGCCTCGAAGTGGAAGGTCCGCACGTAGAGCAGGGCCTCCTCCAGGCGGAAGAGCGTCGCCCAGAGCTGATGATCGTTGCGCTCCGCCAGTTGCACGCCTTTCTCGAGGGCGCTCAGGGCGTCTCCCCACTCTCCCCGGTGCAACAGCCCCCAAGCCAGGAAAAAATGGCAAAGCAGGTAGTCGAACCCGTCACCGACTTCGAGGGACAACTCCATCCCTTCGCGGGCCGCCTCGCAGCCGGCGCGGTAATCGGTCCGCAGACACTGGAAATACGAAGCGCGGGCCAGGTGCTGGCCGAGCAACAACCGGTCCCCCGCGTGGCGGGCCGCGTCGATGGCGGCGGCGGGGGCATCGATCTCCTCCGCCCTGGCCCCCCGGAGCAGGAGATTCCAGTAGGCCGCGTAGCCCCGCGCATGCGCACGAAGCAGCGGATCCTCGACCCGGCCGGCGAGGTCCATCGCCTGCCCGGCGGCCGCCTCGAAGCGGGGCCGATCGAACCATGACAGGGCGCTGCCGAGGTAGAACAGGCCACGCGCTTCCGCGTCAGCCCGCCCCTGCTCCCGGGCGAGCGCGACGAGGGCCTCGAAATCGTCGGCCGCGCCGTGCATGTCCCCCATGGAACGCCGCACCATGCCCACTTGCTCCAGGATCGCGATCTGGAGAGCCCCACGCTCGGACGCGGGCAGGTGGTTGACCAGACCGTGCGCCCGTGTCAGGTGGCCGATCGCCTCGCGGTTGGCGGATCGCCGCGCCGCGTTGCCGGCCGCGGCGCGGAGGTGGTGGATCGCGCCCCGGTGGTCCCGGGCCTGCTCGAAGTGAACCGCCAGCTCGCCGGCAATCTCCCCGACCCGGCTGCCGTAAACGGCGATCCCGCGCTCGGCGATCCGCTGGTGCAACAGGAAACGCCGGCCCGGCGCGATCCGGTGGTAGAGGACGTTCTGATAAAGAGGATGGATGAAGGCGTAGCGGGCCGCCACCGTGCCGTCGGGGAGATTGCCCTCGCCGGCGGGGTGCAGGAACTGCCCCCGGCGGGCCAGCGCCTCGCAGGCCTCCTCGGTCACCGGGGTTTCGGTCTCCAGTCCGGCGGCGACCGCGATCGCCGAGAATTCGAGTCCCGCGACGCTGGCGGACTCCAAAAGCCTCTGTTCGGCGGGCGGCAGCCGATCGACCTGCATGGCGATCATCTGCCGGAGGTTCTCCGGCATGCCGGTCTCCACCTCCCGGAGCACCGTTTTCAGGACAGCGCCCGCCGCCGACGCGCCGAGGAGTTTCCGCGCCACCAGCAAATCGACGACGTTCACCATGAACAGCGGGTTGCCGCCGCTCCGCCGGTGGATCGATTGCGCCAACTCTTCGCGCCGCCGCGTGCCGGGGAAACGCAGCGCCAGGTACTCGGCGACTGCCCCGGGGTGCAGATAATCCAGCCGCAGCTCGTGGCACCGACGGCGCATGAGGAGCTCCTGCTTGACCGCTTCCAGCGGGTGATGGATGAGCAGCACCTCCGCCGGACGGTAGGTCCCGATCAGCAGCAGACGCGCCGGCCCGCGCCGCCGTGCCAGCGAGGAGACCAGGTCGAGCGTGGAATAGTCGGCCCAGTGGAGGTCCTCCACCACGAGGACGAGCGGCGCCTCCATCGCCAGCGCCTCCATCGCCTCGGCCATCTCCCTCAGCATCCTTTCCTTGGTCGCCCCGATGATCTCCCGGCGCAGCTCTTCCCGGTCGTCATCGCCGATCAAGGCGGGCATCTGGGCGAGCCAGGTCGGGGCGTGGCGCCGGAGCAGGGTCGCAAGGCCGGCGCCACCCGCATCGCGCGACATGCGGCCGAGCGCCTCCAGGATCGGCAGATAGGGCTCTCCGGCGCCGTACTGCTCCAGGCAGGAACCGCGGGCGACGCGGATGATCGGGTCTCCGGCCGCCTGGTCGAGGAAGGCCTCGACGACCGCGGTCTTGCCGATGCCGGCTTCCCCGGTGATGAAGACGACCTGGCGATCTCCCTGAAGGGCTTTCTCCAGCCAGGCCCGCAACTGTCCCCGCTCCGCCTCCCGACCGACGCAGCCGATCGTGCGGGCCCGGCCGCCACCCGGGCTGTGGCCGGTCCGTCCGATCTTGCCGATGAAGCGATATCCCCTGCGGGGCGCCGTCTCGATGAAGCGCGGGGCCCGGGCAGGATCGTTCAAGGCCTTGCGGATCTCCCGAATGCAGACCTTCAGCACCGCGTCCTGGACGTGCGTTCCGGCCCAGAGGGCCTCCAGGAACTCGGTCTTGGTCACCAGACGGCCGGCGTGCATCACCAGTAAGTGCAGGACGGCGAACGCTTTCGGCGTCAGCCGAATCTCCCGCCTGCCGCGCCACAGTCTCTGGTCGGCGGCGTCGAGAGAGAAGGGCGGGAAGAGGATCGGTGCTTTCGGGCCCACGGTCTCTCCGGTCGGCGCCTCGCTTACCTGCCGCTTACCGAAACATAACCTTCATTGTGCTTCCCACGGCTCAGGATGTAGGTAAATTTAGCATGCAATCGACCAACATTCTCTGAGGGAGAAACCCATGACCAGGACCAGGCGAAGCGTTCGCCCCCGGCGAAGTGTATCCAGCAGGCTCCCGGCAGTGGTCGTCGGTGTCGCCGCCCTGGTGATGCTCGCGACCGTGACTTTCGCGGCGATCGAGAAAGGAGAGGTCACCCTCAAACTCGAGATGGTGGCCGCGGGGTTGACCGGTCCCGAGCACCTGACCCACGCTGGCGACGGATCGGGGCGGCTGTTCATCGTCGACCAGGCCGGTCTGATCCGGATCGTCAAGAATGGCGTCCTGTTGGCCACGCCGTTTCTGGACCTGCGCGATCGGATCCCGGCTCTGAACCCGGGCTTCGACGAACGCGGTTTGCTGGGGCTGGCCTTCCACCCGGACTATGTCCACAACGGACGCTTCTTCGTGCGCCACAGCGCGCCCCGCGCCGGCGTCGCGGGGGAACCCTGCTTCGGCACCTCCCGGGGCTGTCACGAGGAGATCCTCGCCGAGTTCGGCGTCACGGCAAATCCCGACATCGCCAATCCTGCCGGACGGATCCTGTTCCGGGTCGACAAGCCGCAGTTCAACCACAACGCCGGGACGGTGGCGTTCGGGCCCGACGGGTACCTGTACTTCAGCCTGGGAGACGGCGGCGGCGCCCACGACGGCCTGGCCGACAACCCGCCCTCGCACGGTCCGTTCGGCAACGGCCAGAACATCCACACGCCGCTCGGCAAGATGTTGCGCATCGACGTCGACGCCCAGCCGGCGGCGCCGCTCCAGTACGCCATCCCCGCCGACAATCCGTTTGTCGGGCGGGACGGCCTGGATGAAATCTACGCCTACGGGCTGCGCAACCCGTTCCGTTTCGCGTTCGACGATGCGCCGGACGGCGACGGCAGCCTGATCCTTGCCGACGTCGGGCAGAACCTGTTCGAGGAGGTTGACCTCATCGAGAAGGGCGGGAACTACGGCTGGGTCATCCGGGAGGGTGCGCACTGCTTCGACCCCTTCAATCCGCGCACCCCGCCGGAGGTCTGCAGTTCGACCGGCCCGCTCGGGGAGCCGTTCATCGAACCGATCGCCGACTACTCGCACGCCGACGGCGGCATCTCGGTCATCGGCGGGTACGTGTACCGCGGGGCCCGCTCCCCTGGTCTGGCCGGGAAGTACCTCTTCGGCGACTTCAGCAACGCCTTCGGCTCGCCCGGTGGTCGTCTTTACTACCTCGATGGACCAGCCGCGCCCGGGGTCACGATCCGGGAATTCGTGAACGGCGCCGAGGACGCGCCCTACGGCCGGTTCCTGAAAGGGTTCGGCGAAGACGAGGACCGCGAAGTGTACGCCATGGGGTCCACGGCCCTCGCGCCGACCGGCAACACCGGCGTCGTGCAGCGGCTGGTCGAGGTGGTCAACCCGGTGCTCGACATCCGGCCTGGGGCCTGTCCGAACCGGCTCAGCCGCGTGGCCAACGGGGTGCTGCCGGCGGCGATCCTCGGGACCGAACATTTCGACGTGACCACGATCGACGTGGCGGCGCTGCGGCTCGAACGGGCGCGGCCAGTCCACGCTCTCGCCGCCACGCTCGACGGGGTGGCCACCGGCAGCACGGGGACCGGCCGGGCCCGCGCGACCCTCAACACCGATGCCAACCTGATCTGCCTCGACCTGACGTTCGAAGGGCTGATCGGCGAACAGACGGTGCAGCACATCCACGGGCCGGCGACCCCCGAACAGAACGCGGGGGTCCTGATCGGCCTTCCCGGTCCCGGGAACTTCACCAACTACTGCGCCGCGGTCACCGACGACCAGGAACGGATCATCCTGGCCGGTCTTTCCTACATTAACATCCACTCGACCCGGAATCCCGGCGGGGAGATCCGCGGCCAGATCGTCGCCGCGTCGGTCGCTCCCCTCCGGACCCGCGTCGACGACATTGGCGGCCCGGGTGACGAGGGGGTCTGCGGATGCAGGGAGTTCGGGCCCGACGGCATACCCGACCTCCTCCTCCACTTCGACAACCAGGAGGTCCTCTCGACCCTCAGACTTGAGGCCTCGCTCGGAAGCGCCTTCGAGACTCTCACCGTCACGGGGAACCGGCATCCGCTCACCGACTCCGGCCTCTACCGGTTCGAGTTCGGGATGGATGGATCCCGGGAGAATCCGGCCCGGAACACCCTCGGCCGGGGCGCCTGCACCGCAACGCTCGACCCGGCCTCCGGCAACGTCGCCGTCGGCTGCACCTACGAGGGGATGAGCGGCATCACCAGCGCCGCCCACATCCACGGGCTGGCGCAGTCCAACACCAACGCCCCCGTGATCGTCCCGCTGGTCGAGATCGGCAACCGCGCCGGCACGATCACCGGCGGCGGGACTCTCGACCCGGCCCGCGTGCAGGGGATGATTGACGGCCTCACCTACGTCAACCTCCATTCCGACCTGTTCCCGCCGGGAGAGATCCGCGGCCAGATCGTCGGCGGCGAGGCGTTCAGCGCCTCCGACTGCGTCATCGTGCCGAGGCGGCGGCGCTGAGCGTCAGGGTCATCAGCGACGTCAGCCGAGCGACGAGGGGCACCAGACCCATGACCCGGTCATCTGTCCGCCCTCTGGCAGCCGCAATCCTCATCGCCGCGACGATGGCGGCCTGCTTCGCGCTGACCGCTGCCTTCGCCGCGACGGTGGT